>MHXM01000155.1:42549-46176 GCA_001825565.1 Desulfuromonadaceae bacterium GWC2_58_13
GGAGACCGCATGAGAGTCCTTCTTGCAGCGCTGGCAGGGTTGCTTCTGAGTTGGGCGCCGGCCAACGCGGCCGAGCCGGCGATGGACATGTTCGCCTTCGGGGCAAAGCTGGACGTCACCGGACAGCAGGCGTTTTACCAGCTGGAACTCCCTCTCGACCTGTACCAGGCCGTCACCCGGCGCGATCTGGGCGACATCCGGGTCTTCAATGCCGCCGGGCAAGTGGTTCCCCACGCCCTGCGCCGCCCAGAACAGACCAGTGTTCGCAAAGACGTGGTGACGTCGGAATTGCCATTCTTTCCCCTCCGCGGCGAAACGGCGATGAACGATGGCGATCTGGCCATCCAGGTGGCACGCAATCCGCAGGGCACCATCATCGAGGTCCGGACCTCCGAGCAGAAAGGGTCCGCCGCAACCGAGCCCGTCCGCGCCTACCTGGTCGATGCCGGCACCAAGACCCGACCCATCGATGCGCTGGAACTGGTCTGGGCCGAGCAGGGGACGGATTTCCTCGGCGAAGTCCAAATCGAAACCAGTAACGACCTGAATGCTTGGCGGCCACTGACCAGCGCCGCCGTGGCCAGACTGAGTTACCAGGGATACCGGCTCGACCGCAGCCGCATCGAGCTGTCGCGACCCCACGCCCGCTATCTGCGGATCTCTTGGCCCGGAAACCGGCCACCGGCTGACGTATCGAGCATCATCGCCCTGACGCGCCAGAACTACACGACCAGCCACCCCCAGCGGCGCTGGCTCAAGGTCAACGCGCTTCCGGTCGCCGGCCAGTCCCAATCCTTTCTGGCCGACCTGGAGGGTTTTCCGCCGGTCGATACGATTCAGATTCATCTGGCGGAAAGCAACAGTATGGCCGCGGCCAGGCTGTCGTCGAGCGCTTCGATGACCGCGCCCCAACAAGAACACTGGCGGGGCCTGGTCTACAACCTCCAGGCCGACGGCCAATCGGTTTCCAATCCCGCCGTAACCGTACCTCCGACCATGTCCCGCTACTGGACCCTGACCATCGACGGCAGCGAATCGGCCCTTCGCTCGGCGCCACGGTTCGAATTCGGCTGGCAGCCGGCGCGCCTGGTTTTCCTGGCCCAGGGGGAGGGACCTTTCCTGCTGGCCTACGGCAGCGGAAACATGGAACCGCCCGGATTTCCCCTGGAGAAGCTGCTGCAACAGACCGCGGCTTCCACCGAAAACGACCTGGCGGTGGCAAAGGTTGAACCCGGCCCGCGATTTCTTCTCGGAGGGAAAAGCAAACTACTTTCAACCACGCCCTTTCCCTGGAAAACCTGGTTGCTCTGGACCGTGCTGGCAACAGGGGTGCTGCTGATCGGCTGGATGTCTCTCCGCCTCTACCGGCAGCTTCATGACCAGGAACAATCCCACCCAGATTAAGGCTCCCCTATTTTCGCTTTGCGGCGCCGGTAAATTCTCGCCGGCACCACTTTGTAAGGCACGTTTCCTGCTCTTCAATTAATCCCGATTTCCCACCCCGCCGGTCGCACCCCTGAAATGGCCAGATGGATTAATCCGGGCCGGGTCAACCGGTCGCCGAAGCGGTGAAACGCCTCGACTCGACTAACATATTTGGTCACCGATACCTACCGGAAACAGGGCAACCCAACAATGGAGGACACAAATGACCACCGATGAGTCAGGAACCCTGGCCGAACTGGCCATCCGCGAAGCAGACAACGGCAATACCTTGATTGCCTTGGTTCACCTTGAAAAGGTACTCAAGGAACGGAAAAGTCCGCTGCTGACCTCTTACTTCGCCTATTGCCTGGCCAGCGAACGAAAAGAGTTCGGCCGGGCGCTCGCCCTCTGCAAAGATGCCATCGAAGGCGCTCTTCCCGTGCCGATTCTTTATCTCAACCTGGGTCGGATCTTCCTTGCCGCCGGCCACAAACGGCAGGCACTGAACGCTTTTCGTCGCGGGTTGAAATTCGGCAACCACCCATTGATCACTGCCGAGATCAAGCAACTTGGATTACGGAAGAAGCCGGTCATCCCTTTACTGCCCAGAAACAACCTCTGCAACAAATACCTCGGGATTCTATTGAACCGATTGGCGCTACGCTGAGAAATCCCGCGAGTAGGACATAACGGTCCTGTCCCTGCCCCGGGATGCGGCAAGGACAGGACGCTCCTTCACAAAAGGATTACACGAAAAACAGCCCGGTACCGCCCCCTGCCCCAGATTAGAGCCATTGACAAGACCTCTTAGGTTATCCTAATTTGATAAAATTAATTCTATCAAATCAAAGAGGTGCTCAACATGTTCCAGAAATCTCGCTATGTCGCCCAGATACTGCTGACCGCACTCCTGTTGTTCCCGCTCATTTCTTTCGCCAATGTCCCGCCTCCGCCCGCCGAACAGACGCTGGGCCTGTTGGATGCCGTGTTCAACGATCTGAACGAACAGCAATGCCGGGAATGTCACGGTCCGAGCGTCAGCGATCTGCATCATACCCTTGCCAGCGACGAGAAACTGGACTGTATGTCCTGCCACTCCCTGCAATCCGTCGACGGCTCCTTTCGGCTGGTTTTCACGACCAATTGTCTGGATTGCCACGAGCAACAGCCGGGGGAATCGTCGGTTCACCATCTGAGCGCTACCGCTCAAGCCGGGGATTGCGTCGCCTGCCACGACTCCCTGGTGCAGAACCGCGATGATGGCCATTATATTCCCTCCTATGCCGCCACCATGGTGACGCCGCTGCCAAGTAACGGCGCCGGCCCCGACGGACGGGGCTCATGCCAGTTCTGCCATGACGGGGGGACCGACGAAACCACGGGAGAGCTTATCTTCTCCAACATGCAAACCCACCATGAAACCGGCTTTGACCAATGCGCCTGGTGTCACAATGCGCAATCCGCGACAGCTCTGGCCATTCGTCCCTGCGAACAGTGCCATGCCCCGTTGTCCATTCACAACATCCAGGTCGACACCAATGGCGACGGGATCATCACCCCCGGCGGTGAAGCTGCGTATTTCGGCCACATCGGCTCCAACGACGACTGTCTCGGCTGTCATGGCGGTTTTACCGAAACTACAACGATAACGGGCACAAGAGGCAGAATCAACAATCCCACCCGGCATCATCTGCTGATCCGGACCAAGGACAAAAAGTGCCTCGATTGCCACACACTGGTCCTGAACGAAGACGATCTTTTCGTCTTTGAGGATTTCAGGGTCTGCAGAAACTGCCATGGGGGCCATCGCCAGTAAAATAACGGCGTTTTCTACAAATTTTAAATATCACGCATAAAAAAGGCCAGGCTTCCGAGATTGCGGAAGCCTGGCCTTTTTTATGCCCCCCTGCGACGTCGCAGCTGTCGCCAGCGACACTCCGATGCGACGTCGCATCCTCGAACCTCCCCTCATAGAACATTACAAGTTATTGTATTTGCTTATAAATATTAACCAATGGTACTGGCATGCGTTGTGTAATACCTGATATCGCCTTCAACAAAATGGCAGCGAATCAACACCACCCAAAAACAATATCAAGGAGGAAAATCATGACACGCCTGGACCTTTTCAAAGAAATGGACAGTTTCACCCGTGAGATGGATCAGATGTTCCGCGATATCGGCTTTGGCCGCCTGCTCGAA
>MHXM01000156.1:0-4361 GCA_001825565.1 Desulfuromonadaceae bacterium GWC2_58_13
AAAGTAGGTCGCCTGTCGGGGCGAGTCCCGACGGTTTTCAAAGATTCTAAAGGTTTTTCAAGATTCTTTCCCCGCCTCCCCCTCCTGCACCTGCACCGCCGCAGCAATATAAACCGCCGCCAGAATGGCAAAAATATACGCCTGAATCACCCCGATCAGCAACCCGAGCAGATTCATCACCACCGGGAAGAAGAGCGGGGCGACGGTCAGCAGGATGGCGGCGATCATCGAGCCGCTCATGATGTTGCCGAACAGTCGTACCGCCAGCGCCAGAGTGCGCGATATCTCCCCGAACAGGTTGAAGGGGAGCATCAACGGCGTCGGTTGCAGATACAGTTTTAAATAGTTGAGCATCCCTTGCCGGCGGATGCCCCACCATGGGACCGCCACCAGCACGCATGCGGCCAGGGCCGTGGTGGTGGAAAGCGACCCGGTGGGGGGCTGATAGCCGGGGACCACCGACAGCAGGTTGGAGATCAGCACGAACAGAAACAAAGTACCGATGAAGGGGAGAAACTCGGCGGCCGGTTTGAGACCGAGAGCCTCCAGTTCGCCGATGAGGCCGCTAACCAATACCTCAAGCAGATTCTGCCCGCGCCCCATTGGTTTGCCACGGCCGAGCCGGCGGGTGACCGCCGCGGCGCCGGCGGTGAGCAGCAGCATGTTCAGCCAGGTGAACAGCAGGGTGGCGTTGAGCTGAAACGCCTGCCACTGCCAGATCAGGATGTTGTCGGGACTGATATGCATATTACCCCCGGAGCGGTCGAATCCGTCCTTTGCCGATCAGCCAGAGTTGCCGGGTAACGAGCAGCCCCGCCATGGCGGCGACCAGGGCCGGACTGCCCCAGCCGGTCAGAAAATAGAAGATGCCCAGCAGCATGCCCATGCGCAAAAGAAAACTGAGAGTCAGTCTCCGCCGAGGCTTTTTCGCGGCGGTGATGTCGCGGACGGTCAGCCACAATCCGCCGAAATACAAGGTGCCGGCGGCCGCGCCGATGGCGAAGCCGGCCGCGATCACGGCGATGTTATCGGTCATGCCGTTCTCCCTTTTGACAGCGTTGTCGTTCGATCGCTTCGCGCTCCTTGCCGATCCAGAACCAGGCATTGAAACAGCCGAGCGCGATGCCGACCCCGAGCATCAGCAGGGTCCAGGAGTAGCGACCGGTGACGGTGCGGTCGAGCCAGATTCCGAGAGCGATGCAGGCCAGGGTGGGGATGGCCACCGACCAGCCGACCAGGCCGAACATCCCCAGCCCGAACCAGGTTTTCTGTTCGCCCTGCTTCTGGCTGTGCAGTTTGCGGCGCTGCTTGGCCTCAATCTGTTTCCGAAATTCCCGGTGGGGGCCGGGACGTTTTGAGGGATCTTTTGGCGGCGTTGTCATCTCAGATCCATGACCCTCCGTAAAAATCCGGCTTCGAGACGGGCCACCGCCGAACGAACCGACCGCTCCCGGTCGTCCAGTTCGAGAAACCGGGAGTTGACCGTCGCCACCAGCTCTTCGAGTCCGACGCCGCCGACCGCATTGCGCACCGAAACGGTCACCGTCGCCCCCTGTTTGACCAGGATGCCGTGGTCAACCGCCAGGTATTCCTCCGGCCCGTCCGGCCGTCGCACGAAACAGAGGATGCCCGGAACCAGGGCCGAAACGAAGTCGATGTGCCGGGGCTTGAGGCCGAAATGACCGTCTTCGCCTTCGGCCACCAGACTGTGAACCTCGTCGTCAAAGATGATGTCGTCCGGCACCAGCACCCTGAGTTTCATGCCGCCGCCTCCGGTCCGGTCGGCTCGGCGACTTTTCGTTTTGCTTCGTCGATGGCGCCGATCATGTACAGGGCCTGCTCCGGCGTGTCGCTGAATTCGTCGGCCAAAATCCGCTCGCAGCCGGAAAGCGCCTGCTCCAGCGAGACGCTTCGTCCTTCCTGCCCGGTGAACTGCTCGGTGGTGAAAAACGGCTGGGTCAGAAACCGCTCCAGACGGCGGGCGCGGAACACCGTGCGGCGGTCATCGCGGGAAAGTTCCTCGATGCCGAGCATGGCGATGATGTCCTTGAGCTCTTCGTAAGTGGCCAGGGTGCGGCGGATTTCCCGGGCGATGCGGTAGTGGCGCTCGCCGACCACCTGCGGCGACAGCATCTTGGAGTTGGACTCCAGGGGATCGATGGCCGGATAGAGTCCTTCGCTGGCCCGCCGGCGGGAAAGCACGATGGTGGCGGACAGGTGGGAAAAGGTATGTACGGCGGCCGGGTCGGTGAAATCGTCGGCTGGCACGTAGACCGCCTGGATCGAGGTGATCGCCCCGCGATGGGTGTTGATGATCCGTTCCTGCAGGGCCGCCAGTTCGGAGGCCAGGGTCGGCTGATAGCCGAGGCGGGAAGGGAGCTGGCCGAGCAGCCCGGAAATCTCCATCCCGGCCTGAATGAAGCGGAAGATGTTGTCGATCAGCAGCAACACCTCCTGGCCGAGATCCTCGCGGAAATACTCGGCCATGGTCAGGGCGGTGAAGCCGGTGCGGAAGCGCGCGCCCGGCGGTTCGTTCATCTGGCCGAAGACCATCACGGTATTGTCGAGCACCCCCGCCTCGCGCATTTCGCGGTAGAGTTCTTCCCCTTCGCGGCAGCGTTCGCCGATGCCGCAGAAAATCGAAACTCCCTGGTGAGCGCCGACCATGTTATGAATCAGCTCGGTGATCAGCACCGTTTTGCCGACCCCGGCGCCGCCGAAAAAGCCGGCCTTGCCGCCGCGCTCCAAGGGGGCGAGGACGTCGATGGCTTTGATTCCGGTGGTGAAGATCTCCGATTTGGTCGAACGTTCGGCCAGGGGGACCGGCTTGTGATGCACGGTGCGCAGTTCGACTTCCGTCGGTGCTTCGCGCCGGTCGATGGGAGCGCCGAAGACGTTGAAGGCGCGGCCGAGGATGTTTTTTCCCACCGGCACCCGCAGTGGCTGGCCGGTGTCTTCGACGGCGGCTCCCCGGGCCAGGCCCTGGGTCGGGGTCAGGGCGATGCCGCGTATGTGGGTGGCGTCGAGGTGGAGGGCGACTTCGATGACGATGGCGTTGTTTTCGCCGGTGACCAGCAGGGTGTTGACCCTCGGCAGTTCGCCTTCGAAGTGGACGTCCACCACGCCGCCTCGGACGGCGGTGACGGTGCCCTGGTTGGTGGGGGGGGATGGTGTCGGCATAGGCGAAATTTACTTTCGTTCCGAATGCTCCCCCTCCTGTTTCAGGAGGGGGTTGGGGGGTGGTAATGCTTTTAAAACCATTATTATATCCGGCCGGGACCCGACGGTTTTTAGCGGTTTCAAAAAAGCTCAGGTTAAAGAATACCTCAATAATGAGGAACTTCTAGCGTTTCCGAAGACAAGAAATGCGATTGCTTCGGGTGAGGGGGAATGATAAATATGAACAATGGAAACGATTAAATTGATTATCAATGCCGATGATCTCGGCAGCGGGCCGGGGCGGGACCGGGGGATCTTCCGCTGCGTCGAGCAGGGGATCGTCACCAGCGCCTCGCTGCTGGCCAACGGGCCGAGCTTTGTCGAGGCGGCCCGGGAAGCGCGGCGCCAGGAGCTGCCGCTGGGGGTGCATCTCAATCTCTCCGAGGGGCGGGCACTGACCGGGATTATCGCCGGGCTTACCGATGCCTCGGGGAATTTCCCCGGCAAGCCGGGATTGCGGCGGATTCTGACCCGGGGCGGGTTGGATTTGGCGGGCGTGCGGCGGGAGCTGGCGGCGCAGATCGACCGGGTGTGGCAGGCCGGGCTGGTTCCCGATCATTTCGATACCCACCAGCATTTCATGTTGTTTCCAACCGTTTCCGGATTGCTTATCGAGCTGGCCCGGCAGGAGCGGATCGCCGCCGTGCGGTTGCCGCTGCCGGCCGAGGCGCCGCAAGACGATCCGCCGCCGCCGTTGGGGGACGAACTGGCCCTGTACCGGCGGCTGGCCCCGGCGCTGGTCGAGCTGGTGGCCGGCTCCGGACTGTTCGCTCCGCAGGGACTGTGGGGGATGCCCTGTCTCGACCGCATGAATTGCGCGGCCCTGGCCGAACTGCTCGACCGGATTCCGGCGGGGATCTGGGAATTGATGATCCACCCCGGCTTCGTCGATGGCGACCAGACCTTTTCCGGTCTGGAACGGGAAGAGGAAATGCGCGCCCTGATCGACGTCGACATCCGTCGCCGGATCGTCGAGCGGAATGTCCGCCTGACCACATTCGGATCTTGTTCATGCGCATCCTGATCGCCGTTCCCAGCCAGGACCGGGCCACCGGCAACTGGGTCACCGGGCGCCGGCTGCAGCAGGGGCTGGAGCGTCATGGCCATACCCTGAACTTGTGCGACGCTCCGCTTGACCCGGC
>MHXM01000156.1:4409-4614 GCA_001825565.1 Desulfuromonadaceae bacterium GWC2_58_13
GCTGCATGCTTACCGTACCGGCCGCCCGTGGCTGGAGGTGGCAAAGCGGCATCCGCTGCCGTATCTGGTGATGCTGACCGGCACCGATGTTCATCACGGCATGGCCGATCCCGAGCAAGGCCCGCTGATTGACGAAGTGCTCCGGCGGGCGTCGGCGGTGGTGACTCAGAATCCGTTGACCGCCGAGGCACTGAGGCGGGACCGA
>MHXM01000156.1:4622-16342 GCA_001825565.1 Desulfuromonadaceae bacterium GWC2_58_13
GCCTTATGCCCTGCGCCAAATCCACGCCATCCCCGATGACGCCTTTCTGTTCCTCTGCCCGGCCAGCATCCGGCCGGTCAAGGGGGTACTCGAACTGCTGTTCCTGTTCGATGCGCTGGCCCGCCGGCGTGACGAGTTCCACTTCGCCTGCTGCGGCCCGATTCTCGATGCCGGGTACGGCCGACAGTTTCTGGCCGCCGTGGCCGAGCGTCCCTGGGCCTCGTATCTCGGCATCATACCCGCCGAGGCGATGCCCGCCGCCATGCGTCAGGCCGAAGTGATCGTCAATAACTCGATTTCCGAGGGACTGTCCAATGCCCTGCTTGAAGCGGTCGTGCTCGGTCGGGCGGTGCTGGCCCGGGACATCCCCGGCAATGCCGCCGTAATCGAGCACGGCGCCAATGGCCTGCTTTACTCGGATGCCGCTGGCTTTTTGCGCGCCGCCGAGCGCCTGGTCAAGGATTCTGCGTTTCTCGCAACGATGTCTCGCCCCGCCCCGGAATCCTACCCTCCACGCCAGGAATCGGCCGAGTTGGACCGACTTTGCCGGCAACTGATAAAAGGCCGGGAATCCGCCTGAGTTTTCTCTTCTCGAATTTATTGCAGGATGTTTTTTTGAGCTCTCCGGTCCTGCCAGATCGATCTGATTCTGGGCCAAGCGGTGCCATTCAGGGTCGTCAGGTAGACATGGAGGATGATCAGGGCGCATAGCAGACAGCCATTAAGAAAATGGAGGCCCATGAGAAATTTGATACTGCCGAACAGGTCGATGATTTTCCAGGGGGGATACAGCGATTTCAACGCCACGCCGGTCACCATCTGGACGGGGAACAGCCCCAGCATGATCAGCAGGTAAAGGGTTTTTTCCAGTGGGTTGAACCGCTTTTCGGGGGTTACCTGGTGGGGATCGGGCCGGCCCCGGAAATAATGAAAAAAGTAATGGGCAAACTGCTGCCGAAGTCCGTGGCGCACTTCTTCTTTTTGCGGTAGATATACGGCCCCCAAGTTTCCGGTCATGATGGCGTAATAGAAAAACCAGAAAAAAAAGGTGAAGGTCACATAGACCCCAATTTCGTTGTGCATTTCGATGGCGGTGCGGAAGTTTGGGAAAATATGAACATTTTCGGAAAAGCGGATCTGGGCGCCGGTCAGGATCAGGGTCAGTACGCACAGGATATGCAACCAGTGCCAGAATCGAATCGGCAGGGGTGAGTTGCAGGATTTTGGGTTGGCAGCCATGGTTACATCCCTTCTGCCGGTGCCGGGTTGAGGTGCCGGAAGATGTTAATGCTTCTCTTCAATCTCTTCCCACCCGTCCCACATCGGTTTGAAATGAGCCCAGGGGGTGGGTCCGAGAGTTGCCAGGTAGACGTGGGTAAAGACAAAAGCGCAGAGGGCGCAGGCAATCAGAAAATGGAGATTAACCAGGATTTTGAGCCCCCCGACCATATGGACCAAGGACCAGGCCGGACCGATGTATAAAAGCGCTAATCCGGTGACGATCACCAGCGGGACCAGTATCAGCATGATGACCATGTAGGCCGATTTCTGCAGGGCGTTGAACTTGTTTTCGGGAGTGGCGTGATGCGGGTTGGGGCGACCGAGAAAAAAGTTGAAAAAATAGTAGACTCCCTGGCGCCAGAGCCCCGTTTGCAGGTCGATTCTGCCGGGAACATATTGTTTGGCCAGGGTGCCGGCGATAATGGCGTAGTAAAAAAACCAGAGAACAAAGGAGAGCGAAACGACGATGCCCGCCGTGTTGTGCAGGCGGATGGCCGTTTTATAGGTGCCGAACAGGTTGATAAATTCGGGAAAACGGATCTGGATACCGGTCAGTACCAGTGTTACCACTCCCAGGGCATGCAGCCAATGCCAGATACGCACCGGGGTCGGATTCAGATAGATTTTAGATGCCGTAGCCATGTTCCCTCCTTTTTCTCCCTTGGGTCAAGCGGCCCCGGGAGGATTTTGGGGATTTTTTTGATATGTTTAATATTACATAGAATGGACTTCCCGGCAAGGTATGTCGGGAATCATTTTCAGGAGTTATTGCCATTTATGGCAGAAGGAAAAGGACTTTTCAGGTGTCCGGTCTGATTCGCATTGATACGCAGGAAGCGCTCCGATCGTTTCTGGCTTCAATTGTTGAGTCTTCCGACGATGCGATCATCGGAACCACCCTCGATGGGCGCATCCTCAGCTGGAATCGCGGCGCCGGGCAGATTTACGGCTATTCCGCGGAAGAGATCATCGGCCGGGCGCTTGCGGTATTGGCGCTGCCGGAACGGTTCGATGAAGTGCCGCGGATACTGGAGAAGGTTCACCGCGGCGAACGGGTGAAGCATTTTGAAACCATGCACTTGTGCAAGAACGGCCAGGTGATTTCGGTGTCCCTGTCCATCTCGCCGGTGGTTGATGCCCCGGGGCGCATCATCGGCGTATCGTGCATCGCCCGCGACGTGAGCCGGCGGATCCGTTACCAGGAATCGCTGCGGGAAGCCGAACAGAAATACCGGCTGCTGTTTACCGCCGGCACCGACGCCATTCTCGTCACCGATGCCGAAACCGGGCAGGTGGTGGACTACAACGAGGCGGCCCTGCGTCTGTATGATTACCCCCCGGAAGCATTTTCCCGTCTGAATATTGGCGACCTGGCGATGACTTCCGAAATCAATCATCCGGCGCCCCCTGTCGAAACGCCCCCCGACAGCATTGTTCGTATCCCCCAGGAGCGGCACCGCAAACGGGACGGCACCATATTTCCCGCGGAAATGTCGACCAGCGCATTTGTCTGGAAAGGGCGCCCGCTGCAGGTCGGAATCGTGAGGGATATCAGCGAACAACAACGGATCCGCGAATTGCGCCAGTCCCTGTTGATGGCCAGCGAAATTCAGCGTCACCTGTTGCCGCGTCAGGCGCCGGAACTGGCGGGTTTCGATATCACAGCAGAAAGCCGCTATTGCGAAACCATCGGGGGGGATTACTACGACTTTGTTCCGCTGCCGGAAGAAGGGCCGAGCCTGTTGGGCTGCGTGGTCGGCGATGTCAGCGGACACGGCATTGCCGCCGCCCTGTTGATGGCCATGGCCAAAGGTGTGCTGCGGGCCGAGATCGAACGTTTTGGAGGGGATCTGTCGGGGCTGTTCCTGTCGATGAACGGGCTGCTGGCCCGAAACATCAATGATGACCGGTTCGTTACCCTGTTTTTCGGAGTCTTGGATGCGGAGAAAAAAACGCTGTGCTGGAATTCCGCGGCCCATGGGCCGGTGTTCTGGTATCGTCGCCGGGAGGCTGTCATTGAAGAGCTGTCGACCACCGGCCCGCCTCTTGGAGCGTTTGAAAATAGCGACTTTAAACCACGCGGTCCCATTCGCCTGGAATCCGGCGACGTCGTCCTCATCGGCACCGACGGTATCTGGGAGGCCCGCAACCCCGCTGGCGAGATGTTCGGCACCCGCCGGTTGCGGCAAGTGCTGGCAACCTGGGCCGACAAGCCCGCCGCCGCCATCCACGGGGCGGTCATGGAAAAGGTTCAAATCTTCTGTGGGACCTGTACGCCCGAAGACGACATGACTCTGATGATCGTCAAGGTCCGCTGAGGGGGATTGTCAGAGCCACTGTTTTCTTTTAAAGAACAGCACCATGGATCCGCTGACAAGTAAACACACCATCCAGAACGCGGCGTACCCCCAGCGCCAGTGAAGCTCGGGCAGGACGTCGAAATTCATGCCGTAGATACCGGCCAGGAACGTCAGCGGGATGAAGATGGTGGCCATGATGGTCAGTGTTTTCATGACCTCGTTCATGCGATTGCTGATGCTGGAGAGGTAGAGGTCGAGCATTCCGGCCAGGATGTCGCGGAAGGTTTCCACCGTGTCGATCACCTGGATGGTGTGATCGTAGATGTCCTTGAAGAAAATTCCGGTCCCCTCGTCGATCAGTTCCGATTCGCTGCGCTGCAGGCTGCTGATGACCTCGCGCAGCGGCCAGACCGATTTCCGCAGCAGGATCATTTCGCGCTTGAGGTTGTGGATCTTGTGCAAGGTGGCGGGGGCGGGATCGGCAAGCAACTCGTCTTCCAGCAGTTCGATTTCTTCCCCGATCTTTTCCAGGATCACGAAATAGTTATCGATGATCGAATCGAGCAGGGCATAGGCCAGATAGTCGGCGCCCCGTTTGCGGATGCGCCCGCGGTTGTTGCGGATTCGTTCCCTGACCGAGTCGAAGACGTCCCCGGCCTGTTCCTGAAACGAGATGACCAGCTTATCCTTCAGGATCAGGCTGATCTGTTCGGTGCGGATATCGGTTTCTCCCTGGGGCAGGAAAAGCATTTTCAGAACCAGAAAGAGGTAGTCGTCGTGCTCCTCGAATTTGGGGCGGTGCCCGGTATTCAGGACGTCCTCAAGCACCAGCGAATGCAGGTCGAAGCAGACGCCGCATCGCTCCAGAAGATCCACCTGGTGGATGCCGTCGATATTGAGCCATCGGATGGCCGGACTGTCTTCGCTGGCCACCCCTGCGTCGATGGTCGCAACGGATTTTTCCAGAAACTTTTCGGCGGTGTATTCGATCAGTGAAATTTGCGCCGTGTCGACCTTGCGATCACCGACATGAATCAGGGTTCCGGGGGAGGCGCCGATTTTTTTCGGGTGGGTTCGGATAACCTTCTTGGGCATGGGGGCGGCTCCTTGAAAGGATGCGGGTCAGGCATCCCGACGGACGACGGGCATGCCTTTTTCATCATTGAAAGGGTACCCCGATTTTCCCGCGCCGTCCATTCTCTCCTGGGGGTAAGTAGTCGGAAGTTTTCAAGTAAATACTTGCCATCCTGGGAGGGTCTGTATAAACTTATTAAGTCTGAAAAACTCTTAATGGGGAGGGTTGGGGGATGATTCTGGTCCGGTTTGAGGATGGCAGCTTTCGCAAGGTTCCCGCCGCATTGCTGGGCAAGTTGATCAATTCCAAGGAAATTACCCACTTCCGGCGCTCTTCCGGTTGGGTTGACGCGACCAGCGACTCGGTCAGGGCCCACTTCTCTCCCAGCTACCACGGCCAGGAAAGGCGCCGCCGTCCTCGGGGCACGGGTAACTGACGCACATTCAAAACCAATGATCCGCCAAGGCCGGGATGTCTGTTCCTGGCCTTTTTTGTCCGGTGAAGCCCGGGCGGATCATTCGTCCCCGTCGACCTGACGATTCCGTTCCGGTGATGACAAAGGCCCGGCGTCGCTCGGGGGACGGTCAGGCCGCTGTGTGGCCGTAGCACTTCCGGGTCTTTTCCAGCACTTCGTCTCGCTGTCCCGCGGACATCCAGCCGAGGTCAAACAGGATGTCGCCGAGCAGACGGTGCGGAATCCCTTCCATGTCGTCATCCAGCTGCATGATCATGGCTTGGCGCAACTGGGTCGGGGTGATATACCCCAGCTTGACGGCAATCATACCGAATCTCGGCGAATGGGGATATCTTCGAGGCAACATCTCCCGGTCTCCTTTCGCGAATAGACTGAATGGGGGTAACCGTTTCGGCTAAAAGACTTAGCGAACGGTGTTTTCTTGGGCATTTACCGAGCGTGGACGAAGGTGCTTTTGCTGGCAATTGCGGCGGAGGCGGCTTGGGGGGGTGCGGTCTGTGTCTGTGATTAGCAAAATAAATGCCGGTTCAGATCCCGGATTCCCAGGCGTAAAAAAAACAAGCCCCGCCGGGAAGAGCGAGGCTTGTTTTGGAAGGCGTCGTTACCACCCGAATGAGCGGACCGCGCTTACTTCTTGTGGCAGTCACCGCATTTGGTGGGGCCGCTCTGGGCCTTGTGGCATTCTTTGCACAATGCGTGAGCGGAGTCCTTGTTCAGCTCGATCATGGCCGGCTCGCCCTGATGGCAGGCTTCACAGCCGAGTTTGTCGGCATGCGCTTTGTGGTTGAACGTGACGTTGCCGTTCTTGGCCTGCATGACAACGGTGTCGGCGGCCAGGGCCGGAGCGGCGGCGAAGGCGACGAGCATGGCGGCAATAATCAGTTTCTTCATGATTGGTCTCCTATTCAAAGGTGGATTAAAACACGGATTAAAATAGAGATTAATCGGACGCTGGTCAAGGGATTTTTGTCGGATTAAAAGTCGTTTTACGGTTTAAATTTATGCTTTTTGCATTCCGGCCGCGAATGCGGGAAGGGCGCCCGTCCTGAAACGCTTCGGATGTTTTTTTGATTTACTTCATTCCGGGAGGTTTTGCCATGCCCAACGATGTTGATATCGCCCGTAAGTTCCAGGCCCGGGCGATCGATGAAATCGCCGCCGGTCTCGGTATTCTTAAGACCGATGTGCTTCCCTATGGCCGGGACATGGCCAAGGTTCACCTGAATGCCTTGACCCGGCCGACGTCCCGCAAGGGGCGGCTGGTGTTGGTGTCGGCGACCACCCCCACGGCTTCCGGCGAAGGGAAGACCACGACCACCATTGGTCTCGGGCAGGCTTTTTCCCGACTCGGCGAATCGGTCTGCCTGGCCCTGCGCGAGCCTTCCCTCGGGCCCTGCCTGGGGATGAAGGGGGGCGCCACCGGCGGCGGTTACAGCCAGGTCATGCCGGCCGACCGCATTAATCTTCATTTCACCGGCGACTTTCATGCCATCACCAGCGCCAACAACCTCCTTTCGGCGGCGATCGATAATCATATCTACCACGGCAACGATCTCGGGATCGATCCCCGGCAGGTGGTCTGGCGGCGGGTCATGGACATGAACGACCGAAGCCTGCGCCACATCGTGGTCGGTCTCGGCGGCAAGGGACAGGGGATTCCCCGGGAAGGAGGTTTCGACATCACGGCGGCCTCCGAGGTCATGGCCATGCTTTGCCTGGCGGAGGACCTGAACGACCTCCGGCGGCGCCTCGACCGAACCCTGGTGGCTTACACCTACCGTGGCGAGCCGGTTCACGCCGGCCAGTTGCGGGTGACCGGAGCCCTGTTGGCGCTGTTGCGGGACGCCGTGCATCCCAACCTGGTGCAGGCCCTGGAAGGAACGCCGGCCTTCATCCACGGCGGTCCCTTCGCCAATATCGCCCACGGCTGCAACAGCCTGGCGGCAACCCGCATGGCCATGCACCATGCCGACTGGGCGATCACCGAGGCCGGCTTCGGGTTCGATCTGGGGGCGGAAAAGTTTTTCGACATCAAATGTCGGCAGGCTGGCCTCGATCCGGTGGCGGTAGTGCTGGTCACCACCGTGCGGGCGCTCAAGATGCACGGCGGCAAGGCCAAATCCGACCTGGAGCGCGAAGACCTTCAGGCGTTGGTCATGGGGTTTGACAATCTCGACAAGCATATCGAGAACGTCGGCAAGTTCAACAAGACTCCGGTGGTGGCGCTGAACCGGTTTGCCAGCGACAGCGATGCCGAGGTGGCCCTGGTTCGGGCCCGCTGCCGGGAGCTGGATATCCCCTTCGCGCTTTGCACTCATCACGCCGACGGCGGCGCGGGGGCCATCGAGCTGGCCCGACAGGTGATGGCCCTGGCCAAAACCAGCGAGCCCTTCAGCCCGCTCTATCCCCTCGCCTTGCCGGTGGCGGACAAAGTGCGGGTCATCTGCCGGGAAATCTACGGGGCCGACGATGTTGCCTTCACCCGACAGGCGGAAAAAGACTTGCAACAGGTCGAGTTACTGGGATTGACGCAGCTGCCGGTGTGCGTGGCCAAGGCGCCCAGTTCCCTTTCCGACGACCCGGCGCTACGGGGCCGGCCGCGTCATTTCGACGTCACCGTCAGGGGAATCGAGATCAATGCCGGCGCCGGTTTTCTGGTGATCCTGACCGGGGATATCCTGCGCATGCCCGGACTGCCCAAATCTCCGGCCGCCGAGCGGATCGACCTGACCGCGGATGGATTCATTGAAGGGTTGAGCTGAGCCCGGGGTTCAGCGCAGACCCAGCCGCTTGAAAATCTTGCCGCCGTATTTGTTGAGGGGGTTGTCGCGGGACAGATGGGGGAAAATCGGAGATTTGCGCAGGCCCAGGCGTCTCAGTTCGGCGACGATCTGGTGATGCCCTTTTTGCCGCAGACCTTTGCGCAGGGTAGCGAGCGCCTTCTGCCGCTGGCCGGCAAGATCCTGAATCCGCGCCAGATTCAGATAGTGCAGGGCATTGTCGGGTTCTTGTTTCAGCGCCGACACACACATGGAACTCCCCATCTGAAACTGCTGATATTCCTTGGCCAGGCAATAGCCGAGACAGGACGCCACGGTCGGAGTCCGGTTGATTTTAGCGGCAGCTTCAAAGTGCATCGCCGCCACCAGCGCATGTCCCTCTTCGAGGGCGGAAAGCCCTTTGGCTATCAGTTGTTCCAGGTCGGTGGCCATGAATCACCAGAAAATGTTGAGTTAAGACTTCTCTCCGGTAGATAGGTTTATCGCAAAAGGTTCGTTTGACAATAGACCTTCCCCGTTTTCTCCCTATCCGTTCGCTCCAATCCTCAGAGTACGCTGGCATCGAGCGAATCGGTAATGGCCAGCTCCCGCATTTTCAGGGCGATGCGGCGGCGCACCGCCGTGGGAATTTCCACATGCAGGCACTGGACCTGCGGGTTCAGTTTGCGTGCTTCGATGCGCTGGTGCGCATTGGCGCCGGCACCGGGAAGCCAGCGCAGGTCTTCGGCCGGGAGGTAGGTGCGTTCTTCTCCGGCCAGCAGACTTTTGATTTCCAGGTGTGGATCGAGCCTCCGGCCAAGCATCTGCAGGCCGCCGAGCAGGGCGAATTGGTACCCCTGGCGAGGGGCGGCGCAGAACTGCACGTAGATCTCCTCGGACAGGTCGCGCAGCATGGCCAGGCCGCGTCGCAGTCGCCGTCCCGGGTGGAGATGGATAACCCCGCCGCTTTCCTGTACTTGTCCCAACTCGGTTGGAAAGGGGTAGGGCGGGAGACCGCCAAGCCCGACAATCAACCGGTAATCGTCGTTGCGGGTACCGACACAGCCGTGAATGTCGATGACCAGTTCCGGAGCCGGCCCGCCGAGAATCTTCACGTATCGTCCAAATCCCTCTTCCAGTTTGTAGCAGAGGGGATGCCCCTTGGCGTTGACGTAGGGATAGATGACATCGATGTTGCTCGGATTGAGCGGCACCCCCCAGCCCTTGAGTTTTTCCAGGTTTTCGTCGGTCAGCGGTTCTCTTCCGGAAAATCCCAGATTGATCATCGCCGCGTCCGCCTTGCCGGCCCGCAGAAAAAACAGGGCCACATCGAGGGTATGCGGATCATAGGGGCCGTGGCTGGCGGTCAACAGGGGCAGGGTGGGATCGCACTCCCCCGCGCGGCGCAGCAGCAGCACCCCGCCGGCGTGGTCGGGAATGAAGCGGGCTTCGAAATCGGCCGGCGAAAGGCAGGGGTGCCAGCCGGTTTCGCTGGTCGGCGCCTCGCCGAAAAACCGGGTCAGAGTGTGCTCGCGCCAACTGGCGACAAAGCGCAG
The DNA here is from genome assembly GCA_001825565.1 of Desulfuromonadaceae bacterium GWC2_58_13. Lineage (GTDB taxonomy): Bacteria > Desulfobacterota > Desulfuromonadia > Desulfuromonadales > Trichloromonadaceae > Trichloromonas. The sequence goes on from MHXM01000156.1 coordinate 14,069, forward strand.
AACCCGGTCGGGCAGCCGGTAATAGATCGAATAGTGGGCGACGTCGAGATAGACGCGGATGTCGAGTTTCAGCAGCAGATCGCGGTTGTAGTTGTTCTGGGTGGTTTTCAGCAGCCGCCCGGTGATGTCGTCCATGGCGGCAAATACTGCTTCGGTGGGGGGTTCGTCAAGGCGTTCCACCCGTTTCAGGTGGCGATAGTCCTCGCGGCCGATTTCCACCTCAAGGCGGTTGAGGTGTCGCTTGAAGGGGGCTTCGTAATCGACCGTGAAGTTGCTGATGAAAAGTTTCGGAATCCTGGGCCGGCGCTCGGGCATACGGCGATCCTTTTGTTGCTTTAATGATAGCGGTAATCGGGGATTCGGGCAACCGGTGGCGAAGCTTTCGGCGAATGGACCCGGAAATCGTGTTTTTTGCTCAGGATGTCAGTTTCCGGAGGGCTTGGCCGAGCGATTCGGATAGCGCGGCTTTGATTCTCTGCCAACGGTCTCCGTGCTCGCAGGGAAGGCGCTGGTTGATCTCCAGTTCGATCGCCAGGTAGGTCCCGGCGTCAAAGCGGCGGCGCAGGGCGGTGCCGAGACTGTCGGCCGCGCCCCGGTAGGGATAGTTGCGGCGGACGCCCAGCCGTGGTTCGGTTTTGACCAGAGCCCGTTGCCAGGCCATGCAGAAGGCTTTTTCCTGCGGCCGGGCCGGGTCGTACAGCAGGCCGATGTCGGCGTTGCGGACCTGGCCATGCAACTCGGGGGTAAAGGAGTGGATGGCGATATGGATTACCGGCCGGCCGGATGCGATGAGCCGGACCGCCTGTTTTTCGACCGCCTGTCGGTGGGGGCGATAGTAGCGGCGCAGGATGGATTCCTTTTCGGCCGCGGGCAAATCGCGGGTGATGAAGGAAAAGAGTGTCGGGTGACCGACCGAACGGTTGAGGTCGACCAGCAGGCGGGTGACCTCGGCGGATTCGAGGGGGGCGTCGAACTCCCGGGCCAGTTGCCGGGCCAGGGGCAGAATGCCGAGGTCATAGCCGCGATGGGTATGGAGCAGGTCGGCGTGGCCGGCGAACAGCGGGCGATAGGGTTCGGGCACGCGGTTACCGCCGTGTTCGCAGCTGAACAGGAGCGGTGGGTGGTCAGCCAAGGAACAACCTCCCTTCGGCGAGGCAGTCGCACAGCTCGCGGTAGATTTCGGTCTGGCGGGCTCGCGCCGGTTCGGGGCCGAGCGCCCGCCGCAGGCGCCGCGACAGCGGACCCTGGGCGAAAATGGTCGAAAGCGCCGCCGGCACGGATCCGGCGGCGAACAGCTCCTGCGCCAGATGTTGCCAGAGGTCTCCGGTGCTGGCTCGTTCGCCGGGGAAGCCGAAGGCCGCGAGGTAATTTCGGTCGCCGATGACGACCAGCTCGCCCCGGTGAACGCATTCCTCGAACAGCTCGGCCAACGGCGGAACCGCCCAGGTCATCTGCTGCTCGACCGTCTGCCAGCGTTCGGTGGTCAGGGCCTTGAGGGTTTCGGCGATCAGTATGGCGATGGCCAGATCGGCCGCCGGGCACTCCTGCACGTCCAGCACCCGGATTTCGATGGTGTCCCGCTCGAAGCGGGCGATGGCTCCCCGCGAGTTGAGCCACTCGTCCTGCAAAATACCGCTCGGATCGAAGGGGGCGATGGCCCGGTACATCGGCCGCAGGATGTCTCTGAAATAAGCGGCGCGGGTGAAAGCCGGCTCCGGGATGACCCGGCCGGCAATCTGCGGAATCCGTTTCTGGTTGTGGCGGTAGACCTCGAGCCGGCTGTCGAGCATCCCGCCGAGGCGGCCGTCGAGCATCGGCGAACTGGCCGCCAGCGCCGGCAGGATGGGGAGCAGCAGCCGGATCGCCGCGTGCAGCGCGCCGAACTCCTCGTCTCCCTGAAACGGCAGATTGATGTGAGCACTCTGCAAGTTGGCCCAGCCATGCCCCCGGCAGCCGAAGATGTGGTTGTAGCTGTCGTAGATCGGGCTGTTTTCGTGGGGCCAGAGGCGGGTTTCCCGGTGCGGGTCCATCCACGGGTGCATCGCCGTGGGCATCAGGCGGCCGCCGAGGGCTTGCAGGTGGCGGTTGACCGCGCCCACCCCGTTCTGGAACGGTTCGGTCAGCCCCTCCAGCCTGGCGCCCGGGCCGTTGGTCTTCAGCTCGATCACGTGCAGCACCAGTTCGTTGGACCAGCACAAGGGGCCGACTTCGACCTCGCCGACCCGTTTTCCGGCCTGGGCCTCCAGCACCCGGTCGGCCACCGGCAGCACCGAC
>MHXM01000156.1:16390-23934 GCA_001825565.1 Desulfuromonadaceae bacterium GWC2_58_13
TCGAAAAGATGCAGGCGAGGTTTCTCGTCGCTCATGTCGCGAGCCTCCCTTTTTTCTTGTCGACCCGCTGCATCAGTACCTGCATGACCCGGCGATACAGCTCGTCTTTGAGGCATTGGTCTTCGATCCCGCCGTCGACGTTGGGGTTGTCGTTGACCTCGATCACGTACACCTTGCGCCCCACTTGTTTCAGATCGACGCCGTACAGGCTGTTGCCGATCAGGTTGGCGGCCTTCAGAGCGGCGCGGAGGACCTGGGACGGTACTGCTTCGAGGGGCAGGGTCTCGAAATTGCCTTCCTCGAACTTGCCGCTGCCGCCGTCATGCTTGAGGATCTGCCAGTGCTGCTCGACCATGTAGTACTTGCAGGCGAACAGCAGCTGGCGGTCGAGGACGCCGATGCGCCAGTCGTAGTCGGTCGGCATGAACTCCTGGGCGATGATCAACTCCGATTTTTGCAGCAGACCCTGCACTGCCTTGCGGTAGTCGGGCGCGGTTTCCACCTTGACCACCCCCTGCGAGAAGGAGCTGTCCGGCTGCTTGAGAATGCAGGGAAGACCGAGTTCGGTCAATACCGCCTCGTGGTTGCCGCGGTGGATGATGCGGGTGCGCGGGGCGGCGATGCCGTGGCGTTCGAGCAGTTCGGCGAGAAACACCTTGTTGGTGCACTTGAGGATCGAGTCGGGATCGTCCATTACTACCAGCCCCTCGGCTTCGGCCCGGCGGGCGAAACGGTAGGTGTGATGGTTGACGTTGGTCGTTTCCCGGATGAACAGGGCGTCGAACTCGGCCAATCGACCGAAATCCTCGCGACCGATCATCTCGACGCTGAAGCCGATTTTTTCGGCGGCCCGGGTGAAACGCCGGAGCGCCTGGGGGTTGGAAGGCGGCTCCGCTTCGTGTTCGTCGATCAGAATCGCCAGATCGTAACGACCCGCCGGTTTGTGGCTGCCACGGTGACGGTGGCCCCGGAAATACCCCTGAGCCATGGCGACGGCGAACTCCCGGTGGTGTTCCGGGATGTCGCTGCCGGCCAGTGGAGAGATGTTCTGCAGCTGCCATTTGCCATTTTTTTCGCTGTGGACGAACTGGGCCCGCAAAAACGGAGCCTGAAAGAGGTGAAACAGTTGTTGGCTCAACGAGTCGTAGCGCTTGGCCAGATTATGACCGAAATAGATGCTCAATATGAATTCCCGCGACAGGATCGGCCGCAGGTTTTTCTGGATCAGGCGATCCAGTTCATCCGATACGTGGCGGATGATGTGGTGGGATTTGAGGTCCTGCATCGCCGTAACCCCCGGTAGTGGGCGATGACCGCGCGCGGCGGCCAGCAGCGAAACGTAATATCCCAAACTCTGATAACGGTAGGACCGGCAAAGGTTGAAGACCTTGGCGCCGCGCATGGCCAAAAAACGAGGCTCGGCCAGATAGGCGCGGGCCGCGACCAGTTCGGCCTCCTCGATTTTCAAAGGCCAGGCGGACGGATCATCGACGATGATCAGAAGGTTTTTTTCCGGATTCGTCATGTTTCTTCCCTGGTTTGATGACCAGCAGGTTGGCATCGTAGGTGAGCACTCCCAGCAGGATGGCGCACAGCACCCGCTCGATGCTCACTTCGTAGATCGGGGTCGCGGCCACCGGGTTGGGCAGCAGCGGATCGGCCACCCGGATGCTGCGCGATTCCTTGTCGTAGCCGCACAGCACCACGAAATGTCCCGAGGGTTCCCCGCGCACGTCGTCGTAGTCGCATCGGGGGCCGAACTCGCGGGGGGTGCGGTACAGGTAGGTGGCGCTCAGCCCGGCGATCACCGGAATCTCTTGCTTCAGGTAGCGCCTCATCAGGCTGTGGGTCAAATCCTCGAACTGGAGCTGGCCGCCCAGATCGAGAAATTTCAGGTAGGCCCGACTGGCGACGTGCAGCTTCGGGTCGTTTTTAACCGCCATCTGCGCCCGCAGCCGTTCGCGGATATCCGGCCCGCCCGGCCGCAGCCAGGTCGGATCGAACAGTTGCAGTTTGTAGGTGTAGATGACGGCTCGATAGCCGCGCTGCAGGGCGTGGCAGGCGAGCATCACCGCCAGGGTTCCTCCCGCCTCCAGCATGGTCACCTCCTCGATCACCCGCGGCAAGGGGATCGGGTCGTTATAATAGCGGTAAATCGAATGCAGACAGGTCGGCCCGCAGGTGGTGTCGTCGGGTTGGGGAAGGATGGAGAAAGGCAGATGGATGTGCATGGCGGTCCTCGGCCCGATGAAGGGCATGGCATGAGGAAGATGCAGGCGGAAACGGAACCGGACACCAATAAATCTAGCAGGAAAACCGGATAATTAAAGCGGAGAGCTGGACAGTTTTGACCCTGATGAGGGGGCGGACCAGGGGAATTGTGTTTTGTACCCACCGGGAAAGGAAAGCCTGATTCTCTATTTGAGCACCGAGGAAATTTCAGTTGCAAAATGATTGGAAGGTGATAATTTTATTCGGACAATTTACCTGGGAGGTTTTTTATGAACATGGATCAGATCAAGGCGGTTGCTAAGGAACGCGGGGTCAAGCCCGGACGTATGAAGAAGACGGAACTGATTCGAGCCATCCAGCAGGCGGAAGGAAATAATCAGTGTTTTGTTACCGGGCAGGCCGACATTTGTGGGCAGCCGGACTGCCTCTGGAGGGAGGATTGCGACTGAGGCGAAAATTTTCTTCTTGCCTTCGACTCTGGGCTCTGTCAGTTATCAAGAGCAGTTTTAATGTTTTAACCGTGCCGCACCTGTAACCTATCGAGGGGGAACGATGGCCAACCTGACCGATTTGCCGGCGTGGAAAGCTCTTCATCGCCATCATCGGGAAATCGCCCACCTGCACATGCGGGATCTGTTCGTTAGCGATCCCGATCGCTTTGAAAAATTTTCCCTGCGATGGCATGAATTCCTGTTTGATTATTCCAAGAACCGGATTAACGACGAGACCATGCCGCTGCTGCTCGATCTGGCTCAGCAGGCCGGACTCGGCGCCCGGATCGAGGCGATGTTTGCCGGTCAGCGGATCAACCAGACCGAAGACCGGGCGGTGCTGCACGTGGCATTGCGTAACCGCGGCGGGCAGTCGATCTTTGTCGACGGGGTCGACGTGATGCCGGGGATCCTGGCGGTACTGGCCAGGATGCGTAGCTTTAGCGAGTCGGTCCGTAGCGGCCAGTGGCGTGGTTTTACCGGTCGGGCCATCACCGCGGTCGTCAATATCGGCATCGGCGGCTCGGACCTCGGGCCGCTGATGGTCTGCGAAGCTCTCAAACATTACGCCCAGCCCGGTCTGGCGGTGCATTTCGTCTCCAACGTCGATGCGACCCATCTGGTCGAAACCCTCAAGCGCCTCGACCCCGCAACCACCCTGTTCATCATTGCCTCGAAAACATTTACCACTCAGGAAACCCTGACCAATGCCTGGTCGGCCCGCCGTTGGTTGACCCAGAACCTCGGCAGCGAGACGGCGGTGGCCCGTCATTTCGTCGCTCTGTCGACCAATTCCCAAGCGGTGCAGGCATTTGGAATCGACCCGGACAACATGTTCGAGTTCTGGGATTGGGTCGGCGGACGTTATTCCCTGTGGTCGGCTATCGGCCTGTCGATCGCGCTGTCCGTGGGGATGGACCGCTTCGAGGAGCTGCTTGACGGCGCTTTTGCCGCCGACGAACATTTTCGCAGGGCGCCTCTGGGAGAAAACATCCCGGTGCTCATGGCTATGCTGGGAATCTGGTACGGCAATTTTTTCGGTGCCGAATCCCATGCGGTGCTTCCTTACGAGCAGTACCTGTCCCGCTTTCCCGCCTATCTCCAGCAGGGGGACATGGAGAGCAACGGTAAACGGGTGACGCTGACCGGCGAAGTCGTCGATTATGCCACCGGGCCGGTCATCTGGGGAGAACCGGGAACCAACGGCCAGCACGCCTTTTACCAATTGATCCATCAGGGGACCCGGCTGGTTCCCTGCGACTTCATCGCCGGGGCTTCCAGCCTCAATCCCCTCGGCCAGCATCATCCCATTCTGCTGTCCAATTTTTTCGCCCAGACCGAAGCCCTGATGAAAGGAAAGACCGAATCCGAAGCGCGGCTTGAACTCGACCAGGCCGGCCTGACCCCGGCGGCCGTGGAAAAACTGCTGCCCCACAAGGTTTTTCCCGGGAACCGGCCGACCAACTCGATTGTTTACCGCTGCCTGACCCCGCGAACACTCGGTTCGTTGATCGCCATTTACGAACACAAGATATTCGTGCAGGGAGTGATCTGGAACGTCAACTCGTTTGATCAGTGGGGCGTGGAACTCGGCAAACAACTGGCGAAAACGATTCTGCCCGAACTGGAAAGCGCGAATGCCGTATCGGGTCACGATGCTTCGACCAACGGGCTGATAAATTACTGCAAGAGCCTCCGCAAACAGGATAGTGGCCGCAACCCTTGACCACGAGAGTTGTTGACGTACTTGAGGGATTTTGCTAAATTACCAGACGGACAAAGGTTTTAGTGGATTTAATGTTGTTTTTCAGCGGGGCTCGAATGCAAAGAATCGTCCTTGCCGCATTGTCGGTTTTCGTGTTCGCCATGGCGGCGCAAGCCGCTGACGTTGGTCCGTCGGTCGTGGTTTTTCCGGGCAAAGGAAAGCTCGGTTCGGTATCTTTCGATCATCGAGCCCATTATGAGCAGGATTCCGAATGCGTCCTCTGCCACCATACCGGGGTGAACGAGGGCAAGTGTGCCGATTGCCACGGACCCGATCCCGCCGCTCCTCATATCCAGGATGCCTTCCATCTGCTCTGCATCGGCTGTCACAAGCATAAAGGTGCTACGGCGGAGTGCGAGGGATGCCACGTTAATTAAACGATAACGATAATTTAAAACGACAACGGCCGGGGCAATTCGCCCCGGCCGTTGTCGTTTGATTCATGAAAATTCCGGTTACCGGTTCTGTTTCAGACGGATGCCCGTTTTAAGCAGTTCAATCTTTCCGTCCTTGTACAGACCACCCACCGCTTTCTTGAAGGTTTTCTTGCTCATGCCCATCTGCTCGCGAATGGTTTCGGCGGTACTCTGGTCGTGTAGCGGCAGTTCTCCGGTTTTTGCCAGCGCCGCCAGAATTTCTTGTTTTGCTTCCTCTACCCCCTCGGCGCCGACCCGGCGCAGGGTGACATCGAGCTTGCCGTCCTCGCGCACCCGTTTGATGAACCCCGCCAGGCGGCTTCCGCGCTGCTGGCCGCTACGCAGTTCGTCCCGGTAAAGCAAGCCAGTGTACAGGTCGTTGATGATGACCTTGACGCCGAGATCGGTGAATGCCCAGATCATCAGGTTGACTTCGTCGCCGTCCTTGAGATCGCCCGGCCCCGGTTCCAGGCATTGGTCGATGCGGGCGGTACCGACCACCCGCCCCAGGTTGTCGAGGCAGAGCTTGACCAGGTATTTGCGTCCCAGCTGCATGCGCTCGGGCTGCTCAGAGAAGGGCACCAGCAAATCCTTGTCCAGGCCCCAGTCGAGAAAAGCGCCGACCTTGCTGAGCTGGGCCACCTTGAGCAGGGCGAATTCGCCGACCTGGGCCAGCGGAGTGCGCCGGGTCGCGGTGAGTTTGCCGGCGCTCCCCGTGTAGACGAAGACCTCCAGCCGGTCGCCTGTCTTGCTGCCGGCGGGCAATTCCCGGGACGGCAGCAGGATGTCGCCCTGCGGCGTATGGAAATGGGCGCCGTCGTGGTCGACTTCCGTAATTTTCAGGGTGTTGCAGCGGCCGACGTGGAGCATGGCGGACCTTTCGCGGAGGTTCAGCAAAACGAACAGACGTACTCGGCGATGCCCTCGGCGACTTCGATTTCGAAGAAGGAGTTGCCCGGCACGTCGAACCAGGTTCCGGTGGGAAAACCGATCCAGTCGCCGTTACCTGCAATGCGCACCCGGCAGGCGCCGGCGATGATTTCCATCCTCTCGGGGACGCCGGTGTTGAATTTGAAGGTGCCGGGATAGATCAGGCCGAGGGTCTTGCGGCTGCCGTCGGCCAGGGTCAGGCCGTGGCTGACCACCTTGCCGTCGAAGTAGACGTTGGCTTTGCAGGCGACGGTGACGCCGGCGAACTGTTCGGGGGCTTGGTAACTCATAAAGATCTCCTGAAGGGTGATTTGGTTTCAGTGCCGCTGTGTTACCACGGGAGTTTTTAGTCTGCAAGAGAATAATACCAACGTGCCATGGGGCTGATGCCAGGTAGCCGAAGGACCCTGTTTCCGTGAAGACATCGGCCCCCTAGCAGTCTGTCGGACTTTCGATAATTTAAAAAAGTGACCTTCAAATTCGCCCTGTAATCAATGAAATAAATTTGGATTCGGTTCAGCTTCACGGCGCACCTCCTTGGGTAGGTATGCCGTGAAGATAATCGCTGGCTGTGTCATATTATGTCGCTCAGCCATTCTGCGGAAGATTGGTTCTATTCAGGATTTCTTTTGTAGGTTTCGTGAAGTCAATCGGGTGTAGCGGCAAGCGCGAGCGAGACTTCTTTCACCTGCATCCCTTTGCCGGGTGCGGTGAGGTACAGAAAGACCAAGACCGTGCGTTCGTTTAAATTTGGGAGGGTGCGGAAGGCGGCGGCGAAGTGCTGTAGTTTGATCCCTTGCCCTTTGATGGCATCCTGTTCTTCGCGTACTTGTCGGCGGACGCGGGTTTGCTCTTCTTCACCGAGGTTGGTGTCGAAGAAGTCGGGAGCGTTGCCCGGGACGACTCGCTCGCTGTGGGCGAAATCGCGAGCTAGTGTCTCTCGCAGTTTTTCTTGCTGTTCTCCGGTGAATTCTTCCTTTACGAAAGCCGCGACTTTTTCGAAGATACCACGCTGCGACAGGGGGTGACGAAACAGTTCTGCCCGTCGCCAGTAGTTTTCCATATTTTCAAGCCCGGCCGAGAGGGAGCCGCAGGCGGTGGCCAGTCCTTTTAGAAAGCCGTCGAAATGGCCGCTGTTGCGGGTCAGGTCGCAAAGCCGGCTGATGCCGCGCAGGCGTTCGAGTTCGTCAAAGTTGAGGTTGGGGGTGGCCAACACCGTGTAGGGCGGGTTGGGATCGAAGCGGATGCCGCGTTCGCTGGCCTGCTTGCGTAGCGGTGCGCCGGGGAGGAGCTTGACTGGTTCGATCTGCAGATGGTGGGGATTTAAGGCCGCGACTCGATCGATGGAGGCGAGAAAATCTGCGAAGCCTTCGCCGGGCAATCCAGCGATCAGGTCGAGATGCAGGTGGATGTTCCCTTTTTGACGCAGGCGGCGGACGTTTTCAGCCAGGGATTCGAGGGGGGCCTGGCGGCCGATGGCGGCAAGGGTGGCCGGCAAGGTCGACTGGACGCCGATCTCGAATTGAAACATGCCGTCGGGGACGGTTTCGAGCAGTCCCAAAGTCGCATCGTCGAGCAGATGGGCGCCGATTTCGAAGTGAAAGTGGCTGCGTCGGTTGCGGTCGAGAATGAAACGGAAGATCTCGCGGGCGCGGGTTGCGTCGTAATTGAAGGTGCGATCGACCAGCTTGATGTTCGGCACCCCGCGTT
>MHXM01000156.1:24003-25924 GCA_001825565.1 Desulfuromonadaceae bacterium GWC2_58_13
TCATGCAGAAGGCGCAGGAATAGGGGCAGCCGCGGCTGGTCTCAAGGTAGACCAGGCCCCGGGTCAGATCGACCAGATCCAGGGCAAAGGGGGAGGGCAACTCGTCGAGGGAATCGAGCCGGGGGCCGTTGGGGCCTTCGACCAGGCCGTCCCCGGCGCGCAGGCACAGGCGGGGGATGACGCCTGGCTCTGCCTGATGATGCCAGGCGGAGAGGAGCGCCCGCACCGGTAGTTCCCCCTCGCCGCGAATCAAGGCGGTGAGGCCGGGATGGCGGTCGAACAGGTCTGGCCCGTCGAAGGAGACTTCCGGGCCGCCGAGCACCAGCCGCAATCCGGGCCGGGCCACCGCGAGGGCGTCGACCAGTTCAAGCGTTTCGCGACGGTTCCACAGGTAGACCGAAAAGGCGATCACGTCCGGCTGCTCGGCCAGCAGGGCGGCGAGGACCTGCTCTTTCGGTTCGTGGACGGTGAATTCGCGAATCCGCAGCTCGCCGCCATCCGCGCCGCAGTAGGCGGCCAGGCAGGGCAGGGCGAGGCTGGGGTGGATGAATTTGCTGTGCAGGGTGGTCAGGAGGGTGCGCATGGCGGCAAGAATACCCGAGGTCAGTGGCGAAGAAAAGGGGAAACTGCCGGGGAAAAGGAAGCGGATTTAACTTTTCCAGGGTTTGTGCTATCCTTTGAACCCTTAAAAAACACGCGGAAAAGGCTGCTGCCCGCTGCGTTAATTAATCCGAATAAGGAACCAGAACTTTAATGACCCCGAAGAAAACCATTCTCGCCGTCGTTGCCGATGAACGCGGCGAGGTGTTCGAACATCCCGACCTGCTGCTGGCCGGCATGAACGGCCTGGCGGCCCGCGCTCCGAGGGCCGACGAACTGATCCCGCTCCCCGAGGGGAGTCGCCTGTTCACCATCCCCGATACCCCGCCGATGGGGTTCGACCGGCGCAGCCGCCGGCTGACGACGGCCGAGAGTCTGCCGCGCGGTTGGGGGGGCGGGCCCATCCAGGCGGTTTCCGCCTTCATGACCCCGGGCTATACCCGCACCCTGCTGCCGGCGGCCGATTACCGGCGCAAGCAGGTGCAGCTCCCGCTCTGGTCGTACACGGCGGTGGGCTGGTGCGTCGAGGAGGAGCGTTTCTACGTGGCGGCGGCCAAGGTCGACCGCAATCCCCAGTGGCAGCCCGAACATTACGACGACCGCCGGCTCGACCCGCTGGTGCGCCAGTCGCTCAAGGCTCATCCGGACAACCGGCTGATCGAACAGTTGTCGCGCTGCGCCGTCGATTACCACTGCTTCGCCGCCAAAAACCTCTTTTTCCGCCGTTGGGAAGCGCCGCTGCCGACCTCGCCGACCTGCAATTCCAGCTGCCTCGGCTGCATCTCGCTGCAGGAGGCGCCGGACTGCTGCCCGTCCAGCCAGGAGCGGTTGACTTTCGTGCCGACGGTAAAGGAGCTCTGCGAAGTGGCGGTGCCCCACCTGCGGGAGGCGGAGAACGCCATCGTCTCCTTCGGCCAGGGCTGCGAGGGGGATCCGATCCTGCAGACCGACATCATCTGCGCGGCGGTGCGGGAGATGCGCCGGGCGACCATGCGGGGAACCATCAATTTCAACTCCAACGCCTCGATTCCCGAGGCCATCGACCGGCTGGCCGAGGCCGGGGTCGATTCGATCCGGGTGTCGCTGAACTCGGTGCAGGAGCGTTTCTACAACGCCTATTACCGGCCCCGGGGCTATTGTTTCGGTGACGTGCTTGAATCGATCCGCCGGGCCAAGCGGGCCGGCCTGTTCACCATGCTCAACTACCTGGTCTTTCCCGGCCTGACCGACCGCGCCGAGGAAATCGAGGCCTTGCTGAAACTGGTGAACGAAACCGGCATCGACCTGATCCAGCTGCGCAACCTGAGCATCGATCCCCTGA
>MHXM01000156.1:25994-38436 GCA_001825565.1 Desulfuromonadaceae bacterium GWC2_58_13
CGAGGTGCCGCGGTTGCAGTACGGCTATTTCAACCGCACCCGCGAAACTTTTTTCCCTCCCGGATTTGAGACCGACTGGCCCCTTTCGGTCTGAACCCTGCGACCAGTGGATTGTTGTCATGCGCTTCTATCGCCCGAAATCGTTTCTGAGCCTGGTGCTGATCGGGTTTTTTCTGGTCTCGCTGCCGCTGATCGCGGCCCTGGTCAACGCCGAATTGTCGATGGGGACCCTGGCCCGGCAGAGCGCCCAGGTGGTCTATCGCTCGGTCCGGGCCACCGAGGGGAGCCGGCTGCTGGTCGAAGACCTGATTGCCCTGGAGCGCAAGGCTCGTCAGTTCGAGGTTCTGGGCGAACAGCTCCTGCGGCAGGAGATGGAAACCCAGCACGCGGAGATTCAGGAAACCTTGCGTCGGCTGCTGGCGCTCCCTCTCGATCCTCCCTTGCTGCACAGCTTGCAGCAACTGTTGTCGCAGGAATCGCAAATCTTCGCCGTGCTGCAGAAGGAACCGCGCAAAGCGCAGGCGCGCGAGGCGGCGCTGACGCGATTCCGCGAACTCAACGAATTGGCCAACGAAGTTGCCGCCGAAGGGCAATTGCTGATTTTTCGCGAAGTGGATAACATGCAGAAATCCACGGAGCAGGCGCAACAGGCATTGATCTGGCAGGCCATCGCCCTGATCCCCTGTTCAGTCCTGTTCGTGGTGCTCTTCGCCCTGTTGATTTCCCGGCCGATCAAGCAGGTCGTGGCGGCGATCAATCGGCTCGGCGAAGGCGATTTCACCACCGCCGTCACCGTCAGCGGCACCCGCGACCTGGCCTTTCTCGGGGAACGCCTCGACTGGATGCGCAACCAGCTGGCCGACGTGGAACGGTCGAAAGCCAAGTTCGTCGCCCAGGTTTCCCACGAACTCAAGACACCTCTGGCATCGATTCGCGAAGGCGCCGAGTTGCTCAACGATAACGTGGTGGGCGACCTCAACGAACCGCAGGGGGAGATCGTCGAAATTCTCTGCAAAAGCAGTCGAGACCTGCAGAAACTGATCGAGAACCTGCTTGGTTTCAGCAAGGTCCAGGCCGGCGCCAATTCGATCCTGGAACTGGCCGAGGTCGCGGTGATCGCGTTGATCGACGACGTGCTGGCCGATCACCGAACCCTGGTGATGAAAAAAAAGTTGAATCTGGACCTCGATGTCGATTCGCTGACGGTTATCGCTGACCACGACCGGCTGCGGACGGTTATTGACAACCTGGTATCCAATGCCGTTAAATTCACCCCGCCGGGAGGGCGGATCAACATTCTCTGTCGACGGAATCAGGGGGGGTGGTTTCTCGATGTGGCGGATTCGGGCCCCGGCATCCCCCAGGAGGACCGGGACAAGGTGTTTCTGCCCTTTTACCAGGGGCGGCTATCGAGTCCCGGTCATGTCAAGGGAACCGGGCTCGGCCTGTCCATCGCCCGCGAAATCGCCCTGGCTCATGGGGGGGACCTCAGTCTGGTCGACGGGGGCCCTTCGGGATGCCGTTTCCGCTTGACGCTGCCATTACTTGAAGAGAACGGAACCGTATGAAAATATTTATTGCCGCAGTGTTGCTGTTCGTTACCCTTGCGTCCGTAGCCGGCTGCAACCGGTTGAAATCCATGCTGACGGAGGAGCCCCGCTGGAAGCCGGTTACCGAGGAGCCGGCGGCGGAGAAGCCGACCGTTGAAAAACCGATCCCGCCGTCTCAAGAAAGAGGGGATCTTCTGGCATATTTTAATTTTCTCCAGCGATTGACCGACGTCGAGCTCGGCAAGGAATTTCGGGCCGTCAAGCAGCGGTACGCCGGGGCCGCCGATGAAGACGATCGCTGGCGCCTCATTTTTCTTTCGATTCTGCCGGGGCAGCCTTTTTCCGATCGCGACTATGCCCTTGAACTGTTACGCGGGCGTCGGGTGGAAAAGGGTCCCGAGCATGAGCCCCGGGCCGGCCTGGGCCGATTGCTCAGCCTGCTGCTCGCCGACCAGAGCGAACTCAAGCGCAAACTGGGGGAAGAAAAACAGCGGGCCGAAAAGTTGGCCCAGCAGCTGCAGGAGCTGAAAGAAATCGAAACTATTCTGAGTGAACGAGAAAAAATACGCCCCGCGGCGCAATGAGAGCACAAATGACCAAGATGCCAAACCGTATTCTGTTGGTGGATGACGACACCGACCTGTTGCGCCTCCTTTCCATGCGGTTATCCGCCGCCGGGTACACCGTCACCCTGGCCGAAAGCGCCGAACAGGCGATGGCCCAGTTTCTGACGGTCCGCCCGAATATCGTCGTGACCGACTTGCGCATGGAAGGCATGGACGGGCTGGCCCTGTTCGAGTCGATCCGCAAGGTAAACGCCTCGGTGCCGGTGATCATTCTGACCGCCCACGGGTCGATCGCCGATGCCGTTGACGCGACCCGGAGAGGGGTTTATACCTTTCTCACCAAACCGGTGGACAGCCGGAATCTTCTGAAGGAAATTCGTAATGCCCTGAATTTGAGCGGCTTCGCCAGCGGGACGGCCGACAACGGCCAGATGGCGGCCTGGCGACGGGATATCATCACCTGCAGTCCGGCCATGGATGACCTGCTCGGGCGGTTGCAACTGGTGGCGGCGAGCGAATCGAGTATTCTGATTCTAGGTGAAAGCGGTACCGGCAAAGAGCTGTTGGCGCGGGCCATTCACCAGGTCAGTCCTCGGGCCGAGGGCCCTTTTGTCGCGGTCAATTGTGGTTCGATCCCGGAAGCGTTGCTTGAGTCCGAGTTGTTCGGCCATACCAAGGGGGCGTTTACCGGCGCGGTGCAGGATTATTCCGGCCTGTTCAAATCGGCCAATGGCGGAACCCTGCTGCTCGACGAAATCGGCGACATGCCGCTGGCGCTGCAGGTCAAGCTGCTGCGGGTGCTGCAGGAACGCCAGGTACGGCCGGTCGGTTCGACCAAGGTCGTGCCGATTGACGTGCGGATCATCTCGGCGACCCACCGTGATCTCGAAGAATCCATCGCGTCCGGCCGATTCCGCCAGGATCTCTATTACCGGCTGAATGTGGTTTGCCTCGAAGTGCCCAACCTGAACCGCCGTCGGGAAGATGTGCCGCTGTTGGCCGAACACTTCCGCCAGAAACTGGCGGCCCGCTCGGGCAAGAAAATCACCGGTTTTTCCCCGGACGCCATGGAAGTCCTGCTCAATGCTCCCTGGCCCGGAAATATCCGTCAGTTGATCAATGTTATCGAGCAGGCGGTGGCGCTGTCGACCACCCCGGTGATCTCCGCCGACCTGCTGCAGAGCGCGATCCGTGACGCTCCGGAAAAAATTCCCACTTTTGCCGATGCGCGTCGCAAGTTCGAGCAGGATTACCTGGTTCAACTGCTGCAGATGACCAAAGGCAATGTCAGCCGCGCCGCCCGTATTGCCGAGCGTAATCGCACCGACTTCTACAAGCTGCTGCAGCGCCATCATATCGTCCCCACCCTGTTCAAGACCGATTAGCCCGTCCACCCCTGTCGCCATGTGGCGACAGGGGTGGACGGCTGTCCCTTGCCTTTTCTTGCTGCCGAAATATTCGGTCGAAGAAGCATTTCCCGAGTAAAATTTGTTACTTGCCATCCTTGAGCCTCGAAATTTTTCCGCGACGGCGCCGTGAAATGGCCCGATTGGCGTCTCTGAATGACGACATTTTCCCCCGTCTGGATCGTGGTTTTATTCATGAATATTATCTTTCCTGCTTAGAGACTTGTTTTTACATATTTAATTATTTTGGCCCAAGGTTTGCTAACGGGTGGATGATGTGGTCTTCGGCCATGTACCCTGGGGCCGAAGAGGTATTTTGCTCTCCTTTTACTGTGTCAGCGATGAATGGAGATTTATATGGAAAAGCGATTTATCCGTACCTTGGTCATCCTGCTTTGCGGGATCGCCATGGCTCTGGTTGCCTATGCCGGTCAGAAGGGGGACCCGGAGGCCGACTCACTGGAGTATCTCGGCAAGCACCGGGAGGATTCCCTCCAGTTTTCCGCCCCCGGCCGGTGCCTGGCGGCTGCCGAAATCCAGGCGCCCCGGGGAACACTCAGCGGCCGATCCGATCATGCATTGCTCTGATTTTCAAGGCCACCGCGGATTAGTCCGTTTTTTTCTGCCCCTGGCCGCCGGAATCCTTTTATTCAGCCATCCCGGCATGGCTTTGGCCAAAACCCTGTACGTCTCCGACGACCTGATCATTAACTTTCGCGCCGGGAAGGGGTCCCAGTACCGGATCATCCGAACCCTGAAAACGGGGACGCCGGTAGAAGTTCTTGGCGAGGACAAGGATCATCTCCAGGTTCGTTTGCAAAACGGCGATGAAGGTTATGTGTTGAAACAGTACATGACCGACGAATTGCCGAAAATACAGGTCATTACGGCATTGCAGAAAGAAAACGACCGGCTCAAGGCACAGTTGGGGGCCACCGACTCGGGGCGCGCCGAAATCGAGGCGCAGCTTGCCGCAAGCCTGGAACAACAGCGGCAGCTGCAAGTTCAGCTTGCGGAAACCACCGCGGCTTTGCAGAAGGTGCAGGCCCGGTATGACGATCTCGGCCAAAAGTCGGAAAACGTGGTGGCGATTGTCGATGAGCGCGACCGCCTGGCTTCCGAGAACGTCCAGTTGTCCGCCGAGCTCACGGGGCTGCGGGAAGAGAACAGCACCCTGTTGCGAACGGCGATGATCCAATGGTTCCTGGCCGGCGCGGGGGTCTTCGGGGGCGGCTGGATTTTCGGCAGGATTTCCCGCAAAAAGCGTCGTAACGGGTTCGCTTGACCCCAGTCCCCGGTCCTTTCCCGGACCTCTTTGGTAACCTTCCGATCTGATTGACAATATCCGATTTTCGTATAACCTGATGGCTGAGGAGGACCTTGGCTATGGGCAAACATTTGATTTTGGTGGGTGGGGGACATGCCCACCTGACCGTGCTGAAGAATCTCAAGGATTTTATCGACCGGGGACACCGGGTCACCCTGATCAGCCCCAGCGCGTATCATTATTATTCCGGAATGGGACCGGGGCTTCTTTCGGGGTTGTACCAACCCAACCAGGTGCGGTTCAATGTCGGCCGCATGGCGACCGACGGCGGCGGGGCCTTTGTCCGCGACGAGGTTGTCCGCGTCGACGCCGAGGGCCGACTGCTGCATCTGGCTTCCGGAAATTCCCTTTCCTACGACTTCGCGTCTTTCAACACCGGCAGCAGCGTTCCCGATTCCCTGACGGGCGGGACGACCTCCCGCGTTGTTCCCGTCAAGCCGATCCGGGGTCTTCTGGACGCCCGCCAACGAATTCTGGCTGGGCTGGCCACCAAGCGCATGCGGCTGGTGGTGGTCGGGGGAGGTCCGGCCGGCATCGAATTGTGCGGAAATCTCTGGCGGCTGGTGCGCGACGCCGGTGGACACGCGGAACTAACCCTGGTTGGCGGTCGGCGGCTTCTCGACGGCTTTCCCGACCGGGTTCGCGATCTGGCGCTGGCATCCTTGGCCGAGCGCGGAATTCGTGTCCTCGAAGGGGTGCGGGCCCTGGCGGTAGAAGGGGATCGGGTGGTTCTGTCGGACCGGGACGAGCTTGCCTGCGACCTGGTTTTTCTGGCCGTTGGCATCCAGCCCGCCGGGATTTTCACCGAGTCCGGACTGGCGGTGGGGGCGGACGGCGGGCTGCTGGTTGACGATACCCTGCGGAGCCTGAGCTCTCCCGATTTGTTTGGCGGCGGCGACTGCATCTGCCTGCAGAATCGGCCGTTGCCCAAGGTTGGGGTCTATGCGGTGCGCCAGAATCCGATTCTTTATCATAACCTGATGGCCGCTCTCGAAGACGAGGCCCTGTGTCATTTCGTGCCCCAGAAGATGTATATGCTGATTCTCAATCTCGGCAATGGCCGTGGCATCCTGCAGCGGGGCCGGTTGGTTTTGGACGGTCGCTGGCCGTTTTTGCTCAAGGACTGGATCGATCGCCGCTTCATGGCCGGATTTCAGGTTTCGGGCGAACGGACGGAATCGGAAACCTCGGCGCCGGAAGGACAGGGATAATGGGACTTCTCGCTTTTTTCAAGCCGGTTCCGGGAATGACGGCAGAGGCGGTTCGCCATTTTCTGCGGCAGCACAATCCCGATGACTATCAGTTGCTCGACGTGCGCCAGCCCGGTGAGTACAATCAGGGCCACCTGCCCGGAGCGCGGCTGATTCCGGTTGGGCGCCTGGAGGAGCAGTTGTCCGAGCTCGATCCACGGAAGACCACGATCGTTTATTGTGGCTCCGGGGTGCGCAGCCGGGGGGCGACGGCGGTGTTGCTGCAAGCCGGATTTAGCGATGTTTTCAATATGAACGGGGGAATCCAGGTTTGGCGGGGGGGGATAGCCAGAGACGACGATTCATTGCTCCAGTCCTGGTTCGCGCCGGCGGCTACTCCCGAGCAGCATCTGGCTCTGGCCTGGCATCTGGAGGAAGGAACCCGCCGCTTTTACACCGAGCTGTCGCAGCGAGACGATCTGGCTGCCGCAGCCGGCCTGATGCGGGACCTGGTTGGCGCCGAAGGACGCCACAAGGCAACCTTGGCCGCTCTTTACGAGGGAGTTTCCGGCCGCAGGGCCAATCCCGGGTTTCCGGCCGGTATTCTTGAGGAGGAACCTGACGAGGTGGTCATGGAGGGGGGACTGACTCTGTCCGCGGCTCTCGCCTGGAGCCACGGCAAATCCCTTGCCGAGATTCTCGAACTGGCCATGGCTCTTGAACTCAACGCCTACGATCGATACCTGATGCTTCGGCGCAAGGCGGAGGATGACACCGTTCGGCGGGTCTTCGAGGTGATTTCCGACGAGGAAAAACGTCATCTCGAACGGCTGACCAAGCTGTACGAAGAGGGCCTTTAGGCGTTTACCGAGAAGCGGTCACGCGGCGGGCGCAGGCGACGGCCTCGGGTAGAAACGAGGTGAAGTCGTTTTCCAGCGCCTGGTAATGGCGGCGAAGTTCCTCGGTTCCGCTGGCGAGCGGATTGGGTCGGGAGAGTCGGGTGGCAAGGCGGCCGAGGACGGTGTCGATCGTGTCGATGTCGCGATAGGATTCGAGCCAATTGTGGCCGATCATGCGCGGGGCGATGCGTTGCAGGCCGGGCGGCAGCATCTGATGATGGGTCTCGAGGGCGAGGTAAACCTGCCGGGCGAAAGCGGCCAGCGGCATGTCGGCGTGGCTGGACCAGTTTCTGGCGAGAAAATGATCGTAAAAGACATCAACCAGGATGCCCCGGTAATGCCGGTAGGAGGGGTCCAGCCGCTGCAGGCTGCGCCGGACGGTGGCGTTGCCGTGGGCGAAGCTGTCGATGCGGCGGTGCAGTTCGATGCCCCGGCGGATGTCGGCCGGATAGGTGTCATCCAGCCGCCCTTTGACGAAATCGCCCATCAGGCTGCCGAGAAGTCCCTCCGGGGAATGGTCGGATAGGTACAGATGAAAAAGATAGTTCAAGAAAGGCTCTTCGTTTCGGACGGATGCGTCAGGTCGGCAGCTGGTACTTTTCCGCCAGCTCGGCCAGTTTCCGGCGGACATCCTGGTTGTTCTGCTGCAGTTCACGGGCCGCCTGATAAAGTTGAATGGCCTCCTGCCGCCGCTGGTGGTCGATCAGCTGCGAGACGATTTCGCCGAAAAACCACCCGTCCTCTTCCTCCCTGACCACAAGTTCGCGATAGCAGCGCACGACCTCGTCCGAGTCGCCGCGTACCGCGTACAGTTTGGCCAGTCCCAGCAGGCTGAATTTATCGTAGCAGTTTTCGAGGTTTTTCCGGTAGGTGGCTTCGGCGGCTTCCAGGTTGCCGATACTCCGATAGGCGTCCGCCAACCGGGTGAGCATGTTAACCGTGCCCCGGTCGCGTTCAAGAATCCTCTCCCACAAGGAGATGGCCATCGGATAGTCCCGTTGCCAGCGGTAGTAGTTGCCGAGACCATACAGCGCGTAGGAGTTGTTACCTTCCAGATCGAGGGCCTTCTCGTAATATTCCCGGGCTTTTTCATGTTCGCCGCGATGCCAGTGGAGGTTGCCTACGATGGTCAGGATGTTGATCATCTTCGGGCCTTTGTCCATGACTCGTTCGTAATACTGGATGGCCAGTTCGTCCTGTCCGGTTTTCTGGTACAGGTCGGCCAGCCCCATCAGGGCATAGCGATCTTCCTTGTTGATGCTGAGGGCCTGGCGATAGCAGGCTTCGGCCCGCTGATGGTTGCCGATGGTTTTGTGCCCGTCGGCGATTCGGGTCAGCACGAAGATGTCCCGAGGCCGAAACTGAATGTAGCGTTCCCATAGCGGCAGAGCCTTGTCGATCTGGCGCTGGCCGCGGTAGGTGTCGCCCAGGCCGCGCAGGGCAAAGAGGTTGTCCGGGTCCTTGCCCAGAACATCGAGGTAGCATTGGGCGGCCCGGGGGTAATTTTTAAGCACCCGCAGGGTGTCGCCGAGCCCAGTAAGAATATAGGGATTATTGGGTTCCAGTTCGCGGGCTTCATCGAACAACACGCAGGCTTCACGGTAGCGTTGTTCCTTGAAAAGGCGGTGGCCCTGCTTGGAGAGATCCACGACTTTCCCGTGGCTGGATGAACTGGTCTCGGTTTGCTCGGTAGAGGCGTTATTTTCCATTTAGTAACAAGCCTTGATGGTCAGTTGATGGCATTTAGGGTCTGGGTCGACAGTTTTGACAAAATTCCCCCCATATCGAAGCTGTCGTCCGGGTCCGGGGTCCGTCTTCTTCTGCAAGTCGGATGCCATTGATATCACAGAAAATAACACCTCTGCTGGAGGCGGGCGGCGGCGGTCGTTCGCGGGTGCCGGCCGTCGTCAGGTCTGCAGGATTTTGTTTTTCAGAATCAGAACTTCAAAGGCCATGATCACCTTGACCGCAAGTCGCTGCATCTCGGGCAGATAGTCATTCAGGGCCTGATCCTCGTCGTCAGCATAGATAATCCCTACGGTGCGGCCCATCATGACCAGGGGGACCAGCAGGACGGTTTTTGGCAAACGGCCACCGAATTCCTGAAGCATCATCGAATTGAAAGGCGAACGGGGAACCGGGCCGAGGTAATAGCTGTGGGTTTCCTTAACGGTTTTCAGCACCGAAGGTTCATCCAGCGGGATCTGCAGTTGATCAAAGGCGAGAACCGGCTTTTGGCGGCATATCGCCTTCCACCCCATCGCCATATCACCACGTATCAAGAACATGGCCCCGCAAAAAAGGGTCTGGCCGAGATAGTGGACGACGGTGTCGGCGATGTCGTCCCGGTCACTGGTTGCCGACAGTTTTCGCGATACCTCGTCGATCGTGTAGCGTTCAAAAAAATCCGCCTGTTTTTCCCCGTCGACCATCGCGGCGGTATTCTCGTCAACCAGTTCCTCGATCTCTTCATACCAGGCATCGTCGGATGGTTTGGGCCCCGCCGCCGGCTCGCTTCCGAGAATTTCTTCGTCGAGCAGGAGGGGGGAGTGGATGTAGCGGAGCTTGCGTTCGACCTGGTAATATTTTTCAAGGGCGAGGACGATGCGTACCTCGGGAATGACGACGGGGCGGATGACGTAGCTGGTGAGGAAGGCAATCTCGTCAATGACTTTCAGGTCAGACGGATCAACCATCCCCAGCGATAGTCGCCGGCCCTCGAGTCGTAGCGGGATAATCTGGTATTTGGCTGCGTATTCCCTGGGAATGAGGGAGAGGATGTCGCCGGGGATGTTCATCAGCAGGCCGGGGGGGTCGAGAAAGGGGACTCCCAGCTTTTTGCTCAGAACGCGGGCGATGTCGGTTTCTTCGAGCAGCCCCATCTCGATCAGGTTGGTGCCGAGCCGCCCTCCGAAAATAACCTGACACTTCAGCCCTTCTTCGAGCTGCATGGTGGAAATCAGGTTTTCCCGGACAAGCAGTTCGCCTATTCTGATGGCCATTCGGATCCCCTGGATAACAGCATGAGAAAACTTTTGCGAGTTTACGTTTAAATAGCGACAAAAGCAAGGGTTGAGTAGCCGCAAAGACCGGCGTCCGGGGGGATCTTGCCTGCCGGCGAAGGGGCGAAGCGAAAAAGGAGAAATCCCTTCGTTTATTGAGCGCGGCTCTCGTTTTCGCTTCGGTTGGCTTTGGCCTGGTGGGTGTCGTTCCCCTGTAGCTGAACCAGCAGGGGAGCGGACATCGCCTGGAATTCGGCCATATGCGCCCGTGATATCGGGGTGGCGGCGGGAGTCTTGATTTTATAGGGGTTGACCGGGGTGCCGTTTCGGTACATGCGGAAGCAGAGGTGGGGACCGGTCGCCAGCCCGGTGCTGCCAACGTAGCCGATAACCGTTCCCTGCGAAATCTTCTTGCCCTGCTTCATCCCTTTGGCAAAGCGGCTCATGTGCAGGTAGAGGGTTTCGTAGCTGTTGATATGACGCAGTTTGATAAAATTGCCGTTGTACTTGGCATAACCGATTTTGGTGATGGTGGCATCGCCCACGGCTTTGATCGGGGTGCCGGTCGGGGCGGCGTAGTCGATGGCCGGGTGGGCTTTCCATATTTTGGAAATGGGGTGAAAGCGTTTCAGGGTGAAACCGGAGGAAATTCGCGAGAAGGCCAGCGGTGCCTTGAGAAAGGCCTTGCGCAGGCTGTTGCCCTTGGCGTCGTAGTATGACGCCGGGTTGTCGCCGTCCTTGAACAGGAAGGCCCGAAAGGTTTCCCCCTGGTTGGTGAACTCGGCGGCCAGAATACGTCCGTAACCGGCCGGTTGACCTTCGCGGTAGCGTTTTTCCACCAGCGCCTTGAACGAGTCGCCCGCACGGATGTCGAGGATGAAGTTGACGTCCCAGGCGAAAATGTCGGCCAGGGTCATGGCCAAATCGACGCTCTCGCCGATATCGGCGACGGTCTCGAACAGGCTCGAGGCGATCGTGCCCTCGACCAGACCGGTTTCGACCGTGTAGTCGATGGCGATGCGTTCGACGTCGAAACCTTCTTTGCCGTGGCGGATGATCAGTTGGTCATCGTTGTCGATATCGTATTCTAATTGCTCGAAGGAGCCATCCGTCAAACAGATTTTGTAGGGTTTTCCGGCGCAGATGTTGGACAGCGGGAAAACTCCCCGGCTC
Organism: Desulfuromonadaceae bacterium GWC2_58_13; assembly: GCA_001825565.1. Lineage (GTDB taxonomy): Bacteria > Desulfobacterota > Desulfuromonadia > Desulfuromonadales > Trichloromonadaceae > Trichloromonas. The sequence goes on from MHXM01000156.1 coordinate 37,108, forward strand.
TGTTGGCCGAGGTCGTGGATCTCCTGGAGGGAGAAATAGGCACTGAGCAGGTTGGTGATGGTTTCGCCCGGTCGGATTGCTCCCTCGATGATCTGGCGTTGGATTTCGGGAATCGGCGGCGGGCCCTGTATGGTTGTTTCGATCGGCGCCGTGCGGGCTTCGGTGGGGGGAGCGGATGGTCGGGTGGTTATGAAATACAGGATGCCGAAAAGGGTCAATAGCAGCACCAGTAGCGGTGCGCGGTTTTTTTTACGACGGCGTTGGGCCATGATTCTGGGCGGGTTGAAGTCGAAATCCATGGTGCTCCTGCCTGGGTGAACGCCGGCCCGCGGCATGAAATCCATCAATAAATCACGGGCATGGTACCAGCACCCCGGATATTTTGTCTAGCGAGGAATGGTTTTTAACCCCGGTAACGTCTGCGGAATGCTTGGCTTGCCGTTGCCGACATGGTAATCTTCTGTTTTTAAAATCAGTGAAGAACAGGGGATATCATGGTCAACAGAGAACGTCTTTGTGAAGAATTTTTCCGCCTGGCGACGATCGCCAGTCCTTCCTTGCGCGAAGGGGAAATCTCCCGTTATCTACAGACGAGATTCCAGAAGTTGGGCGGTGACGTCGTCATCGACGGCGCCGGGCCGCAAGCCGGAAGTGAAAGCGGTAATCTGATCGTTTCGTTTCCGGCCCGGGGAAGAGATGCCGAGCCGCTGATGCTGTCGGTGCACATGGATACCGTGGAGCCGGTGGACGGCGTGGTGCCGGAGCTGCACAACGGCATTTTCACCAGCGCCGGCGAAACCATTCTCGGCGCGGATGATAAGGCGGGGATCGCCGAGATCATCGAGGCGCTCGAAATCGTTCGCGAACAAGGCATCCCCCACGGCCCGCTCGAAGTGGTGGTTACCATCTGCGAAGAAATCGGGCTGGTTGGCGCCAAGCTTCTCGACTATTCGTTGATTCGCTCCCGTCGTGGATTGGCGCTCGATACCAGCGGGGTCGACCGGATTATTCGCAAGGCGCCCTGCGCCAACAAGCTGCGTTTCGAAATCGTCGGCCGCGAAGCCCACGCCGGGATTGCCCCGGAGCAGGGGATCTCCGCCATTGTCGTGGTCAGCCGGGCTATCGCCAATATGCGCCTCGGGCGCATCGACGAGGAAACCACGGCCAATCTTGGCACCATTCATGGCGGGCAGGCGACCAATATCGTTCCGAACCGGGTGGTGGTCGAGGGAGAGGCGCGCAGCCACAGTACCGAAAAACTTGTCCGTCAGACCGAGCACATGGTGACCTGTTTTGAACAGGCCGCCTTGCAGTCGTCCATCGATATCG
>MHXM01000157.1 GCA_001825565.1 Desulfuromonadaceae bacterium GWC2_58_13
CAGAAGTCGTAGGTGACAGCGGCCTGGCCAGGCATGACGACGTCGACCAGCACGTCATTGGCACACAGACCACGGCAACCGGTACCAATAACCTCGCACCGCTTGCCAACCTTGCCTTCAACACCCTGCTTGGCGAATTCGGCTTCAAAAGCTTCGGCTACCGCCTGCGCTCCCGAGGCAAAACCACCCGTTCCTTGACAAATTAGAATTTTTATTGCTTCTTTCGCGGCCATATCTAAATTCATCCCCACGCTGTGAATGGTTTACGTCTCGGGGCGCCTAGTCCATCGCCTGGTATTTCTTGATGACCTCGTCCATCTTTTGAACGGTCAAGCTACCATAGGTAGCATCGTTAACCATGATGACCGGCGCCATTCCGCAGGCCCCGATACAGGCCACGTATTCGGCAGTGAACTTGAGGTCTTCCGTCGTTTCGGCATGCCCGATTTTGAGCCGCTCGGTCAGGGTTTCGGCAATCCGGCCGGCCCCCTTGACGTGACAGGCGGTACCCATGCAGACGCGGATGATATATTTGCCACGGGGTTCGAGATGGAACTGGGCATAAAAAGTCAGAACCCCGTAAATCTGGCTCGGATACACATTCAGACGCTCGGCCACCAAATGGACCGTCGGTTCGGGAATGTACCCATAAAACTCCTGGACTCCCTGAAGGACCGGCATCAGAGCCCCCTTCATGTCCACGTATTTGTCGATGACCGCGTTCGCCCCGGTCAAATCGATTTCTTCTTCAACAACGCTCTGCGCGACTTCGCTCATGGCGATACCCCTTTTGTCTCCAGATCCGCTACCTGTCGATTTCCCCAAGAACGATGTCAAGGGTACCAATAACGGCAACCACGTCGGCAATCAGACGCCCCTCGACCATCTGGGGCAATGCCTGCAAATTGACGAAAGACGCCGGGCGAATCTTCATGCGGTACGGACTGGGCGAACCGTTGGAAACAATATAGAAACCCACTTCACCCTTGGGATTTTCAACCCCTTGATAAATCTCGCCAACTTCCGGCTTCGGGCCTTCACTGATGATCTTGAAGTGATGGATCAGGCCTTCAATGGTATTGACGGTTTTCTGCTTGGGAGGGAGACAGATTTTCGGGCAGTCGGCGAGAACCGGCCCGGGTTTCAGCTTGTCGAGAGCCTGACGGATGATTTTGCAGGATTCCCGCATCTCCAACAGACGCACTTTATAACGAGCCCAGGTGTCACAACCATCATCGACATGCACCTTGAAATCGTATTTCTCATACCCGCTGTAGGGATTATCGCGACGGAGGTCCCAATCAACCCCGGAACCGCGCATCGAAGGACCGGTCAAGCCGATGTCAAGAGCGGCTTCGGCACTAATCTCACCGACGCCCATGATACGTTTCTGCCAGATCTTGTTGCCGGTCAGCAGCCCTTCGTAGGTATCGATATGACCAGGCATGACGTCGATGAAGTCGCGCATATCCTTCTCAAACCCGTCCGGCAGATCGGCGGACAGACCGCCGACACGGAAGTAGTTGGAGGTCATCCGAGCCCCGGAAATCTTTTCATACATATCCATGATGAATTCACGCTCACGGAAAGCGTAAATAAACACGGTCATAGCGCCGATATCGAGAGCGTGGCAAGCGATCCAGACCAGGTGACTCTTGATACGGGTCAATTCGGCCAACATGACACGAACAACCTGCGCCCGCTCCGGAATCTGATCGGTAATCCCGAACAATTTTTCTACGGCCAGCACATAACCCAGGTTATTGTGCATGGGAGCCAGATAGTCGAGCCGATCGGTCAGCGGAATAATCTGATGGTAGGTACGATTCTCGGAAAGTTTTTCCGTACCCCGGTGAAGAAATCCGATGTGGGGCGTAGCCTTGACGACGATCTCGCCGTCAAGTTCAAGAATAAGCTGGAGCACCCCGTGGGTCGAGGGATGCTGGGGCCCCATATTTACGGTCATTGTTTCGGTAAATGCCATAGCCTTAGCCTCTTCTATGGAAAAGTGATCTTCGGTACGCCAGCTTACTTATGCCGACCCTGGTACGGTTCACGGCCAGGTCCCTGCAACGGATAATCCTTGCGCAGGGGGTGTCCTTCCCAATCCGCGGGCATGAGAATGCGGCGCAGGTCCGGGTGGTTATTGAACGATATCCCCATCAGGTCCCAACACTCGCGCTCATGCCAGTTGGCCGTCCCCCAAACTCCGGACACGGTGTCCACCTTAGCATCAGACTCTTCGACCGGAACCTTGATCCGCAACCGATCTTTGGTGGTAACGTTGTAAATGTTATACACCACCATGAAGCGGGGAGCCCGACCAAGATAGTCAACACCGCAAAGATCGGCGAGGAAGTTGTAGCCCAGATCCTTCTTCATAAAAGTGCAGATCGCAACGATGTCCTCTTTTTTGACCGTGATGGTTGTTTCGCCGCGGTACTCGACCACATCCAGAACGGACCCGGAGAACTTTCCTTTCAATTTACCTACAGCAGCATGTTCGCTCATTGCTTTATATCCCTATATTCGCAATCAATTCGAAAAGACAATCACCCGGATCAGGCTTCGTTGATTCTCTCGCCGATTCCGATCGCCGCACCAAAGGAGTTGCGCTCCTTCATGATTTTTTCCTGCAGCTTCAGGATGCCATAGAGAAGCCCTTCGGGACGGGGAGGACATCCAGGAACATACACATCAACCGGTATTATCTCGTCAACCCCTTGGACAACGCTGTAGGTATCAAAAACTCCACCCGAACAGGCACAGGCACCCATCGCGATGATATATTTCGGCTCGGGCATCTGCTCGTAAAGAATCTTGATGACCGGCGCCATTTTTTTGGTTACCGTCCCGGCGATGACAATACAATCGGCCTGGCGGGGCGAAGCACGGAAGATGACCCCGAAGCGGTCAAGGTCGAATCGTGCGGCACCCGTTGACATCATCTCGATGGCACAGCAGGCCAAACCGAAGGTCAACGGCCATAGCGATCTGGACCGGGACCAGTTAACGAGCTTGTCAAGACTGGTGGTAACGACATTATTTCCCAGTGTTTTCTCTACTCCCATTCCAGCGCTCCTTTTTTCCAGACGTAAATGTAACCAACGAGAAGAATGGCGATGAAAACGCCCATCTCGATGAATCCAAACATCCCGAGCTGCTTGAACACCACCGCCCAGGGATAAAGAAACACGGCCTCAATATCAAACAGGATAAAGAGCATGGCAATAATGTAGAATTTGACCGGAAACCGCTGGCGGGCCGTCCCGATCAGAGGCATCCCGCACTCGTAAGGAGCCAACTTGATCGCGGATGGCTTCTTTTGACCAATCAGGCCTGAAAATACGGTTGCGCCCACGCCGAGAGCCATGGCGCAGATGATGAGGACGAGTATCGGCAGATAACTCTCAAGCATGAATTAGCTCCTCCCAATTGTAGACAGTGGCTTGTTGCTGGATAGCGTTTACGTTACTTCGCGGGATGCAAGTTAAGACAAATCAAATTCTTTGTCAAGGAAAAAATACAGTATACAGTATGCACGCTACACGGACGTGAAGTCGCTTAAAAAGGGCGTTTAGGGGGATTAACAAGGATGATAAACTCGTGATGGAGGCGGGGCGACAAGCGTTCGACGGCGGTTCCCGATGCTTGGCGACAAAAGAAGCCGGAAAGCCTACTTGCGCAGACTTTCCAAACGATTCATGCCGGCAAGCAGAAAGCCGAGGGTGATAAAAGCGCCCGGAGGAAGGATCAGAAGCAGAAACGGGGGGTAGGCTGCGCCGAAGACCGGGATTCCCAAAATGCTGCCGGTGCCCAGCAATTCTCGCATCGAGCCCAGCACCAGCAACCCCAGGGTAAAGCCCAAACCCATCCCAAGGCCATCGGCCACAGCGGGAATCACAGGTTTTTTCGAGGCGAATGCCTCGGCCCGGCCAAGAATCAGACAGTTAACAACAATCAGCGGAATAAATATACCAAGAGCCTTGTAGAGATCATAAACAAAGGCTTCCATGCACAACTGAACAACGGTGACGAAAGAGGCGATCACGACGATAAAGGCGGGTATCCGCACGCCGCCGGGAATCACCTTACGTAACAGGGATATGGCAATATTTGAACAAATCAGCACGAAGGTAGTGGCCAGACCCATTCCCAGACCGTTTTCAGCGCTGGTCGTTACGGCGAGAGTGGGGCACATTCCCAAAACCAGTTTAAAAACAGCATTCTCACGCCAGATTCCCTTGGAAAAATCTTTCAGCAAGCTCATTTTTTTCCACCCCCATCGGCAGCAACTTCGGCCTGGTGCTTCCGGTAAAATTCGAGGCCTCCAGCTACGGCGGCAACAACCGCCCGCGGCGAAATGGTTGCTCCGGTAATCTGATCAAAAGCACCGCCGTCCTTTTTTACCCGCCAGTCCGCGTTATCGAGGCTTTTCCCGAGAAACTGGTTCTTGAACCAGGCCTGTTCGATTTTGCTTCCGAGTCCTGGGGTTTCGGCGTGAGCGAGGATCTCGAGTCCGGTCACGGTACCTTCGGGATCGACGCCGACCATGATTTCAATGGTGCCGCTGTAGCCATCCGGAGCCACCACCTTGAATGCCAGCCCGGCCAGAACGCCCCGATTGCGGCCACGGTAAAAAATCCGCGTCAGCTCCCGCCCTTTTTTATCCTGGCCGACCACCAGCGAAACCGTATCGGCGTCAGGGCTGTTGTCAACGGCTGGCATCACCGCCAGCAGCGCCTTGAGGGTTTCCTGGCGACGCTGCTCGGCGATCGGCGCGCGGGTGACCTGCTCCACCAAGGACAGCAACAGACCGGCGCCACAGGCAATCAGGGTCAAAACAACAATCAACCTAATCGTATCTTTCACCCTCTGCCCCCCCCCCGGATAACACCGAACTTCTTCGGCCTGGTAAAGCGGTCAATCAACGGGGTAGCCGCATTCATCAGCAGAATAGCGAAGGACACCCCTTCGGGATACCCTCCGAATAAACGGATCAGCACGGTCAGCACACCGCAACCGATACCAAAAACCATCATGCCGCGCGGCGCTATCGGCGTTGTGACCATATCGGTCGCCATGAACAACGCCCCCAGCAGCAAACCGCCGGTAACCAGAT
>MHXM01000158.1:0-6236 GCA_001825565.1 Desulfuromonadaceae bacterium GWC2_58_13
GCATGGTGCCGCCTTTACCCTTGACGGTCTTCTGCCCTTCCATGATGTGAATAACGTGGTTCTTGGCCTCTTCGCGGAACTCCGCCGAGAAAGCATCCTCAATGCCGCAAACATTTCGAGCGAACTCGACGACGGCCATCTGCATGCCGAGACAGATACCGAAGAACGGGATTTTGTTTTCCCGGGCATACTGAATCGCCGCGATCTTTCCTTCGCTGCCGCGTTCGCCGAACCCGCCGGGGACCAGAATACCGTCAATATCGTCGAAGGTACCGTCAATGCCGTGCCGTTCCAGGGACTCGGAATCGACATATTTGAGATGGACCCGACAGTCGTTGGCGATGCCGCCGTGAATCAGGGCTTCGGACAGCGACTTGTAGCTCTCGGTCAGCTCGACGTACTTGCCGACAATGGCGACGGTGGTCTCCGAGGCAGGCTCCTTGATGCGCTTGACGATCCGCTGCCACTCCGACAAATCCGGCGCCTTGGTCCAGATGTTGAGAATATCCACCAGCCGTTCATCGAGCCCCTGCTCATGATAGGCAACCGGCACCTCATAGATCGAGGCGACATCGCGAGCCGTGATGACCGCTTCTTCCCTGACGTTGCAGAACAGGGCGATCTTGGCCTTCATGTCGCGGGGGATTTCCCGGTCGCAGCGACACAGCAGGATATCGGGTTGAATGCCGATTTCGCGAAGTTCCTTGACGCTGTGCTGGGTCGGCTTGGTTTTCAACTCGCCGGCGGTGGGAATATACGGAACCAGGGTCAGATGGATATACAGGACGTTCTCCTGCCCCCGATCGGTGCGAAACTGTCGAATCGCCTCGAGAAACGGTAACGACTCGATATCGCCCACGGTGCCGCCGACCTCGATGATGGCCAGGTCGACTCCACGGGCATTGTCGAGGATCTTGGCCTTGATTTCGTTGGTGATATGCGGGATGACCTGAACCGTGCCCCCCAGGTAATCGCCGCGCCGTTCCTTGCGGATGACCGAGTCATAGACCTGACCGGTGGTAAAATTCGATTTACGGGAGAGGGTCGCCGAGGTGAACCGCTCGTAGTGTCCCAGATCGAGGTCGGTCTCGGCTCCGTCGTCGGTCACGAAAACCTCTCCATGCTGAAACGGGCTCATGGTTCCCGGATCGACGTTGATATAGGGATCAAGCTTCTGCATGGAGACCTGCAGCCCACGCGCCTCCAGCAGCGCTCCGATCGACGCGGCGGCCAACCCCTTGCCGAGTGAAGAAACCACCCCCCCGGTCACAAACACAAACTTGGTCTTCATCCGAACTCCTTTTATTGGAACCCGAGGCGCCTGCAAGCCGACCCGAGTTTGAAATCAAACCAGGGAATACTACACTGATGCCCCTAAAAAGAAAACCCCAAAGTTCCCGACGGCTATCCTTGTCCGACGGCGTTCAACAGGGACCGGACCAGCCTGAGATCCGCCGGCGTATCAACCCCTTGGGAAACCAGCTCCGTCTCCACGACCCGGATCCGGTAACCGTGCTCCAAGGCCCTGAGTTGCTCCAGTTTCTCCGTATTTTCGAGGGGGGTCGACAGCATTTTGGGGTAGTCGAGCAGAAAATTTTTGCGATAAACATACAGGCCGATGTGCTTGTACGCCTTGAGATCATGGAAATGCTCGGCCAGGTGCTGCGCATGGTCGCGGGGATGGGGAATTGGTGCCCGGGAAAAGTAGAGAGCGAAACCCTGCCGGTCGACGACCACCTTAACCACGTTTGGATTGAGAAACTCCTCCACCGACCCGACCGGGGTCATCAGGGTCCCCATCGGGATGGAACCATCAGCCACCAGCGGCGCCACGGCAAGATCGATCATCCTCGGGTCGATCAGCGGTTCGTCCCCCTGCACGTTGACCACGATATCGGTATCGATGCGCTGGGCAACCTCGGCCAATCGATCGGTTCCGGTGGGATGGTCGGGACGGGTCATCTGCACCTCGCCGCCAAAGGCCTTGACGGCATCGAAAATTCGCTCATCATCGGTGGCGACAACAACCCGGTCGACCCGGGTGGATTCGAGGGTTCGCTGGTAAACCCACTGGATCATCGGCTTGCCCAGAATATCGGCCAAAGGCTTGCCAGGGAATCTCGTCGAGGCGTAACGGGCGGGGATTATGGCGGTGACACGCATGGAAAGGTCCTTTCTTGGTAGAACCGGAAATGTCCCGCAGGGTAAAAAAAGAGCCGGAGAATGTCAAGACGGAGAACACCGGCCATCACAGCGGACGATCACCCTTGGGTCGCGGCAGCCATTTCTCGGACATCGCCGACCAAGGCATCGATATCCGCCTGGCAGGTGCTCCACGAACACATGAAGCGGGCCAGCCCCGATCCGATAAAGGTGTAGAAATGCCATCCCCGCTGGCGAAGCGCCTCGATCAGGGATTCCGGCATTCTGATGAAAACCGAGTTGGCCTGGCAGGGATAAACCACCTCGAGACCGGCAATCCCGCTCAAACCGGCGGCCAATTCGCGGGCATAGTGGTTGGCATGGGCCGCGTGCCGCAGCAAGGCGCCATCAACCAGCATGCCACTCCAGGGAGCCGACAAAAAACGCATTTTGGATGCCAGCTGCCCGGCTTGTTTGCAGCGGTAATCAAACTCCCGCGCCAGCCGGGCGTCGAAAAAGATCACCGCTTCCCCCACCGCAAGACCGTTCTTGGTTCCCCCGAAAGTCACCACATCGACCCCAGCCTGCCAGGAGATCTCCTTTGGTGCGACCTGCAACGAAGCCACGGCATTGGCGAACCGGGCGCCGTCCACATGCAGTTTCATGTCGTATTTCCTCGCCAACGCGCCCACGGCTTTCATTTCATCGACGCGATAGACGGTGCCCAGCTCCGTGGGCTGGGCAATACTCAGAACCTTCGGCTTGGGATAGTGGATATCGGTGCGCCGGGTGATCGCATGTTCGGCCGCCGCCAGGTCGATTTTACCCTCCAGGCTCGGCACCAGGAGAACCTTGGTGCCATTGGAGAAAAATTCGACGGCGCCGCATTCATCGGTTTCGATATGAGCGGATTCGGGACAGATGATGCTGTGATACGACTGGCACAGGGAGGCCAGGGCCAGGGAGTTGGCGGCGGTGCCGTTAAAAACGAAGAAAACCTGGCAATCCGTCTCAAAAAATTCCCGCAGAAGGTTGCAGGCCCGGGCCGTATGCAAGTCGTCCCCGTACGAATTGGCGTATCCCGCCGAAACGTTCTCCAGGGCTTTCCAGGCTTCGGGACAAATGCCGGCATAGTTATCACTGGCGAATTGGTTGTTCAGCCCCAGGGGGACACGCGCGGCGATCTTCATTCACAACTCCACATATCGATCCGTTCAGGAAGAAACAACCGTTACCCAGCGGCGGCGGAAATAGCGTCAGCTTTGCATCAATTGGAAAAAATATCCGGCGGGACGAATGACGCATACCCCATGGAAAGCGTGTCGGACAGGTCATGGAGAGGTCAATCAAAGAAGAACCCGGCATTTTCGGAATAGGTCGCGTCAAGCTCTTCGAGCAGCATTTTCATCTGCGGGTATTCGACCCCGAGAGCCAGGGCACCGGGCACCATTGAAAGCTGGAGGGTATCATCGGGTTTGGCGCAACCGATTCCCAACACCTTACACAGGCTGCTCGCAATGTTAACCGTGGCGGCCAGCCGATAGGCCGCGGGATAGACTTCAGCCGGCAGCTCGAGCCGATCATGATTCAGGGTGGACTGAATGATGACCTTGCTGAAATTCCATTTTTCCAGCACGGCCGCACCGATGACCGCATGCGGAAAGTGGAACAGCTCTCTTTCGAGACTGTCCTGGGAAGCTTTTCCAGCATCAACCATGGCCACCAGATGTTCGTAGAGCGGACGATCAAAATCAAGCATGACCATCTTGCCGATATGCCGGAACAACCCACCCAGAAACGCTTCTTCCGGCGCGGTCGAATGAAAAATCTGCGCGACCATTTGCGCCCCGAAAGCGCAACCCACCGAGTTTTCCCAGAGTCGCTTCTGGATCGGTCCGGGCTTCTGGTTGAGCACCTTCAGACTGGCGGCCAGGACAAGGCTTTTCAAGGCGTTTTCTCCCAGGATAACCACGGCCCGAGGCAACGATTTAACCTCCCGACGCACCCCGTAAAAAGCCGAGTTGGCCATCCCGAGCAGGCGACCGGCAAGAACCGGATCGCAGGCGATCAACTTCGCCAGGGAATCTGCCGTATAATCGGGCGAACGCAGCATCTCCAGCACCTTCGTTGCAACAACGGGCATCGGTGGCAGGTTGTACATCGAATCGACAATCTCATAAAGATTTTCCGACATGAATCACCTCGAGAATGGAGCTAGCACCCGTCTGAGCACCCACGAATCACTAAAATAAATGATTTCATGCAAACCCTGGGTCGACCGGGAAACCAATCAAAAAAACGGCGCAAAAACAGGCATAAGGCTGATAAACCGGTTGTTTTTAATGGGCCGGGCACGCTATACTGATAGCGACTTTATTTTAATCTTCATCCTGCGGATTCGCAACAACTATCAAAGCACATCCTGGCGAAGGCTAAACGATGGCAGAAATCAGCGCAACCGCCATATACCCGGTCAACCCGCTTGATATTTATCAGCGCGGGCAAAAAACCGACCGGGAAATTCCCGCCGGCTTATCCGACGCCAATCAATCACCCGAGGACGAATCCTCGGGAACCCCCGCCACCAAAGACAAAGTCACGCTGAGCCGGGAAGCCCGCCAAATCAACGAACTGGCCATGACCGATCGCAAAGTAAGAACCCACGAGGCCGCGCATGCAGCCGCGGGTGGCCAGTACGCCGGCGGTCCGAGCTATTCCTACCAACAAGGCCCCGACGGAAAACGCTACGCCGTGGCAGGCGAAGTGCCGATCGATCTTTCCCCCGTGTCCGGCAATCCTGCGGCTACCATCAAAAAAGCCCAGGTGGTCCGTGCGGCGGCCCAGGCTCCCGCGGATCCATCGCCGCAGGACCGCCAGGTCGCCTCGGCCGCAACGAGAATGGAGCTCAGCGCCCGGGCCGAGCTCCAAACGGCCAAGCAGATTGCCGCGACCGAACCCCGCAAAGAGCTCAGCATCGCTGTCCGCCAGGGAAGCGCCTCGGCAGAGAACATTGCCAAAAAACCCCGGGCCTCGTTAAACCTTTACGCCTGACTCTCGCCAACGATCCTCCCCGCTCGGACACCCCGGGTTACTCCCTGCGACAGAAAACCTGACTCCCACTCGCAGCATACCAACGATAAAAGGCCGATTCCCCCCATAAACGAAAGCAACGCCCGGCCAGCAATTGGCCGGGCGTTGCGGATTATTCGAAGGAGACGTCCGCCTCCGGCGGCGACACCTCGGCCGGAAACTTGGCGAAGGGATAAGGTTTTTCATTTTCATTGAGGGTGAGATAGCGGAGCACCCGGTAGGTATAGTCGGAAACCCGGGCGCCGAATTTCTTCAGGGCCACGCTCGGAGTACCCACGATCAGCAGATAAACATACTGCCCCACTACCGTCACCTGCACGATCAGCCGCAGGATTTCAAAGACCAGCAGGAAAAGGACCGAATATAGAAAACGCAGGAGAATTTTCATGCGCGAAACCGCCACTTTTTGCGGACCAGCTTTCACCCTTTCGGCAACGGGCCTGGAAGATCGCGGGATAAACCACTTCCCCTGAACCTTCCGTGCATGAGGAATGTCTCCATCGCGCAGCAACCGACGCATCGGCTCTCCCGGCTTCGATTCATCATCGGCGAGCAGGCCGGCTTCATCGAGCAGCCGACTGGCTTCGACGGCGGACAATCCATCAAGCGCGTTCTTTGCCAGGTAATCATCGATAAACTTAATGATCTTCTGATTTTCCGTCATGTTGCCCTCCCAATAAAAAATGGTTGAGGTAGTCAGCCGCCGCCGGCATGCGGATACGGGTTAGCTTTATTAAACCCAACGACAGCAAAAAACGAGAATTTCAAGGTAAAAACTGTTTCCGGGCAGCGCCGGCCCCCCAAAGGACGCGCTCGTTAAGATGAAACTCACTCCGCTACCGAATCCGGCGGGGTCCAGGGGATTCCGTAGCGGTTGCTGGAAACCCGGTCGTAAAGCAGCGACTCCCGGAGATGGGGCGGTTTTTCCTCGGACGGATAACCGATGCCGATAATCGCCTCGACCTGGTAACCGTCAGGCAGCTCCAGGAGCTTACTCACATAGT
>MHXM01000158.1:6249-9041 GCA_001825565.1 Desulfuromonadaceae bacterium GWC2_58_13
CTCCGCGCTGTGGCGGCGTTTTCGGATCTGCACCCAGCAACTCCCCAGTCCCAGCGACGCGGCGGCGAGGTGAATGTTCAGCGCGGCAATCGAACAATCCTCAATCCACACATCTGAAATCAGCGGATTGGCACAGACCACGATAGCCAGCGGCGCCTCCTCGATCAGAGCCGATCCATGCTCCTTGGCACGGGCCAGCCGCTTGAGCTGGTCGGCATCGGTCACCACGACGAACTCCCAGGGATTGTTTCCGCGAGAGGACGGCGACCGCAGCATGGCTTCCACCAGTTGATCGACCTTTTCGGTTGCCACCGGAACCGGTTGAAATTTCCGGATACTTCTACGTTTTTTCAACAGAGACAACAACATGGGCCGCTCACTTTCAGGTAACTTGCAAAGGATTTGACCGCAGCTATTCAGCGACCCGGGCCCGAATGATCCCCGCCTTCAGTCCTTTCAGCGAATCGACGTTGTCGACCGGACCGACGCCGGTGGATACCCGCGTCGAGGCGCCGGGCGCGATCGTCTCGGGAACCCGCAAAGCAACCTGACGCCGGGCTCCCCGAGCATCGACGAACTGGACCAGGAAATGGACGTCGGTTACCGGAACCCTCGTTGGGTTGCCGATTTCAGCCAGAAGATATCTTGAGGCATCCAGCCTCAGGCGGATCTGCAGGTACTGGTTCGGGTTGCTGGGCAAATCGAGCCGGACCAGGGAACGGGCGGCGTCTTCGCCAGGTCCGGTCTTGGAACTGGCCGCGGCGGCAAAAAATTCCTTGGCTTTCTCCAGGTCGCCCCGGGCCCGGGCCAGGTTGCCCAAGGAGTTCAAAGCGGTGGCCGTCGGCAACAGCTTGACACTTTTTTCCAGATCGGCGTAGGCGGCATCCTTTTGACCGAGCTGCTCCCGGGCCAGACCGCGCTTGACGAAGAAATGGAAATACCCGCCGTTGCGTTCCAGTGCCCGGTCGTAATCGGCCACCGCATCCTGGTACCGCCCCTGCTCGAACCGCACATCGCCGCGCAGGGAATGGAACAGGGCTTCGCGAGGTTCGACGGCCAGAGCCTGTTCGGCCAGCGCCAGTGCCTGTTCGTTGTCCCCTTTGGACAGAGCCTTGCGGCCCCGGTCATAGGCGGCATAGGCGTCCTTGCCACGTATCAGAACCGCCATTTTCTGACGATAACGTTCGCCTCCGACATCCCCTCCCGGAGGAAGCTGTTTTACCGTCTCCCGATTGGCCGCGACCCGTTCCCGCGAAGGGGGATGACTGGAAAAGAGCCCGGAAAGCCAATCCTGGTTTTGCCCTTCGGCCAGCCGGACGAAAGTCTCCTGCAAGCGGATGGCGGCCTGCGGATCGTAACCGGCCCGCGACATATACTTCATGCCGTAATAATCCGATTCCAGCTCGGCCTCCCGGCTGTATTTCTGACCGATCATCTGCGAGGCGAGTGCCGCTCCCCCCACCGCCAGGCCGCCGTATTCGCTGTTGCTGGACGCCACCTGGGCCGCCAGCACCACCCCCTGCAGCAGCATCCCCCGTTCCATGCCCTTGGCGCCGTGACGGGCGGCGGCATGCACGATTTCATGTCCCAGCACCGCCGCCAGTTCGGCCTCGCTGTTCAGCTCGGTCAGCATCCCCCGATTGATGGCGAGCTTACCGCCGGGCAGAGCCCAGGCGTTGGGAGTCGAATCGTTGATAATCTTGAATTCGTAGGGCAAGCCGCGATCACTGACCGCCGCCAACCGGTTGCCGACGCTGCTGACATAGGCGGCCACTTCCGGGTCGACGGTATAATCCCCCCCCTGCATCTGGCGGCTGGGAGCATACTGTTCACTGCCGAGATTAATCTCGGTACTTTCCGGAACCAATCGAAGCTCGCTCTTGCCGGTCACCGGATTAACCGCACAGCCGGACAGCAGCACCCCGACCAGCAACAAAACCGGCCAGGCAGCCCCTTTAAAAAGGAGATTCGCCATTTTTTTCATGGTTCAGCAGATGCCCTTCTGGTTGAAAAATGGGCCGTATTTCTGATCTTCCTCAACGATATGATGGAGCAGCCAGTCACGAAGAAAATTCCGGATGGTCAACAGAATTTCGCCCGTGTCCGTTCCGTCCTCAGCCAGCAGCGACTGAAAACCCTTGACCGAGGCGATCATCTTGAGATGTTCCTGACGGTGAGCATGATACCGTGGATAGGTATGTTCCCGCATCATTTTTTCTTCATGAGCGAAATGCGATGCGGTGTAATCGAGAATTTTTTCGAGCAATGAATCGACAACCTGCTCCCCGCGATTTTCCCGGATAGCCCTGAAATACTGGTCGATCAGGGCAACCAGGTGCTGGTGTTCGGAATCGAAACAGCCGACATGGGTCGCGTAGCAGTCCTTCCAGGTAATACCGATCATAAAACCACCTCCGACTCAAAGGGGTGAAAACGAGGATACCCGCGATACGGTTTCGTACCCCAGCCGGCACCTCCGGAAGATTCATGACCAAAACAAGCGTCAGAATTTACTTAATTGTAATAACAAAACGGAAATTGACCAGCAGAACCGCCGAGAAAGGATTAATCGAGGGATTTCATGCCTGACGGGGAGTTCCGCATTCGGGACAGAACCCCCAGGTATCGGAAAGGACCGCCCCGCATCGGCAGCGACAACGGGCCCGTTGACGCCGATGAAGGGCCTTGACGAGCACCAGTAACAGGGCCGCGACCAAGGTCAGGCCGAGGATCGATGTTTCGAACGGCCCGATGACCAGAAAACCGCGCAGGGTGCAGCGGCCGCAACAATA
>MHXM01000158.1:9060-18107 GCA_001825565.1 Desulfuromonadaceae bacterium GWC2_58_13
AGTACCGCGATACCGACAGCCGTTCCCCACGAGACGGCAACCACCCAGTGTTTCATGACGTCCTCCCCGGTTCAGGTTCGCCGCACTGGGGACAATAACGGTGAAACACCGATCGCGGTTGACCGCAACCACAACAGCGGTCACGCAGCATAAATCGGCAATGGGGACAGATCAGCCACTCCCCATCGGCGGCATGCCCACAGGACGGGCACTTGCCGTGGATCCGGGGGGCGGGGCCTTTCCCCTTCTCCATTTCGGCTAAAATGGCGAAGACGATACATCCGAGCAAAATAAGCAGTAGCAGGACCACGGGCTTCTCCTATGCATCGGGCAATGCGGCATCCCGCCCGCCGGCCAATTGACCGTCACGCAGAAACAGGGTCCGGTGAAAACAGGATGTCGTTTCGGCATTATGGGTTACCATGACGATGGTCTGCCCCTCGGCATTCAGTTCGGCGAACAGGGCCATGATTTCCGCCGAGGTTGCGCTGTCGAGGCTGCCGGTGGGTTCGTCGGCGAGAATCAGCGGCGGACGATTGACCAGGGCCCGGGCAATGGCGACCCGCTCCTGCTCGCCGCCGGACAGTTCGCCGGGCAGGTGGCCCGCCCGCGCCTTGAGCCCGACCCGCTCGAGCACCTGGCCGGCCCGTTGGCGTTTTTCAGTGGTCGGCATCTTTTTCACCGCCAATGGCAACATGACGTTTTCGAGGGCCGTCAGGTAGGGAACCAGATTGAACGATTGAAACACAAACCCGAGGTACTCGCGCCTGAAGTCGGCAAGCTTTTCGCCGGGCAACCGATACAGGTCGATGCCGTCGATTCGCAGGGACCCGGAGGAGGGGTGACAGAGTCCGCCGAGCATCGACAGGAAGGTGCTCTTGCCCGAACCGGAAGGCCCCATGACCCCGAGGAAGGTCCCTTCGTCGATACTCAGGTCGATTCCGCCCAGGGCCTCGACGCGCCCGGCCCGGCTGTCGTAATATTTGGTCAATCCGCTGATTTCGATAAATGCCATAAGATCATCCCGTGGTGAAATTCAACTCAAAGGGTGCGCAATGCTTCGGTCGGATCGAGCCGGCTCGCATGCAGGGCGGGATAAAGCGACGCCAGGGTACCCACGCCCACGGCCAGCAGGATGGACCCTCCGGCCAGAATCGGATTCCAGACCAGGTGGACATGTTCCTCCGCCAGCACCGGCAGCAGCAGGCGGGTGGCCAGCATGCCGCTCAGGAACCCGAGAACGCCGGCCAGCAGGCTGACCCAGAAGGCCTCGGTCAGAATCAGGGTGACCACATGCCCGCGCCGGAAACCGAGGGCGCGAAAAATGCCGATTTCGCGGGTCCGCTCATTGACCGATCCCATCATGGTGACAAACACCACCAAAGCGCCGATCAGGATCACCACCGCCGCCACCCCCAAGGCAAAAGCCTGGAATTGCTCGATGGCGTGCATCCGGCTTTTGACCACCTGCTGAATGGCGCCCACCTTGACATCGGGGAGCACGGCGGCAATCTGGCTCACCATGTCCTCGACCGGACACTCCCCGCACAGGGCAGCCACCTCGACCAGCGAAACCAGTCCGGTTTTGCCGAGCAGAATCTGAGCCGCCGGCAGAGAGGCGATCAGCAGATCGTCATCCTGAGAACCGGTTTCCTGCAGAATCCCGGTCACCACGAAGGGAAATTCCTCGATTTCGATGGTCTCTCCCATGGCCAGTCCCAGTCGACGGGCCACGGCACTGCCGGCTACCAGCTCGTTTTCGGCCGCCAGGGGCCGGCCCTGGACACTCCACCAGCGCTTGAGGTGAAATTCACGATCGGCGACCACCCCCATCAGCATCACCCGCTCGCCCTTCACCTGCACGGCGCCGAGAATCTTGGGAGCCACCGCGGCGATGTTGCGCCGGTTGGGAATGGTGGAAATCCGATCGAGATCGGCCTCGCGGATTTCCCTGGGATCGACGGTCACTCCGCCGAGAGTAATGCCGCCATAGGACAGGGACAACTCGTCGGTCTTGGGAGTGAGCAGGATGTTGGCTCCGAAATTTTCCATTTTATGCCGCGCCTCGGCGGTCATCGCCTGGGAGAGCGACAGCAGGGTCACCACCGTGGCGATGCCGATCAGCAGGCCGATGACCAGAAAGATCAGCCGCGATTTACGCCGGCGCAGATTGTTGAAAGCGATGGTTCCAAGCGTCATGAAGAATCAGATCCCTTCGAAATAGCGGGCGCCCAGCCTCAGATCCTGTTCGTTGATCACGATGTTTCCGTAGGCGACCTGGCGTGTCAGGGGGGCCGGGTTGCAACCGCCCTTGACTTCGTTGATGCGATCGATGCTGAACCGTTGGCCGCAGTTGACGCAGACCATTTCATTCCCTTCCTGACGATAGCCTTTTTTATCCCGATAACAGACGTCACAGGCATCGAAGGCGGCTCGCAAGACACCGTCCGGGCTCTTTACCGCAAAGAAATCGATCGAAACTTCGCCGTGTTTAAAGCTGAAAAAATGTGCCTTTCCATCCTCGAACCGGCTGACCGGGATGGACACCTGTCCATCGGCCGTCAGGACCAATGGATACTTACCGAAGTCGGGGCCGGCAAACTTCCAGCCGATCAAGGCAATTCCCAGCACCAACACCAGGCCGATGGCCGCAAGCGGCACAAAACTCTTTTTCTTGGCGGACTCGAACTGGACTCTCTTCTGTTCACGGTCGGACATTTCAACTCTCCATGGGTTGAGTATTTTGGGATGCGCTCCCCATTCCCCGTTATCCGCAGCAACCGCCGCCGCAGCCGCTTTTCTTGACCGGCTGAGCGGCCGGACAGCGAACCCCGCCGGCAGTGGAAACGGGGGCGTCCCCGGTGGCTGCCGAAGCCGCCACGGTCGGATATCCCGCCCGGGCAATCCGGTCGGCGAGAGCGGCGGCATCGGTACGGCTCGAATCATAAACCACCCGGGCCCGTCCGGCCGCCAGATCAACTTCTACCTTGGCGTTGCCATCAAGAGAAAGGACCGCCCCGCGGATCTTTTCGACGCAGGCGCCGCAGGTCAGGTTGCCGACCTTGAAGTCGGCTACGGCGGACGCCTTGACGCCCGAGAGGGCAAAGGCAAAGGCGCCGGCAAAAATTACCGCCACGCCAACAACGACCAACAGAAAGCCACTACGATTCATAACGGATTCGTCTCCTTGAAAAAATTGAGCCTTTTTCGTCGTGCCCCGGATTGGACCAGGAGGCAGCGGCGAGCGGGCCGTCACCACAGGATCTTTTTCACAACCTGTGCCACGTCTTCAAGTGGCCTGATTTACACAAAAAAACACCCAAGAGGTGAACCATGCCCCCTCCTGGGTGTAGGATATCCTGCCCTGGCTGTGGAATATTCCGCACTACCTGCCAGGATTACCCGATTTTTCGGAAAGTGCCCGGTCAATCGCCGCGGGCATTTTGGGCCGGCCCCTTTCATTGAGCGCCGTCCCAACGATCCTGGCCTGAACAATCAAGGCATTATCCGGCTCCCGATAAATATCCTGAAAAAATGCAAACCGCAGGGGGGATATTTTTTCTAACCGGGTGCCAATCCAGAACCGATCCGAACCGACCAGCGGCAACTTGTAATCGAGTTCCGCCCTGATCACCACCAGGTTGATTTTCTGCCGCGCCAGTTCGGCAAAATCGACCCCCAGCGTCTTGATGAATTCATGTCGGGCATGTTCGAGGTAGTTCTGATAAACCGCATTATTGACCACCCCCTGCATATCGCACTCGTAATCCCGAACCAGAAACTCAAGCCGCGCATCATAATCGGCCATTGATTCATCCTCCTTTCACACGTTCAACATGGTTAAGGCAATCCAGGTCATACCGAAGGTCGGGATCATCTGAACCGGGGTCTATACACCCTGCATAAAATAAAAATACACTCATTTTATTGATGCTTTCACTTACATTGCGGCATGTTACACTACTTCTAATGCGTTTTCATTGTTTTTGATTAATTTGTATACGTATGTTTTAACTATACGTTTGCGCCTTCAACATGCCCGGCAAACCGTCCCCACGGAATCGCCCGAATTTTTTTATTTAACAAAAACATAATGTTATAAGTTTTAAATAAATAATTCCCAGCATTGGTACGCTCTTCGCTATATACAAAGACAACAGCAAGCAACAAGGAAAAAAGGAGCACGCCATGAAAAACTCTCTTACTTCGACCATCACCCTGCTCATCGCTTCGGCCTCCCCGGCTTTTGCTGCCAACGGCTCCAGCAGCGCCGGCATCGGCATCATGACCATCCTGTTCCTCGGCTTCTTCGGTCTGATCGTGGCCACCCAGGTACTTCCCGGCCTCTTCCTCTTCTTCACCGGGACCAAAAGCCTGTTCGGCAAACGCAATAGCGAGATCGCCGCAAAACGTTGAACCGGGATAAATGAACTCGTCAAAATGATAAATATATAACTCACTTTGCCCATATAACCATTGAAGGAGGACTTTATGAAAACCACCACCAGAATCGCCGCCGCCACCGCCACCCTGATGACCCTTGCCACCTCCGCTTTCGCCAGCGGCGGCCGGGTTGACAATAGCGGGATCGTGGTTTGGATCTTCCTCGGCTTCTGCGGCATGATCGTCGCCGCCCAAATGATTCCCGCCCTGCTGGTGATGTTCGGCTTGGCCAAAGGCGTGATGGCGCCGCGGGAAGAAGCCACCCAGGAAACCGGCAAATAATCCGCCAACAATCCAAGTGACTGCAAAAAGCCGGGGATTTTTCTCCGGCTTTTTTGCGTCTTATCGTAAAGATCCTTTCAGGGATAAACCCGGACGAGAGATTCGGCGACACAAGCCGGCTTTGGCTCCCCTTCGATCTCCACCGTGATCCGATACAGGATCTGCACCGCATCCCCCATTTTCTCGGACGCGCCAAGGACCGTCCGAGCGCGGATACGGGAACCGACCAGCACCGGAGAAGGAAAACGCACCTTGTTGACGCCGTAATTCACCCGCATTTTCATTCCCGGGTAATTCTTCTGGAAAAAATCGGGATGGTTGCTTTCGGTAAGATATGGCAACAGCGACAGGGTCAAATACCCATGGGCAATGGTCGCGCCATAAGGAGATTCCTTGGCCGCCCGCGCCGGGTCGGTATGAATCCACTGGACATCTCCGGTCACCTCGGCAAAACGGTCGATCCGCTCCTGAGTGAGAGTCAGCCAGGGGCCGACGTGAATCTCGCGGCCCAGTTGGGGGGCCAGAAACGCCATCAAAAATTCAGTGGACATCGGTCCTCCTCGATCTGAACGTTATGAGAAACGACAGGAAAAACCAGTCGTCGAGGCCCTCGCGGTGGCGACCCCTATTCCGGATCCCGCAGCAGCCGGTCGGCGAGCTGTTCGGCCGCCGCCAGCATCTCCCCGCGCGAATCGACATCCCCCGGCTTGTACACATCGACCACCCGCAGAGGATGGGTTTCAGCGAAACCGGTCCAGTAAAAGATATCCCGATAGCGGGGCAGGATATCGGCAAACATTTCCGGGTCGCGATGGCCCTGGGTCAGGATGAAGACCAGCGGCTTGCGCCGGGCCAGGCGGTTGGGATGATCCTTGGCGATATAGCCGGGAAGCAGATAGGAATAACTGCGATCGATGAACCCCTTGAGTTGGGCAGAGACGTCGGCGTAGTAAACCGGCGAAGCCATCACCACCAGATCGGCCTCAAAGACCGCCGCAAGAACCGGAGTCAGATCGTCCCGCAGTACACAGCAATCATGGCTGGTTTTGCAGGCATCGCAGGCCTGGCAACCCCGGTAGGTCAGATCGTTGAGATAATAGCTCCGGATGACGGCGCCCTGCTGCTCGGCCCGCCGCAGAAAATGCCGGGCGACGGTGGCGCTGTTCCCCTGCCTGCGGGGACTGCCGAAAAGTCCAACAATATTCATGGAATCTCCTCGAAAAACTGGACACTTAGCGACAGAGACGGGAACCTCGCCAATGCCCGGGGCCAAAAATCACCGATGGGGGGAACGTTGCCCGACTCGCCTTGGAATAAATTTCAACTCATTGTAAGACAACTGACATTGAAGCCCAAGCCCTGAAAACAATAAACGACGGCCAGGTCTCCACCAGATGACGGATATCCTCGAAATCGTTCACTTTCCCGGGGCCCTGCCACACTGCCCCAGAAGAATCCAACCCTTTCAGGTCATCGAATTCACCGCCGGATCGCCCTGCTTAAAACCTTTCCCGCGAGCAGAACGAAAAACATCAGGGTGAGCCCCGCCACAATGGCCGGCGAGGTGGGGAGATCCCAACGGAGGGAGGCGAAAATCCCCCCCATACTGACCACAACTCCCACCAGCCAGCCGGCTAGCAGCACCTTGCGAGGTTCTTTGAAATACAACCGGCCGATCAGGGCCGGGATGATGAGAAACGAGAATACCTGCATGACCCCGGCCATCGCCACCGATTTCACCAGGACCACGGCAAAGCTGGCGAAGAAAAGAAACTCCAGGAGAAATCCGCCCTTCCCCTCGGAGGAAAGGGCAAAGAACGGGTGGCGCAGAAAAAAATGCAGGATTCCTACGACCGTATAAACAAGGAAGGTCGAGAGAACCTCCTTCGGGGTCACCCAGATGATATTGCCATTCATGATGGCTTTGAACTCTTCCAGACCGTGGGGGCTCCGATCCAGAATCAGGATGCTTGCCGAAAAGGCGAAAATGTAGAGGATGCCGATGAAGGCCTCGATATTCACATGGCGAGCCGCTCGTTTGGAAAACGAGAGAATGAATGCGCCCAGAAAGGCAAAGATCAGCGAGAAGGCCAGTTTATGTTCTTCTCCGAACAAAAATGACAGAGCGATGCCGATGCCAATGAACTGGGCCAGGGCAAGATCGACGAAAATGATCCCCCTTTCCAGGATATGAACACCGAAATAGGTGTGGATGGCGATCAGCAACAGACAAGCCAGAAACGGGAAAAGAAGAAAGTTGAGGGTTTCCATGGCTCTTCCTTGATAATTCCATTCAGCCATCCGCGGCTGGTAAACCCGCGGATGGCTGAATGGAGGGAGTGTTTACCGCAAAGAAGTCAGGACCCTGTCCATGAAAGCGAACCAGCTGTCGGTGTCCGGCATGGCTCCAACGTCGGCGGGCAGAGCGATGATCCTGACTCCCGTCTTCTCGCCGAGGGACTCCGCTTCCGTTCGGCCATAATAGCTGGTGGTGAGGATGCCGTCCGTATGGCTGCTCTTCATGCTGGCGATCAGGCCTTCGACGTGGGCGGCTGACGGTGGAATGCCGGGTTTCGGTTCGACGTAGCCAACGATTTGAAAACCGAACTCCGCCGCCAGATATTCGAACAGTTTGTGATAGGCCACAAACCGTTTGCCCTGAAAGCCGAGCGTCTGCCACTGTTCCTGTTTTTGCGCGACCAAGGTTGAAAATTCCTTATAATTTTGCCGGTAGGTTTCGGCATGGACAGCGTCCAACTCCGCCAGGGCGTCGGTCATTCCCGCAGCCACCCGCAAAATGTTGGATGGAGAAAAGTGGTAGTGGGGATTGCCCAACGGATGCACGTCTCCCATGCTACGGTCGATAGCGGTCGGTTTTTCGATGGCCTTCACGAATCGGGAGCAATTGAAATTTCCCGGCTTGCCAGGAACGATTCGGGGATTTCTCGCCGATTCGAGAATCAGGGGGAGATAGCCTATTTCCAGGTCGAGACCGTTGTACATCAGGATGTCGGCCTTGCGTCCGGCAAGGATCATGCTCGGCTTGGCCTCGACCATGTGCGGGTCCTGGTTCGGTTTCACCAGGGTGGTGACGGCAACCTGGTCTCCGCCGAGGATCCTGGCCAGATTGCCGATCCAGGGGAGAGTGGCGACGACCTTGAGTTCGGCCAGGGCTGGAGCGGCCCCAAACAGCAACAGGATACAGGCGAGAACTATTTTTCGCATGGAGTTTTCTCCTTAATAGGTTTGAGAAAATGCAGGCGCCCCTAGAAAGCGTGCGCGGAGTGAGCCCCGATGCCGAACATGAACTGCAGGATGGCTTCGTCGTTGTCTTGACCATCCCGTCCGGATTCGTCGTGGTTGTACTGCAAGCGGATGCGGGAAAATTCGGAGGGGTTGAACTCGATGGCCGCCGTTGCCCGCCAGGGCCGGTCGCCAAGATTCTGCTCATCGCCGCTCTGTTTGAACCGGTCGGCCAATAGTTCCAGCACCTCGTAACGGGCGCCGACCCCCCAGCGGTCGAACCGATAGATCCCCTGGATGTAAACGCCATCCTGCCCCCGCCGCAACGATTCGACGACGGAGGTGGCGGTATCCGTCAGATCGCCGTGCTGGTCCAGGTAGAGGTATTCGCCCTGCAGGGTCAGGCCCTGGCGGGAGCGCGGTTTCCATTTCCAGACCGCTTCCATTCCGTAAAGGGCGCTGTCGCCGTCAAACTCAGCGTCGGCGACGATGTTGCCGTTGCGGGTCTCGCCAAACAGCACCGAGGGGCCGAAATAGAGGGTGGAATTGTCCGTGGTATCGACCGAGCATTTGACGAAAAGAGAAAACGCATGGGGAGAGGACTTGGCATCGGCGCCGAACAGCAGGTCGTTTTCCCCCTGCAGAACTTCCGCGCCGAACTGGGTATAAATCGGGAGCGCGGGAAGCCAGGAGAACTGGATCCCTTTTTCGCCTCCCAAACCCTCAGCGCCCAGAAATGCCCGGTAGGGCAAGGCGATATCGAAAAAATCCCAGGCATGGGGATGCTGGGCATTGAGCCGGCTGAAGTTGCTTTTGAATTTACCTCCCTTGATCTGGAATCCTTCGGGTAAGTCGGTAGTCACAACATAGGCTTCCTCCAGTTCGACCCCATCCTCGGTGATGGGCAGGTTGGCATAGAGGTTGAGGTAGGGATCAACCGGCGCGAATATGGAAAGCTCCGCCGCCCGCAGATTGAAGCCTTTACGATGCTCCAACCCGTTGCTGGTAAATCCCGGGATGCCCTGTTCCTCCAGTTCTTCGTTGGACCGGCTGGAGGTGTGGACGAAGGTATCCAGCAG
>MHXM01000159.1:0-36088 GCA_001825565.1 Desulfuromonadaceae bacterium GWC2_58_13
TGTCGGGGGAAATCAGGGTGATCGGGTCCGGTATGGCATTGAGCAGGGTCTCGAACTGCTGGAACAGCTTGCGATAGCGGGTTTCGCTCTCCTTCAGGCACCTCTCGGCCTGCTTTCGCTCGCTCAGGTCGACGAAAATTCCCATGAGCCCATAGGGCTTTCCCCGGTCGTCGCAGAGACGGGTTCCGTACCTGCTCAGCTCGATGGTCGAGCCGTCCTTTTTCATGCGCACGACTTCGATCCCGCGTAGCTTTTCGCCGGCAAGCTCCCGTTGCCGCAGGGCTTGTTCGTTGGCCTGATCGCTTTCGGGAGTCAGGGGACAGGGGTGGCCGATCACCTCGTCCCGGCTCCATCCGAAGGTATCTTCGGCGGCCTGGTTCCACTGGGTCAGACGTCCTCCGGTATCGACGGCGACGATCGGCATGGGGTTGGCGTCGAATAGGGTTTCGAGGGCGAGATTGGCGGTTTTCAGGGCATTGGCGACTTTAATGCGTTCGCTGATGTCACGCCCTTCGGCGATGAGCAGGGTGACCCGGCCGGCTTCGTCCATGATCGGTTTCAGCGAAAAGTCGATCGTCAGCTGGCCGCCGTTCCTGGCGGGGTGCCGCACTTCCATGCGCACCACTTCTCCTTGGGCGGCTTGCTGGATGGCCTTGCGCAGTTGTACCTGTTGGTGAAGATCGTTAGCCCACCAGGGGGTTTCCCATATCGGGCGGCCCTGCAGGGCGGACAGGTCGCTATCGATCAGCCGCAGGGCGGTCTGGTTGGCGTCGAGCAGGGTGCCGTCGGGGTCGATCAGACCGATCAGCTGAAAGGATTGATTGTACAGCGCCTCGAATTTCCGGCAGCTCTGTCGCAACAGGTCTTCGGTTTCCTTCTGCTTGCCGATGTCCCGGGCCAGAGCCAGCAGTTGCGGGTCGGCGGTGGACGATTCAATGACGCTGATGCGGATATCGACCGGAAAGCCGGTCCCGTCCTTTCTTCGGTGCCTCCCCGCAAGGGTCGAAGGGACGCCGGGAGCGAGACGGTTGGGGCGTTGCGGCAGAATGATATCGGTGAGACCCTCGACGATGTCGTGCAGGTTGAGTTGAAGCAATTCGGTCTTGGTATAGCCCAGGCTCTGGCAGGCGTGCCGGTTGGCGTCAAGAATCCGGCCGTCGAGGTTGAGCAGAAACATGCCGTCGGTGGCCTGCTCCACCAGGGTGCGAAAACGTTTTTCATTGACGGCCAGAGTGGTCAGGATCCGTTCGAAGTAGACCAGCAACATGCCGATGGCCACGACCAGGGCGAGCAGGGCCGCCAACAGAAAACGCCAGGGGAGGAACCCTTCCAGCGGAACCAGAAAGGGATAATTGGCACGGTGCAGACCCCAGAGGATGAAGCCCCATCCGGCCAGATATTTGCCGGCTCCGTTCACGTTTTCCACCGTGAAAAACAGTTGCCCGGTGCGAATGGAAACGGCGGCATAAAACAAAAAGGTGGGAAGATTCTGCGCCAGGAACGGCAAGTCGGCGAAATGCCCCAGCAGAATCCAGCCGCCGCTCAAGCATCCGCCGATCCAGAAGACGCGAGACATCCTGCACTGCGCCATCTCTTCGGCGCCGCGCAGGATCAGCAGTCCGCTGGCCAGTACGCAGATCTGGATGAAATGGGTCGACTCGGGAGCCAGCCAGTGGGCGACCAGTCCCAGGTCAAAAACGTAGCGCAGGGCATGGAAGCCCCACCCCAGTGCCCAGAACCCCAGGTACCGCTCCCGGTACTGGTAGTACAGGAAACAGAAGACCAGGGTCAGGATGACCGATCCGCATAAAGAGGCGACAATACTCGGGAAAAGCCAGGACATAAGAAACGACCGTGGTGATTGCGTGACGTTTGAGGTCTCGGCCCGCTGGTCAGGGCAAATCGGTTTTTACCAGGATCTATGTCGCAGCAATATGTGTGCCCAAAACCTCCTATGGTTTAGTTCCAGTCGCTCAGGATGAAGCCGATGCCGATCCGGTTGGCGTGCTGGTTGTAGTCGAGCAGGTTTTCGCCGTAACCGTTGAAATATTGGACGTACAGGCCGACCTTTTCCATGACCGGGAAGCTCCAATCGACCTGGAAGGTGCTGCGATTGTCGCCGCGTTGAAAGTTGTTGCGCAGCATCAGTCCGAAGCGGTGGTCATGCCAGCGGTAATAGCTCTGGATCTCGCCCGGGCCGAGGTAGTCGTCGATGTCGCGGTTGTCGTCTTCGTCCCGGCTCTCGGGAACGCGGTACCAGCTTTTAAGCTCCACCGTGAAGGCCCCCTTTTCAAGGCCGAGATTGGCGACCAGGCGGTTCCAGCTACGGGATAGCGGCTCCGGGCGGCCGTTGGACTGGTGATTGAATCCGAGGTTGAGGGTGCGCACGTCGATGCCGAACAGCTTCAGCCTGGGATGGAAACTGAGCAGCAGTTCCGGCTCGTAGTTGGTTTCACGAAAGGGAGCCGACTCGTCGATGTTGTACAGTTGCCAGTACGACTGCTGGGTGTAGGCGAACCAGAGATCCATCCTTTGCCCCAGCACATCCTGCCAGAGCTTGGTTTTCAGGCTGATCTGATATT
This sequence comes from Desulfuromonadaceae bacterium GWC2_58_13, assembly GCA_001825565.1. Lineage (GTDB taxonomy): Bacteria > Desulfobacterota > Desulfuromonadia > Desulfuromonadales > Trichloromonadaceae > Trichloromonas. The sequence goes on from MHXM01000159.1 coordinate 2,583, forward strand.
TGACTTCGTGATCGTCGACATCCTTGATCGTATAGTCGGCGCCCTTGGCGGGCTGGTCCTGGCCCCCGTTGTAGGTCAGTGGCATGAGGTAGTTGTCGCGGTGGGGAATCAGGGTGTAACGGCCGCGAACCCCCGATTCGTCAAGATCCCAGCGTTTGGTCAGATAGGAGACCTCGCTCTCGGGTTCCCGCGGGTAGGCGGCCGCCGATTCATCCGGTGCCGTTGACAAGTCGGGCCGGCGGGCCAGGGCATCGTAGCAGACCAGTCGGTCGCTGTCGTTTTCGATTTGGGCGCAGTCGCGCAGTCCGCCGGCGACATCCGCCAATACCAGGGGCGGAAAGGCGAGCAGGAGGGCCGCTATGAGAGAAAAAAGTCGCTTCAAGATGTTTCCTTTTCATTGGAGAATGTCGATGTCAGCCGAAGTTCCGGAGTAGTTTATCATTGAACTCCGAAGAGGACAGTCGTTAAAACGCAAGTCCGGCTGTGTTCGCCGAAAATACCTGGATCCGCCAAGGGTGCCGATTGACTTTTGGCCAGGATGAGACTGTAATATCGAAGTGTCGGCGAAGCCACGGGCCCCGGCATTTTCTTTTTGCGGGAACGGCGAAACAATGATGAAACAAGTGAAGTTGACGAAAACACCGCTGCCGGGGGGATTGCGGGAGATGCTGGCCATCGCCCTGCCCATGGTGGTTTCCCACGCCTGCGAAACGGCGATGATTTTCATTGATCGGCTGTTCCTGTCGCGTCTGGGGACGGTGCCGATGAGCGCCGCCATGGCCGGCGGCCTGACCAGTTTCATGATGATGACTTTTTTCATCGGCCTGATCGGCTACGCCACCGCCCTGGTCGCCCAGTATCTCGGTGCCGGCCGCAAGCAGAACTGCGCCCGGGTGGCGACCCAGGCCCTGCTGGTTGCCCTGCTGGCCTATCCGTTGATTCTTTCCGGACGGCCCTTGGCCCACTGGCTGTTCACCGTCACCGGGATCGCGCCCGAACAGCTGGTTCAGCAGCAAGTCTACTTCGACATTCTGCTGTACGGCGCCGTGCTGGTGCTGCTGCGCACCGGCCTCTCCAGTTTTTTTTCCGGCATCGGCCGTACCCGGGTGATCCTGATTTCGGCCCTGATCGCGATGCTGGTCAACATCGGCGCCGACTACGTGCTGATTTTCGGCCACTTTGGCCTTCCCCCCCTGGGCATCCGCGGCGCCGCCATCGGTACCCTGCTCGGCAGTTTCTGCGCCCTGCTGGTGCTGCTCGCCGCCTATCTGGGGCGGGGCAACCGGCGGGAATTCGGGGTGGGGGCAGCGCTGCGCTTCGACGGCGAGGTGATGAAAAAGCTGCTGCGCTTCGGTTCCCCGGCCGGGGTCGAGATGTTTCTGAACCTGCTCGCGTTTACCCTGATGATCCTGCTTTTTCATTCCCACGGGCTGGCCACCGCCACGGCGGTCACCATCGTTTTCAACTGGGACATGGTGTCCTTCGTGCCGCTGATCGGGATCCAGATCGGGGTGGTCAGCCTGGTCGGCCGCTATCTGGGCGCCGGCCGCCCCGAGGTGGCCGAACGGGTGGCCCGGTCGGGACTGCAGATGGGTTGGACCTATTCCTCGGTGATCCTGGTCCTTTTCGTCGCCTTGCCCGGGCCGCTGGTGGCCATCTTTGCCCCGGCCGTCCCCGACCCGGTTTTTTCCCAGGCGGCTCCCCTGGCCACCAGCATGCTGCGTCTGGCCGCCTTCTACGTAATGGCCGATGCGCTGATGTTGGTTTGCAGCGGCGTGCTGCGCGGCGCCGGCGATACGTTTTGGGCCATGTGTATTTCGGTCGGCATGCACTGGCTGCTGCTGCCGGTTCTGTATGTGGCGCTGAAGGTCCTGCACCTGGCGCCCCAGACCGCCTGGCTGGCCCTGATCTTTCTTTTTCTGGCGTTCAGCGGCATTTTCTACCTGCGCTATCGCGGCGGCAGGTGGAAAATGCTGCGGGTGGTCGGGGAGGGGTGAGATCAAAGGCAATCCTCACGCCCCGGAAGCAAGACCGCCGAACTCTGGTAAACTTGGCCGATGAGGCGCTTCATGCCGGAGGTCTTCGATTCTTTCAATGGCGCGGCCGGCATGGTCGCCGCCAGGGAGGTATGAGATGAAAATCATGCGATTATTCTGGGTGATGTTGTTGTTGCTGAACCTGTTGGGCTGTGCCCCGAAACTGGCGGTGGAGAGATCGTTTGACTGGAAGGCCGATTTTCAGAGCTACCATTCCTGGTTCTGGGTCGACGGCAAACCGGCGTTGATGGATGTCCTGCTCGGCGATGACATGACCGATCAGCTTGTCCGCCGAGCGGTGACCGAGGAACTCCGCGCCAAGGGTTTGGAGGCCAAAGCCGATGAGCCTGATCTGCTGGTGAGGTACTCCACCCGGTTTCAGGAAGCCGTGGCGGCTACTCCGGGAGACCTGGGTTACAGCTATCAATGGCGCTGGACCAAGGAGCCTCTGGGGGTCGGACAGGGTCGGACCTACAGCCGGGGGACGCTGATCGTCGACCTGATCGACCGCAAAACCGGACTCCTCGTCTGGCAGGGCAAGGCCAGCGATATCGTCACCGACGAGCGGGACGCCCAGGGCAAAATCCGTGAAGCGGTCCAAAAGATTTTCGCTTCATATCCTCCCGCCCCTTGATTCGACACTTGGCCAATAAATTAATTTGAACCGAACAACCGTCCCGGATCTCGATAATCCGGGGCGGTTGTTTGCTTGACGCCAGTCCCGCCCTCTTGGGCTATCAGCCGGGGTTTTTGCGAGCTGATTTTATATTAGCGCATCAGACAATGATTGGAAGATTATCACCGATGGTGTATCCTGAGAAACATTTTCGTTAAAGGGAACGCCAATGCTTCACCGCCTGACCAACTCCAGGAGAGTGGTAGCCGAACAGCGCCGCCGCGACATCCAGACCTGTCCCTACTTCTTTTTTTACGGCTCCCTGATGGAGCGCTACGAAAATTTCAAGCGCTACATCAAAAAACGGGTTCTGCTCATCGAAGTCGCCTACTGCCGCGGAATCCTTTACCATCTGCCCGTCGGATTTCCCGGCCTCATTGTTCCGGAACAGGGAGGGGACGAGCTGGTGGTCGGCGAAGTGATGGCCGTGAGCGAGCCGGAAAAAGTTATGCAAGTCCTGGATCGTCTGGAGGATTACTATCCGGCCCATCCGCGCCGCTCGGTCTATATCCGCCGGCTGTTGCCCATCTTGGTCGAAACGCCGGGCGATCCGCCGAGCTTCAGGGAGAGCCAGGCTTGGGTCTATACCTATCCCGCCGACCACTTGACTCTTCGGCACGAACGTCAGGTTCGTATCGAATGCGGCCAATGGAAAGCCTTTGCCAAACCGCCCCGCGGCGCGCAAGAGGTCGACCTGATGGCCCTGGTCAAGCAACAACGCTATTCAACCGAGGGCGGTAGGATAGCCATTGAACCCTCCCTGCTGCGCGAACCCCGGGTGCTGGACAAGCTGGGCTCGCTGCCCTGTTTTCAGTTCTGCCGCAATCAGCACCGCTGCGGTTACCAGATCAATTCTGGTGCCGAAGCTGAACCTGATACCCTTCCAGAATCGACCTGACCTCTTCCATCTGCGCCGAAATCAACGAACGGGCATGAGCACCCTCCCGGATCAATCCCGATTCCACCTGCTGTAGAAAGCGGCTTATCGCGGCATCGGGCAGCGGCTGTGGCCGGTGCGCCCAGAGCAGCATGTCTCCCGCCGGCTCGCGGCAATAACTGCGGATATCGTACGCCCACTGAAATCCTTTGATGGCCATGATCACCGGCAGATATCCGTAGTTGCGCTCCCCCTTGCGCCACAGGCGCAAAAATGAAAATTCGGTCACCAGATGTTCATGGTTGTCGTACGGAGACAGGTGTTTCCGTTGCTGAACGATTCCGCGCAATTCATTGTTGGCGAAACGATGTTCGCGCAATACCCCGTCGTCGGAGAGGCGCAGGTCGCCGCCGAGCAGCAGAAGGCAGAGGTAGTCTTCGAGGGTCGGACGCTCGTTTCCGGCGCGGGGGTCTTCCAGATTCAGATGCAGGCTGTGGGGGTCGATGTCCCGGCTGAAGGCGATTACTTCCTCCAGGTAGCGGGCCAGAAAGCCGGGATCTGTGCTCAGCGGCATGGAAAATTTACGCAGATAGTCGAGCCTGACCAGGCTGTATTCCAGATATCCGCCCACCCACGGGGCCGAGCGGTGGCGGCGCAAACGGATTTGATGGTCGAGGTACCCTCCCAGCCGCCAGGACACATCCGCAAGAAAAAATTTATGGTAATGGATGAAATTGTGAAACCGCGGGTCCCGCTGGTGCCGGCCGAAGGAGCGTTCATAACCGGCATCCTTGCCCAGATTGCTGAATTCCAGTTCGGCGCCGAGCGGCGTCGTCCCGCCGAGCCGGCAGGTTTTGACCTGGTCGATGGATTCCAGCATTTCCGGTGTGCCGAACAAAGCGGCGGCGGTCCGATAGGCGAGTAGACAGTTGAGGTAGAGATGATTCAGGTTCCGCTCGAAACAGAAATCGATCAATCGGTCGATCTCTGTTTCGAGAAGAGCAAAACGGCGATTGTACCAGATCAGGGCGGCCAGTATGGCCGGGGCTTCGGGATAGCAGGATGGGCAGTTGGCCGGCAGGGCGTCCCGGCAGTGCTTGCGGGTCATCTGCACCACGAACCCGAGCAGGTAATGACGGAAAATAAGCCGCAGATAAGAACGGGTCAGTTCCGGTTGCGCCCACAGTCGATCATTGATGCGGAACCGTTTATCCTGGCGACCGGCGGCAATATTCAGATTTCGACGGAAAGAGGAAGGGAAACTCGCCAGGGGCGCAAAGAACTGAAAACGCCGCACATAGGTCACCCCGATAAATTCGCGCAGCACCATCAACCGCTCGACCGGCGAGAGGCTGAGATAATACTGCTCCAAATCGCTTCCTTTGGCGTGATCGGGGAAAAAGAACAGCATGCGGCCCCCCATGTTGGCAGCGGAGCATTTGTCAGGATGAGCTCAAAATGCGCAGCTTTTGAGGTTTACCTTTCTGGGTGCCATTCCAAAAAAGATTTCAGAGGGTTAAGCAAAAATTTCGCCATGCAGCGCTTAGTGGTTTTTCCGGGGTTCGGATATGCCGGTTAAATGATTCTTATGAACTTTATTGGTCTTTTGCTCCCCAGTCAAGCGGTCGGGAATTTATTAGCGGAATTACCCGGGATCGGCATGTTTACAGGCGGATCATCTGCTGATTTTAATACTTGGACGATTTTGCCGCCGGCCATGGATCGGCGCCGGTCTCCCGGGGTAGGTGGAAAGAGTGCGGAAGCGATCACTCCGAGGGGGTTTTTTCCTTTTCCTGTGCGTTCAGGCGTTCAAAAAGGGCGATCTGCTCGAATATGCTGAGTTTTTTCTTGCAACCGGTGCCGCTGCGCAGGCACATCCGACAACGGTCGTCCGAGCACCACTGGCACATCCGGCAGTCGGGGCAAGGGTGTTTTTTGTCCATGGCGCACTCCTTTTATTACATTGTACGCCGGGGGCGACGGTCAGGCAACGGCGGCCGGGACGAGCCGCAGGCGATTGCGGCGATGGTGCAGGTACCAGGCTTCGCAGAGCTCGGCGGCCATGAGCAGGAAGACGGCCACGGCGACCCCGGGAACGGGCAGGGGAAAAAGGCGCAGAATGGCCCAGCAGGCGCCGAGAAAAAGAATTTTGTAGATGACCGAGCGGCCAAGTTCGGAAGTGCGGTCTTCACCGGTGAACCAGCCGCGCAGGAGGCTGACCGCGCCATACAGGTAGCAGTAGAGGGCGCAGCCGGCCAGGGGCAGGGCGATATAGGCGCGGGTTGCGGCATCCAGTCCCATGAGGCTGCCGAGGACGGGCCCCTGCAGTGGAAAGGCGATGATCAGGGTGAGGATGGCGAGGGCGCTGCCGACCCAGCGGAAGAAGCGAACCAGCACCCGGTAGTCGGCATCGGTTTTGACCAGGGTCTGATAGGCTTGCAGCAGGTTGCGCATGGGGCCGCCGAGGAGAAAGATGAAGCCCCGAATGATGCCGAAGGAGGCGAGCGCCAGAGGGCCGTCGGGGAGGCGGCTGATGATGGCGTTGATGAACAGCGGCACGCTCTGTTGCAGGCACGAGGCGTAGGCCAGCGGGAAGGCGAAACGCAGGATGTCCAGGGCGCCCCGTTCGTCGGCGTCCCCCGGGTGACGGATGCGACAGCGCCAGGCGAATCCTCCCATCAACGCTGTTTCGACGGCGATGCAGGCGAGCAAGGCGAAGGCGCCGAGTTCGGCCCCGCCGAACCATCGCCGGCCCAGAACCAGAAAGCCGAGCAGGGCGACGACCCGCACGATGGTCGCCAGGGAAACCAGCCCGGTGTGCCGGGCCTGCATGACCAGCCCTTGAAAAAAGCCTCGAAAGCCGGTGAGAAAAGGGAGAAAAACCAGGATCCCCAGCACCGCCTTGGCGTGCAGGGCGATATCGCCGGTGACGCCGAGCAACCGGCCGAGAACGAAATCGCCCAGCGGGGTGAAGGCGACCAGGGACAGCATCAGCGAAACGTAGGCGGCCACCAGCAGCACGAACAGGATCGTGCCGCGCAGGGAACGCTGGCCACGGACCATGGCGATGGTGATGGTGTGGTTCTGATAGGAGGGGGACGCGATCAGCAGGTGCAGCACCATGGCCACCGAGAAGGCGGCCAGGGCGACCACGAAATCGTCCTGCCGGGCCAGCCCGGCGTTGATGATGGAGTGGGAGACGCTCATCATCTGGACGTTGAGCAGCAGCGGGAAGAAGAAGAGCGAGATTTCCCGCATTTTCAGGGGCCGGGCGGTCAAGGCGCGGCTCCCGGGTAAAGACGCAGCAGATCCGGAGGCGTTGCGGCGAAGTCGTCGTAGGGGGCGTCGCCGTGCTGGCCGATCCCCCAGGCGCAGAAGCAGGTGCGCACCCCGGCGGCGGCTCCGGAGATCAGGTCGGTGTGGTGGTCGCCGATCAGTACCGCCGCATGGGGCGAGCTGCCCAGTTGTTGCAGGGCGTAGCGGACCGGAGCCGGGTGGGGTTTCTTTTCGCGGCAACTGTCGCCGCCGACCACGACCGCGAAATAGGGGGTCAGCCCGAGTCCGTCGAGCAGGGGCAGGGTGTAGCCGTGGGGTTTGTTGGTGACGACCCCCATCCGGTGGTGGCGGTGGCCGTCGAGAAAATCGAAAATGCCCGGATAGACCCTGGTCTGGTCCAGCAGATGTTCGCCGTAGCGGGTGAGAAAGCGCCGCAGCAGGGTTTCGTTGAAGGGCACCTCGGGGATGGCTCGTTTGACCAGTTGGGTGGCGCCGTCGCCGACGCAGGCGCGCACCTGCTCGACCGGCTGGGGCGGCAGGCCGAGTTCGCCGCGCAGCAGGTTGACGCCGGTGGCCAGATCGAGCACCGAGTCGACCAGGGTGCCGTCGAGATCGAACAGAAAGGTGTCGATGGTCATGGCAGCAGTGTCGGAAACCAGTCGAACAACCCGGTTTCCTTGGCCTTGAAGTAGAGGACGACGGCCACCGCCAGCGGCGAGACGTAGCGGATAAGAAAGTGCCAGGTCGGGTAGACCCAGCCGGCGCCCCCGGCGATCAGCTCCTGTTTTTCCTCGCTGCCGTTCCAGAACCAGCCGACATAGATGGATATCAGCAGGCCGCTGATCGGCAGCAGGTAGTTGGAGGCCAGCATGTCGGCCGAGTCGAAGAAGACCCGGTCGCCGATCACCTTCCACTCGGACAGGGAATTGTAGGACAGGGCGGTGGGGATGCCGACCACGAAGGCCAGCCCGGCCAGAAAGGTGGTGGCCCGCCGCCGGCTCCAGCCCCGCTCGTCGATCAGGAAGGCGACCTGGGCTTCGAGCAGGGAGATGTTGCTGGTCAGCGCGGCGAACGCCAGCAGCAGAAAAAAGAAGATGGCCAGCATGGTGCCGCCGGGTATCTGGGAGAAGACCACCGGGATGGTTTTGAAAACCAGGCCGGGACCGGCGGCCGGTTCCATGCCGACCGAGAAAACCACCGAGAAGATCGCCAGCCCGGCCATCAGGGCGATCACCGTGTCGAGGACGACCACCCGCAGACTGGCCGCCAGCAGGTCCTCCTGCTTGCTCAGGTAGGAACCGTAGGTGATCATCGCCGCCATCCCCAGGGAGAGGGTGAAGAACGAGTGCCCCAGCGCCTCAAGAACCGAACCGGCGGTCAGTTTGGAAAAATCGGGTTGGAACATGAAGCAGATCCCATCCCAGGCTCCCTTGCTGAGCATGCCATTCATGAACAGCAGGGCCAGCAAAACGAACAGCACCGGCATCAGGATCTTGTTCCAGCGCTCGATCCCTTTCTGCACCCCACCGATGACGATCCCCAGGCACAGACACATGAAGACGAAATGCCAGAGGAGCTGACGGGGGCCGTCGGCGATCAGGCCGCCGAACAGGCTCTCGATGGCTGCGGCCGGCTGTCCGGCAAAACTGCCGATGACCGAGCGGTAGACGTAATCGAGGGTCCAGCCGGCGACCACCGAATAGTAGGAGCAGATGATAAAGGCGGCGCCGACGCTGATCCAGCCCGGGGTCAGCCAGAACGAACGTTTTCCTTCGAGGTAAATAAAAGCGCCGACGGCGTCGCGGCGGGTGTGGCGGCCGATCATCAGTTCGGCCATCATGATCGGCAGGCCGACGACGGAAATACAGATCAGATAGACCAGGACGAAGGCGCCGCCGCCGTTCTGACCGGTGATGTAGGGAAACTTCCAGACGTTGCCGAGGCCGACGGCGCTGCCGGAAGCGGCCAGGATGAAACCGAGGCGGGTGGCCCAGAGGGCGCGCGGACTGGCGTAGCTCATGGATCAGGTCTCACGGGGGAGGAAGTTGATTACGCAGGGGCAATTCATGAATTGCTCCTACCCGCGTTCGCCGAAAATGGCGGTTCCGACCCGCACCAGGGTGGCGCCTTCTTCCACGGCGACTTCAAAATCGTGACTCATGCCCATCGACAGCTCGCGCATGTCAACGCCGGGGATTTGCCGCCGGTTAATTTCTTCGGAAAGTTCCCTCAGCCGGCGGAAATAGGGACGGACTTCTTCGGGATCGTCCAGCCAGGGGGGGAGGGCCATCAGGCCGCGAACCCGCAGGTGGGGCAACCCGGCGACCCGGCTGGCCAGTTGGAACAGGGCGGCTTCGTCGGTCCCGGCCTTGGAATCCTCTTCGCCGAGGTTGACCTCCAGCAACACGTCAAGCTTTTGGTCCAGTATGCCCCACTGGCGATTGATTTCCTCGGCCAGTGAAAACCGGTCGAGAGAATGGATCATCGCTACCTTGCCGCGCAGATACTTGACCTTGTTGCTTTGCAGGCTGCCGATGAAGTGCCATTCGATGGGATCGGTCACCCGGTCGGCCTTGTCCACGAACTCCTGCACGTAATTTTCGCCGAAAATCCGCTGGCCGGCGGCGGCCGCTTCATGGATCATCGCGGCCGGCTTGGTCTTGGAGACCGCGACCAGGCGGACTTCGGCGGGATCGCGGCCGCTCCGGACGCAGGCCGCGGCGATGCGGGAGAGGATCTGTTCGATGTTGGTTTGGATGGACATAGGAATGTGTCTCTGTAGGGGCGGTCCTCGTGATTGCCCAATCCGATCATTTGAGGCGAACAGGGCGAATACAAGATTCGCCCCTACGGGGCCGGTGCAAACAATCGAACCGCGCCGAGGCGTTCGAGGACCTCGATCACTTCGCACAGGGGGAGTCCGACCACGTTGGTGTAACTCCCCTCGATGGCGAGAACCATGAACACGCCGATTCCCTGGATGGCGTAGGCCCCGGCCTTGTCCATCGGTTCGCCGGTGGCAATGTACCCCGCGATCTCCGTCGCTGTCAACTCCTTGAACCGGACCCTGGTCGAGACGACGTCGGCGACCGTGGCGCCGGTTTGCCGGTCATGCACGGCATAGCCGGACAGAACCCGGTGGGTACGGCCTGAGAGGGACCGCAGCATGGCCGCGGCGTCGGCGGGGTCGGCCGGTTTGCCCAGAATGCAGTCGTCCCGCAAGACGATGGTGTCGCTGCCGATGAACCAGCGGCCGGCGACGTCGCGGCGTCCGGCGACATCCAACGCTTTGTTGCGGGCGAGGCGCAAAACATGTTCTTCGGGCGATTCACCGGGGATTTCGTCTTCGGAAGTGTCGCTGGGGACGACGGTAAAGCGGATGCCGATGCGTTCAAGGAGTTCGCGGCGGCGCGGGGAGGCCGAGGCCAGGACAATATTTACAGGCGAAGTCATGGGGAGCTTTCGTGATTGATTTTATTTCGGGTTAACGGGGGGATGCGGAAGCCGGCGACCGGTTCAGCCGGTTTTTTTGCTGCGCTGCTGAAAAATCGGTTCAAAGGTGGCCAAGCGGTTGCGGCCCTTGCTTTTGGCCTGGTAAAGGGCCAGGTCGGCGGCGTTGACCAGGGTTTCGAATTTTTCGCCGTCGCTGGGGAACGAGGCGATGCCGATGCTGGTGGTGAGCTTGCCCTGCGGCATGCTGGTTTCCCCGGGAAAAGGTTCGTTTTCGATGGCCCTGCGGATACGTTCGGCCACGAAGAGCGCTTCTTCCTTGGTGGTGCTCGGCAGCATCAGACAGAATTCCTCGCCGCCGTAGCGGGTGATGAAATCCATTTCGCGGGCCGACTTTTTCAGCAGGGCGGCCACCTTGCGCAGGGCGTTGTCGCCGGCGATGTGGCCGCAATGGTCGTTGTAGGTTTTGAAAAAGTCGAGATCGACCATGATGATGGCGAAAGACTGCTTCAGCCGTGAGCAGCGGTTGAGTTCTTCGTGAAACCGCGTTTCGAGCAGGCGGCGATTGTATAGCCCGGTGAGCGGATCCCTGACCGCCAGCTCCTCCAGTTTCTGGGCATTTTCGAGTGCGGCCGTGCGGTCGATCATCTGAGCCGCGTGGCCGGCCAGGATGTGCAGGTGCTTGAGATCGACGTCGGTGAAGATGCCGCCGGTTTCCTTATCGGCCAGGTTGAGTACGCCGATGATCCGGTCTTTCGCCTTCATTGGGAAGCAGATGAAGGATTTGGTTTTAAAGCGCGGGCGGTTGGGGATGCCGACCCGGCAGTCTTTTTCGATGTCGGAAACCAGCAGGTGCAGGCCGCTTCTGGCGACCCGTCCGGAAATTCCTTCTCCCATGCGAATCGGCGCGCTGCGGGCCACTTCCAGGTTGATGCCCCTGGCGGCCGCGATTTGCAGCGATTCACCGGTTTTGTCAATGAGCATCAGTGATCCGCGCGAGGCTCCAAGCAATTCGCAACACATTTCAACCAGGTTACGATAGAGCGCTTCGCAATTAGTGAACAGCGACAGTTCGCTGATCATGGTAATCAGGCGGTGAGCCGTGGCATGGCTTTGGCTGTGTTCGTCCTCATGCTTTAACCGCAACAGTTTGGCCGAAAACCGGCCGGTCAGCTGTTCGATCAGGAGCAGATCCCGGTGGTGCAGATCAACGTCAAACAGGGTGACCATGCCGAGCGATTTTTCCTCGACTTCAAGAGGGAGGCAGATGACCCGTTCGGCTTCGACCTGGGGGAAGAAGTTATCGATTTCCTGATGCAGAATAATGGGTTTTCCATCGGTGTGGCAAGACAGAAGCTCGGATATTTTTTGACTGGAAATTTTAAAGGACGTATTCGCCATTCCCAGAACGGTTTTGACGCAAAACACGTCGCCCTCGGTCAGAATTACGGCGATTTTGGGAAGATCGAACAGAATAATCAGGGCTTCGCCCAATAGGGTGATGGCTTCATCAAACGTATGAGTGCGATCGATTTCGGCAGCGATGGCGGTAATGGCGTTCAGACGCTGGGTCATCTTCTGCAAGGGCTGGGTCAGGGGCTGATTATTGGCGAGAGCTGGAATCACCGCCAGGATTTTGGCAATCGCATCGTCCAGTTGCTCCCGGTTGACCCGGGGCCTCTGTTCGAGTTTTTCCAGCAGAGCCGTGCCGTCGGCGGACGCGGCATTGGAGAGGATTTCCATCTGGGGCCGGTCCTGACCCTGGTCTCTAACGCCGCCGGCAAAAAGACAGCAGGCCTGGTTTTTGTCGCTGCGGAAAGGCACGGCCACGTTGAACAGGCCGATCGGGCATTGAAAAATGATCGGTTGGTTGTCTTGCGTGGCATCGCGAAAGGCTTTTTCAAAGGAAGTGCGACAGCAGCTGTTGCAGATGGCGTTTTCTCCCAGGGCGCCGCAAAACAGATCTTTCCGGCCTCCCTCGGGGAGCAGCGGTTCCTGTTCGCAGCTCAACCCCAGATGAAACGATTCCAGCGCCGGAAAGCGACGCAGAGTCTCAAGCAGATCCAATGGATTGATCATGGTGTGGAGATTGGTAGGCAAAGCAAGCCCCGTTATTGCAATAAATTCTGTTCGCTACGACCCAACCGCCCCCCTGGCTGTTTGGCATCGTCCCGCACTTTCGACATTTTGAGCGTCGAAGATGAAGGAGACTGATTCATAAACATTTCAGTTCAGTCGGTTGTGACAGAACACAACAACGTGACTCCCCTTGGTCCGGTATCGGAACGCGGAATTTCTGGAACCTGAGCGTATCGGATGCCGGAATGGGTTGCAGCAAGTAGATGCTGGAGGTACGCGCGTTCCGTGCTACCCCGTTGCAGGGAAGGCTCCCCGGCGCGGTGGGCCGGAGTCAGGCCGAGGGGTTAATTAGAAGGTTGCTATGGACTATGAAAGTCTAGCAAGGATGAAAACATAATGCAATACCCTAAGTGCTTGCAGGCTATATCTTTTTTGGTGTATTGGCAAACTCTTTGGGATGATTGATGTTGTCGATAATTTGAATATTAGAATTAGTGTTTGCGGCGCTTAGGCAGGTTGTCGGGAGGAGATCGAATCCCACCAGGTCGATAGGCTTTGCAGTGCGCGTTCGGCCATGGCCAGCCTGCGGTCGGCTCGCTTCATCTTGCGACCTTCCAGCGGAGGGAACAACCCGTAGTTGACATTCATCGGTTGAAATTCCTCGGGGTTGGAATCGGCCAGGTGGGCGAGCAGGGCGCCGAGGGCGGTTTCGCCCGGAGGAAGAGGAATCGGCTCGCCGCGCACCCAGCGGGGGGCGAACAGCCCGGCCAGAAATCCCATGGCGGCCGATTCGACATAGCCCTCGACACCGCTGATCTGGCCGGCAAAGAAAATCCTCGGAGCGGTTTTCAGCTGCAGGGTGCGCTCAAGGCAGGTCGGGGCGTTGATGAAGGTGTTGCGGTGGACGCTGCCGAGGCGGGCGAAGCGGGCCTGTTCCAGACCGCCGATAGTGCGGAAGATGCGCCGCTGCTCGGGGTAGGTGAGCTTGGTCTGGAAACCGACCATGTTGTACAGGGTGGCGTGCCGGTCGTCCTGCCGCAGCTGCACGACGGCAAACGGTTCCCGACCGGTGCGCGGGTCGGGCAATCCGACCGGCTTCATCGGGCCGAATGCCAGGGTCAGGTCCCCCCGCTGGGCCATCTCCTCGATCGGCATGCAGCCCTCGAAGTGGATCATCTTTTCGAAGTCGCGGGCGGGAACCTTGTCGGCCTGTTTGAGGGCTTCGACGAAGGCGAAATACTCCTCTTTGCTCAATGGGCAGTTGATGTAGTCGTCCCCTCCCTTGCCGTAGCGGGAGGCCCGCCAGGCCCGTGACAAATCGATGGAGTCGGCCTCGATAATGGGGGCGATGGCGTCGTAGAAATACAGATGCTCGGCGCCGGTCAGCCGGGCGATATCCCTGGAGAGGGCTTCGGAGGTCAGCGGACCCGAGGCGACGATCACCGTCCCTTCCTCGGGGATGCGGACGATCTCTTCGCGGCGCAGCTCGATGTTCGGATGAGTCGCGATCTTCTCGGTGAGGTAGGCGGAGAAGGCTTCGCGGTCGACGGCCAGGGCGCCGCCAGCGGGAACGGCGGTGGCGTCGGCGGCCTCCATGAAGAGGGTGCGACAGCGTCGCAGTTCCTCTTTGAGGCAGCCGACGGCGTTGTTCATCCCCGCCCCGCGCAGGCTGTTGGAGCAGACCAGCTCGGCGAGCCGATCCGACTGGAGGGCGGGGGAGAAACGTAGCGGTTTCATCTCGTAAAGAACCACCTGGGCGCCATCGTTGGCGGCCTGCCAGGCCGCTTCGCAGCCGGCCAGGCCGCCGCCGATAATCTGAATGAGCATGAGCTTTTCCCCTGTGTGGGTTCAATAAAAGAGCCGGACCTTGCGGCCCGGCTGCGGATGTTGCAGGGGGTGCTTATTCCGGCTTTTTCTTGGCCGGGGCCTTCTTGGCGGCCGGTTTTTTTGCCGTCGGCTTCTTCGTGGGGGCTTTACCGGAGGTGGGCGGTTTCTCGCTGCTTTTTTTCTCCGGCTCGACCAGCACCAGCTTGTAATCGCAGTTCTCGGTCGGGCACTTGCGGTAGGTGCCGAAGCGTTTGGTGACCTTTTCGACGATCACCGGGTAGCCGCACTTGGGGCAGGGCTCGTTGATCGGCTGATCCCAGAGCGCGTACTTGCACTGGGGATAGCGGTTGCAGGAGTAGAAGATCTTGCCGTAGCGGCTTTTTTTCTCCATCAGCTCCCCTTCCTTGCAGTCGGGGCAGGTGATGTCGAGGGCCTTGGGCTTGACCAGGGGCTGGATGTTCTTGCAGCCGGGGTAGGCGCTGCAGGCGAGAAATTTGCCGAAACGCCCCATTTTGATCAGCATCGGCGCGCCGCACTTGTCGCACTTCTCTTCGGAGAGTTCCGGTTCCGGCTGATCCTCGCCGGACAACGGCTCGGTGTAGCGGCAGTCCGGAAAACCGCTGCAGGCGAGAAAACGACCGGAGCGGCCGAGCTTGATGACCAGCTCCTTGCCGCATTCGGGGCAGGTCCGGTCGGTTTTTTCGGTGGTAACTTCTTCTTTGGTGACCTCTTTTTCCTTCTGTCGGATCAGTCCGATGAAAGGGTCCCAGAAGCCTTTGATGACCGGACGCCACTTTTTTTCACCCCGGGAAATCTCGTCGAGATCTTCTTCGAGCTTGGCGGTGAAATCGTAGTCGACGTAGCGTGCAAAGTGGTTGACCAGCAGGTCGTTGACCACCATGCCGACGTCCTCGGCGTAGAAGGCCCGCTTCTCCAGGCGCACGTACTTGCGCACCACCAGGGTGTTCATGATCGAAGCATAGGTCGAGGGACGGCCGATGCCGTATTCTTCCAGGATCTTGACCAGGCTGGCTTCGGTGTAGCGGGGCGGAGCCTGGGTGAAGTGCTGCTCCGGCAGCAGCTCTTTGCGCTGCACGGTTTCGCCCTCTTCGAGCGCCGGCAGGGTTCCCTCCTGCTCCTCGTCGGGGCTGTCGGTTCCCTCGATGTAGAGTTTCATGAAGCCGGGGAAGCGGATCACCTGGCCGGTGGCGCGCAGCAGGAAGCGTTCGCCCGCCGCCAGGTCGACGGTGGTCGCTTCGAGCAGGGCCGGAGCCATCTGCGAGGCGACGGTCCGGGTCCAGATCAGCTGGTAGAGGCGGAACTGGTCGGAGGAGAGGAACGGTTTGACCTTCTCGGGGGTGTTGGCGATGGCGGTCGGCCGAATGGCCTCGTGGGCCTCCTGGGCGTTCTTCGCCTTGCTTTTGTAAACCCGGGCCTGGGCCAGGGCGTAGTCCGGGCCGAACAGCCGGGTGATGACCTCGCGGGCCTCGTCGGTCGCCACCGTCGAGAGGGTTACCGAGTCGGTTCGCATGTAGGTGATCAGGCCGACCGCGCCGTCGCCGACGTCCATCCCCTCGTACAGCTTCTGGGCGGTGGACATGGTCTTGCGGGCGGAGAAGCCGAGTTTGCGGCTGGCTTCCTGCTGCAGGGTACTGGTGGTGAAGGGGGCCGCCGGATTGCGTTTCTTTTCCTTGCGGATCAGCGAGGCGACCCGGGTCGGCGCTCCGGCCATGGCATCGACCAGCTGCTTGGCGGCGGCCTCGTCGGCGATGGCCAATTTATCGAGTTTCTTGCCGTCGACGGAGAAAAGCCGGGCCTTGAATTCCTGGCCGGAGGCGGCTTGCAGGAGAGCGTCGATGGTCCAGTATTCCTGCGGAAGGAACGCCGCGATTTCCTTTTCCCGGGTGCAGATCAGGCGCAGGGCCACCGACTGAACGCGACCGGCGGAAAGACCGTAGCGGATTTTCTTCCACAGGAAAGGGGAGAGGTTGAAACCGACCAGGTAGTCAAGAATGGAGCGGGCCTGTTGGGCATCGACCAGGTCCCGGGCGATGTGGCGTGGTTCGGCCATGGCCTTTAGAATGGCGCCCTTGGTGATTTCATGGAAAGTGACCCGCTTGACCACCGGCTTGGCCCCCTGCTCGTCGATGCCAAGGGCTTCGAGCAGGTGCCAGGCAATAGCCTCTCCCTCGCGGTCAAGGTCGGTTGCCAGGATCAGTTCGTCGCTGTTCGCGACTTCTTTTTTCAGCAGGTCGAGCTGCTTTTTGCTTTCCGGTAGCACGTGATACTTCGGTTCGAAGTCGTTGGCCACATCGACCGATCCCTGTTTACTGGGGAGCGCCCGGACATGTCCGTAGGAAGCCAGAACCTTGAACCCCTTGCCGAGAAATTTTTCGATGGTTTTCGCCTTGGCCGGAGACTCGACGATTACCAGTGATTTTGCCATGGATGCCTCTAATCTGACGTATGTGAAGGGATGGCGCGGCGCCGCAAATCAAAAAGGCTGCAGGATTTCCCGCAGCCTGGTTCCTTGTCAGTGAAACATTCTTGCCCAGTCGTCGTCCATGAAGCAGTCGACTTCTCGTCGCCAGTCCTGCGTGTTGCGGGCGAAAAGAACCAGCGCGGTCAGCACCTTGACCTCCTTGAGGGAGACTTCGTCTTCGGCGACCTGCAGAGAGCGTTCGATGATTTCTTCCTCGGCCTCATCGTCAAGGATCCCCAGGGTTCGCAGGCGCATCAGAAAACCGCGGGCTTCCGCGGACATTCCCCATACTTCTTCAAGGGTGAATACCCGGTGAGTGGGGATCAGCAGGGGTTTTCCATCTTGTTCGCGAGGATGCAGGGAGAGGCCTTCCATCCAGCGGAAAGCGGCGTCGATTTCTTCGGCGTCGAAGCCTTCGGCCATCAGCTCTTCAACGATCTCGCTCTCGGTCAACTGTTCGCGGTCGGTCATAACGTACTGGGCGATGATGGTGACGATAGCCAGAACCCGCTCTCTCAAGATGACTCCTGCGGTGAATTGATCAATGTGTTTTCATGCTCTCCGACAACGAACGTAACGCATGCCTGGAATTTGTTCAACCCCCCCCTGGAGTTCCAAGTGCAGTAAAATAGCGGAAACCTCCATGGGTGTCAAGCCACTTTTCCGCGCCAGTTCATCGATGTGCAGCGGTTCGACGGAGAGGCAACGGTAAAGTGCGAGGGCGTCTCCGGCAAGTTCGGCCATGAGCGAATCCTCTTTTTCCTGCTGCCGTTTCGACGGAATGCCGGGACAGAGAACATCCAGGATGTCGGTCGCATCGGTAACCAGGTGGGCACCCTCCTTGAGCAACCGGTTGACGCCGCCGCTGGTTTCCCCATAAACCGGCCCCGGTACGGCGAAGACCTCGCGGCCTTGTTCGAGGGCAAAATCGGCGGTAATCAGCGAACCGCTGCCCTCGGCTGCCTCGACGATCAGAACCCCCTGGCTGAGGCCGCTGATGATCCGGTTGCGGCCGGGGAAATGGCCGGCCAGCGGCGGTGTGCCGGGTGGGTACTCGGAGAGAATCGCCCCCTGTTCGATGATCCGGTGAAACAGACCGGTGTTCTCCTGCGGATAGACCCGGTCGATGCCGCAACCGAGGACGGCGATGGTCCGCCCCTGGCCGTTCAGCGCCCCTTCGTGGGCGGCGGTGTCGATGCCGCGAGCCAGCCCACTGACGATGGTCATGCCCCGCGAGGCGATTTCACGACAGAGTTCTCCGGTCAGCCGACGCCCGGTCGGCGAGGCGCGGCGGGCTCCGACCACGGCCAGCGCCGGTTGATCGGTGAGCACGCCGCGCAGGTAGAGGATCGCCGGGGGATCGTGCAGGGTGCGCAGCAAAGGCGGGTAGCTGTCGTTGTCCCACAGGGTGAGAAGGCGGACGGCGGAGCGGTTCAACTCCTCCTCGAATTTCAGCAGGGCGGAATCGTTGCCGGCAGGAAGGCCTTGGGCTACGGCAGGGCGGATGCCGGCCCGGCGAACCCAATCAACCGGTGCGGCGTCGAGGATGGCGCCCGGCGAGCCGAAAGTAGCCATCA
This sequence comes from Desulfuromonadaceae bacterium GWC2_58_13, assembly GCA_001825565.1. Classification (GTDB taxonomy): domain Bacteria; phylum Desulfobacterota; class Desulfuromonadia; order Desulfuromonadales; family Trichloromonadaceae; genus Trichloromonas. The sequence continues at coordinate 20,863 of MHXM01000159.1, forward strand.
ACCGGACCAGGCCGGTGCGGCCGAGGCCGCGGGTGAGATGCAGGCGCAGCCAGGCGCGCTCCGTGTCCGTCAACATGCTTCCCTCCATTGGAATGAAAATGGAAATTCCGGCTATATACTAAAGGCTGAAGGAAATCGAGAATTCCGCCGGCGGGACCGGTTTTTTCGAATTTCCCTTCAGCCTGAAGTCCTTCGGCCTGAATACCCTGGTCATTACAACAGAAAAAGGATTGAAGCCCATTCAATCCTTTTTCATCGTCATTCAAAAGTCTGCTGGCAACCGCGGTTGCCGGTTAATCCATAACCGTGGTCACTCGATCGCCCCGGTACAACGGTTCGGAGACCTTCAAGACCAGGGCCGCGGCGGTTCTGGCGTGGGTTTCAATGACCAGCGCCGAGCCGAGGAGGACATCCGGCAGCTTCAGATTTTTGTTTTCCAAAATCAGGGAGGAGGCGTCGCGAGCGCGTGAAATATTGAGCAGATTGCCGACCTGCAGGCCATTGTCGGTGCCGAGATCGACATAAATCACGTCATACTGGCTGAGGGTGATTTTGCTGTCCTGAGCGTCGATCAGGGTGCCGCTCAGGTCCTGCTCGGCCCGCTTCAATTCAATCACCGCCTGGGCCGGCTGGAAGGGGCGCAGTTTGGCTCCCCGCAGGATTTCCTTGAACGCCTTGGTGATCTCTCCGGTGGCCACCTGGTCGTTGAGTTCGGTGACCCGCAGGGTGCCCAGTTCATCGATATGATACCCGACCTTCTGTCGGGTCACCGGATGCAGAACCGGATCCTTGACTTCGAACAGGGCGTAAATGTCGCCCGGCGCGATGGACCCCAGGTTCTCCATTTCCAGAAAAACCGTTTCGCCGGTGCCGATCAACAGGCGGTTGTCGGTGGTGTCGACCAAGGTGCCGGCCGCGTCAAATTCTTCCTGGCTGATGAAGCCAAGAGCTCCTTGGTGAACTTTTATGGTGATCGATTCCTGAGGAATGGGCATCTCGGGGGTCGATTTCGTCAGGTCGCCTCCGGCGGGGTTTTCTTCGCCGACCGGAACCAGTTCGAGCCGGCCGTCGTAAATGGCGATTTTCTGACCGGGATAGATCAGGTGGGGATTGGTGACGAACGGGTTGTTGGACCACAGGCTGGGCCAGTAGTGGGGGTCTTTGAGAAACTTCTGGGAAATGCCCCAGAGCGTGTCTCCTTTTTTGATCACGTAGGTCCGCATTTCGCTTTGGGCCAGGGCCGAAAAAGGCAGAAGCAGCAGGCAGGTCAGCATGATGACTTTTTTAAATGGCATGGAGTCCCCCATGTGGAGTGAGTTGCGCTGTCAGTTCGAACCCAGGGGTTTGCGGGCCGCCGGACTGTCCGGGTAGCGGCTGCGCAGGATCTGGAGGGCCTCGTCGGCACGGTCGGCCTGGCCGAGCTGGGTCAGGGCCGAGGCCATCTTCAGCAGGGCGTCGGGTGTTTTGCTCCCCTGGGGGTAGCGTTCGACGGTTCGCTGAAACTCTTCGACCGCCCGGGCATATTGCTGCTGGGAGTAAAAGCATTCTCCGAGCCAATATTGAGCGTTACCCGCATAATCGCTGCCGGCATGCAGTTGAAGGAAGGTCTCAAATCCCTTGATGGCCTGTTCGAAGCGGCCGGCTGCGTAGTCGGAGAAGGCCTGCAAGTAGATATCGGTGGGCGAGGCATTTTGGCTGTCGACTATGGTCGGCACGATCGATGGGGCGATGACCGGACGGGTGGAAGTCGCTATTTCCCGGGAAGGAGTGACCTTTTTGGTTGCCAGTTCGCTGCGCAAGTCGCCGATCAGGGACTGCTGGTCGCGAACTTTGGCTTCAAGCAGCAGCAGATTGTTGCGGTTCTGTTCCACCTGCTGGGCCAATTGCTGCTGATCCTTGCGAAGTTGGGCCAGATCAGGGTCGGCAGCGGAGATGTCCGCGGGCGGGCGGGCGGGAACGCAGGCGGTCAGGCTGGCGGAAAAAAATCCGAGGGTCAGGATGATGAGCACAGGGTATTTCATGGCGAAGGCTCCCTTGACGACCGTCTTGCGGGCTGTCCGGTCAATTCATAAAAATTATAGACTTTTTAACCCCTTGTCAAGCGGGAATGGGCTTTGGGCGGGGGCTGGCGGGAGTAAAGAGGCGACTCTTTCCCGGCATTTGTGCTATTCTCACCGGCAACCCGCACTGGAGGAATTAGAACGGAATGCATCAGCCTGAACTCCTGGCCCCGGCCGGGGATCTGGAAAAACTGCGAATCGCCTTCGATTACGGCGCCGATGCCGCTTATCTCGGTGGCGAACAATTCGGCCTGCGCGCCCTGGCCGGCAATTTCGACCTGGACGCCCTGGCCCGCGCCCGCGAACTGGCCATGGATCGCGGCAAGCGCCTTTACCTGACCCTCAACGCTTATCTGCGGCCGGCGGATATGCCGGTCCTGGCCGAATATCTCGAACGGCTCAAGCCTCTTGAACTCGACGCCTACATCGTTTCCGACCCCGGGGTACTGGGTTTGCTGCGGCGGGTCGATCCGGGACGGGAAATTCATTTGTCGACCCAGGCCAATACCACCAACGCCGAGGCGGTCCGCTTCTGGCAGGCGGCCGGGGTGCGCCGGGTCAACCTGGCCCGGGAGCTGAATCTCGATGAAATCCGCGTCATCCACGGGGAAACCGAGGTCGAACTTGAGGTGTTCGCTCATGGCGCCCTCTGTGTCGCCTACTCGGGTCGTTGTCTGCTGTCGGCGGCGATGACCGGTCGCAGCGCCAACCAGGGGACCTGCGCCCATCCCTGCCGCTGGCGCTACGCTCTGGTCGAGGAAACCCGGCCCGGCGAGTATTTTCCCATCGAAGAAGACGGCCGCGGCAGCTACCTGATGAACAGCCGCGACCTCTGCCTGATCGAACATCTGCCACGGTTGATCGAGGCCGGCGTCCACAGTCTGAAGATCGAGGGCCGGATGAAGACGATGTACTACCTGGCGGCGGTGATCCGGGTGTACCGGGCGGCCCTCGACCGCTATCTGGCCAATCCGGCCGAGTATTGTTTTGATCCGGCCTGGCGTGACGAGCTGGACAAGGTCAGCCATCGTCCCTACGATACCGGGTTTCTGCTGGGTGCTCGGGATGCCCTGGTGCATACCGCCGATTCCAAGTATCGGCGCACCCACGATTTCGTCGCCGTGGTCAGGGCGTTGACCGCTGACGGTCGGGCGCTGGTTGAAGGGCGCAACCGGTTTTTCCCCGGCGACCGCCTTGAGTTGATTGGCCCGGGGATGCGTCAGGCGGAATTCTCTGCCGGCGAGTTGCGTTCCGAGTCGGGTGAACCGTTGGTTGCCGGTCAGCCCAATGCGCGGATTGTCATGGACCTTCCCGCCGGGGCCCGGGTCGACGACCTGTTGCGACGGGAACGGCAGGATCGGTAACCGGCTTTCAGGAGGAGTGCCAGCAGCGTCGCGACCGCACCTCGCAGCAGGTCAGCACTCGTCCGAAACCGGCGCCGGTATCGAGGCCGATCCGGTTTTCGGTCAACAAAGGGGAGGCGAGCGGGGTATGGCCGAAGACGACGGTTTTGCCCCAATCGTAATCCGAATCGAGAAATTCGCTGCGAATCCACAACAGGTCCCCTTCCTGTTGCTGGGCGAGGGGAAGTCCGGGCCGCAACCCGGCATGGACGAAAATGAAGTCGTCGGTTTCGTGGAACAGTTTCAGCTCTCGAAGGAAATCGAGATGTTCCGGCGGAATCCGAACCTCGCCCCCTTGCTGGTAACTGTTCAGGGTGGCGGCGCCGCCGTTGAGGAGAAAAGGAAAAGGGTCGGTGCCGTCCAGATATTCGCGGAACATCGCCTCGTGGTTGCCCTTGAGAAAGATACTGCGGGGATGCCGTTGGCGAAGATCCAGCAGTTCGTCGATGACGCCCCGGGCGTCGGGGCCGCGGTCGATATAGTCGCCGAGAAAAATCAATTGATCTTCGGAGTGGGGATGGACTTCGGCCAGCAGTTCGATCAGCCGGCCGCGACAGCCGTGGATGTCCCCTATGGCCAGCAGACGGCCGGCGGTCATAGCGGTTCCCCTGGCCGGACATTGACCCGCACTACCCGGCAGCAGGCGTTGCGGCCGGCCCGCTCTCGATAGAGCCGGATCAGAAAACGGATGGTGACGATTTTGTGGATGGCCGCCTGGGTCAGGCGGTAGAACCACTTGCGAACCACGCTGGGGGCGCGGCTGCCGAGCAGTAGCGGGCAGTAGTCGGACAGGCGCAGGCCGATGCGTACCAGGTCGTCTTTCGGTTCGCAGCTGAAAACCAGCTCCCCTTGCCGGCAGAAGGCCGGCTGAACCAGCAGTCCGCCGCGGATACGCAGAGAGAGGGCGGTAGCGTCGGCTTCGCCGACATCGAATTGCAAAAGGCTCAGGCGACTGCGCCAGAGGCGAAATTCCACCACCTTGCCGAGCTGCACCGGGCTCACCAAGGTCCCGGTAAAACGGCGGATATGTTCCAGATATCGTTGCAGCAGCCGTTCCGGCGTCAGCCCAACGGCCAGGTGGGCCGGCAGGTCCATCCATTGGATGGAGAAAACCGAGGCGTCCTGTTGCAGAACCTGCTGGCAGGCGATCGCCACGGAAGCGGAGTTGAGTGACGGGTCGGTCATGAGGGCCCCTTTCGCGAGTCGAATTGAAAGACCATAACATGTCGGAAGCGGTTTGTCCCGGGAGGGTGCAACCAGCCGCCGGCGAGGTTCAGAAGATGGATACTTTTCTCTATTCCCATGCGGGCCGATTAACCAAGAGCCTGATCCTGGCATTTCTCATCGCCCTGTTGTGCCTGTTCAGCAAAGGGCCCGATCTGTTGCAGGATGCTATCCCGTTTGCCTTGCTGGCGGGATATCTCCTGATCACCGACCGGCAGTTCACCATCGAGCAGATTCAATCATCCGGGCTGATGCTGGCCCATGTCGGTGTCTATCTGCTGCTATGCACCCTGGTGATATGGGCGACCACCGGGGAAGAAGAGAGCGTTTACTGGATCGTTTATTTTCTGCCGATCGCGGTGGCGGCTTCCAACCTCAATCTGCGCCTGACTTTGCTGACCTGTGCGGCGGCGGTGTTGCTCTTTTTCAGCCAGATTCCCAGCCAGCTTTTTCTCGATCCGGAATTGCGTGGCGACGAGTTGCCCGAGTTTCTGGTGTTCGGCGTGACCTTTTTTATTGTCGGTCTGCTGGTGCAGAGTTTTTCGGAAATCCACCGGCGCCAGTTGCAGTCTCAGAGAGAACTCAACGAGCAGTTGTTAACCAACCAGGCGGCGCTGCAAGAATCCCTGGTCCGGCTCGGGGAGGCCGAAGAAAACCTGCGGCGCAAGGAGCGGCTGGCTTATCTCGGTGAAATGTCGGCGGGGATCGCCCACGAGATCCGCAATCCGTTGGGGATCATCTCGTCATCGGCCCAGTTGATCGAAAAAAAACTGGCCGATGCGCCGGCTGGCGTCGCGCCGTTGCTCGACATCATCCTGGAGGAATCGACCCGCATCAACGGCCTGGTGACCGACTTCCTTTCTTTTGGCCGACCCGGGGAGCCAGTGCTGAGACCTTGTGACCCGCAGGCGCTGCTGCGGCGGGCGGCGGAACACATTGGCGCTCTGGCTCGGCAACAGGAGATCAGGGTCGAGGTCGAGCCCGCCGCCGTATCGCTGGAGGCTTGGGTCGACGCCGACATGATGCAGCAGGTCCTGCTCAATCTGTTGCTCAATGCCCTGGAGGCGGGCGAACCGGGTGGGCAAATCCGGTTGCGAGCCTATCGGAAGGAACGCCGGGTCTGTCTTGATGTGGAAGACAATGGCTGCGGTATTCCGCCAGATCACCAGAAAAAAATATTCGATCCGTTTTTTACCACCCGCGACAAGGGTACCGGGCTGGGCCTGGCCAACGCTCTCCGGATGGTCGAGGCCCACGGCGGCGATATCCGGTTGCGCAGCGAACCGGGACAGGGTTCGGTCTTCACCGTCTGCCTGCCGGCGGAGGAATGCTAGATGGCGCATATTCTGGTTGTTGACGACGAAAAAAATTACCGGGTGGTGCTGGCCCAACTGCTCGAAGCGGAAGGACACCGGGTTTCAACCGCCGAAAATCCTTTTGCCGCTCTCGACCTGCTGTCTCGCGAAAGCGTGACGCTGATTCTCTCCGATCTGAAAATGCCGCGCATGGACGGGCTGGCTTTTCTGCAGCGGGTGCGGCAGGACATCGGCGAGATCCCGTTTATTGTGCTGACCGCCTTTGCCACCGTCGAGACGGCGCTTTCGGCGATGAAGGCCGGGGCTTTCGATTACCTGATGAAGCCTTTTAAAAACGACGAGATTCTGCTGATCGTCGACAAGGCTCTCGGGTATGCCCGTTTGCAGTCAGAAAATACCGCTTTGCGCCGGCAGCTGCACCAGAGCCAGGACCGTGCGCTGCTCGGCGAAAGTCCGGCCATGAAAAAACTGCTGGCCGATATCGATCAGGTGGCGCCGGCGCGGGCCTCGGTACTGATTACCGGCGAAAGCGGCACCGGCAAGGAACTGGTGGCCCGGACCCTGCACCTGGCCAGTCCCCGCCGGCAAGGACCGATGGTTTCCATCAACTGCGCGACCCTGACCGGAAGTCTGCTGGAGAGCGAGTTGTTCGGCCATGAACGGGGGGCGTTCACCGGGGCCGTGGAACGCAAGCGCGGGCTGCTTGAGGTAGCCGACGGCGGGACGCTGTTTCTCGACGAGATCGGCGAATTTCCCCTGGCGCTGCAGCCCAGGTTACTGCGAGTGCTGCAGGAACGGCGGTTCCGCCGGGTTGGCGGGACGGCGGAAATTGAAACGGATGTTCGTATCGTCGCCGCCACCAATCGCGATCTTTCGCGGATGATCGCGGAAGGGAGCTTTCGCGAGGATCTTTTCTACCGGCTCAACGTCGTGACTCTCGAAACGCCGTCCCTGCGCGAGCGCCCCGAGGACATCCCCTTGCTGGCGCTCAGTTTTTTACAACGATTCAGTCTCGAACTGGGACGACGGGTCTCATCCGTGGCCCCGGCGGCGATCAACCTCATGCAGGCCTATTCATGGCCGGGCAACGTCAGAGAATTGCAGAACATTCTGGAGCGGGGCGTGCTGTTCTGCCAAGGCGATACCCTGCGGCCGGAACACCTTCCCGAGTCGTTTCATCGCCAGGGCCATCCCGCCGTGGTCGCGACCGGCCTCGAAATCGACCGCCCACTGCCGGAACTGCTCGACCGCATCGAGGCCGACCTGATCCATCGGGCACTGGTTCAGGCTCGCGGGGTGCAGGCTCAGGCCGCCGAAATACTTGGCATCAGTCGAAGCAATCTGCAATACAAGCTCAAGAAGTACCATCTGGGCTGAAATTATTAAGTCGGGCGTACAAATTTTGGGCACCTTTTCTTCTTTCTCAGCCACCAGGTACAAGAATTTGTACGTGCCCGCCGTTTCCTTGGGTGCGATTGCATCTGAAAACAGTCACTTGTGTTTCTGGCAAGGTCGTTGCAAGAAATAGTAAGCCGTAAGAGCCGACAACGCTCTCACATTTGCCTCTGGGGCCTTTTCCGTTAAAGGCCCCAATTTTTTTGCCGGGCAATCCGGGGGGATTAACGCCCTTTATTAAAAATGTGGATCCGTCTTGACTTGGCGGCGGATTTTTGAACTCTGGAAAGGTGCGTGGATGAAAATCATGTTGCATGGAATCCGCCAGTTTTTTCCGCCCGAAGCCCGTTTTGTGGCCGGCGTCTATGTTTTGCTGCTGGGAGTTTTTTCGGCCCTGCGACTGCTGCTGTTGGTCCGCAACGTCAATTTCGCCCACCAGGTGGATACCGGGGTCCTGCTGCGGAGTTTTCTGGTCGGTCTGCGTTTTGACCTGGCGGTCAGCTCGTATCTGCTGATTCCTTTGTTGCTGTTGCTGTTGCTGCCGCCGCGTTTCCGTTCCGCCGTGCTCGGCGGATTCGTCCTGCTGGCCGGCGGCCTGTTTTTTCTCGGGGTGGCCGAAGCCGAGTTTTATGGCGAGTTTGAGAGCCGGTTCAATTCCCTTGTCTACGAATACGTGGGGCACCCGAAAATCGTGGCCGGAATGATCTGGGACGGATATCCCGTGGTCCGCTACGCCCTGATCTGGTTGGTGCTGGCCCTGGTGTTTCTGGCCGGGTTGCGCTGGTTGTACCGGCGCTGCCTTGCCGACGTTCAGGTTGTCACGACCACCCGGGGATCGCTGCTCAGGGTAATGGGGACGACCGTCGCCCTGGCCCTGATGATATTCGCTTCCCGCGGCGGAGTCGGGCATGAACCGCTACGCTGGGGGGACGCCTTTTTTTCCGAGTCGACCTTTGCCAACCACCTGGCGCTGAACGGCCTCTACACCCTCGGCCGCAGCGGTTGGGACAAAATCTACAGCAAGCAGGACTTCTGGACCAAATCGATGACGCCCGAGGCGGCCCTGGCCGCCAGTCGCGACATGTTGACACTGGTCGGTGAAACCGCTCAGGATGATCCCCGATATCCGCTCCTGCGCAGGGAAAGTTCGATGTCGCCGCTGCTTAAGCGGCAACCCGACCGACCGGCGAACGTGGTGGTTATCCTCATGGAGAGCTTTTCCGCCCGTTTTGTCGGCGCCCTTGGCGCTCCTGCGGAGCTGACTCCCGAGTTCGACCGACTGGCGGAGCGGGGAATCCTGTTCGAACGGGCCTTTTCCAACGGGACTCACACCCATCAGGGGGTGTACGCGACCCTGACGTCCTTTCCCAATTTGCCCGGTTACGAATACCTGATGAAGATGATGGAGGCCAACCAGGAATTTTCCGGGTTGCCGACCCTGCTGCGCCGGCATGATTACCAGTCGCTGTTTTTGTACAACGGATTGTTTTCCTGGGACAATAAGGAAGGATTTTTCCGCCGGCACGGCATGGACCGCTTTATCGGCACCAACGATTATGTCGATCCCACTTTTGTCGACCCGGTTTGGGGGGTCTCCGACGTCGATGTTTTCTCCCGGGCCAACCAGGAATTTCGCGAGATGGCCAAGAGCGGTCCGTTTTTCTCCAGTATTCTAACCCTCTCCAATCATGCTCCGTTCAACCTTCCCGAACCGCTGCCCTTCGAGCGGATTCGCACCGGCGATGTCTCCGAGGGCCGCTTTAACGGCATTCGCTACGCCGACTGGGCGTTGGGAGAATTCTTCCGTCTGGCACGGCAGGAAGACTATTTCAGAAACACCCTGTTCGTTATTACCGGCGATCATGGTTTCGGCACGCCGCCGATGATTACTCCGATGATGCTCTCCCGTTTTCATGTGCCGCTGCTCTTTTACGCGCCGGGTCTGCTGGGCGACCACGCCGAGCGGCGGCGGACGGTGGCCAGCCAGGTCGATATCGGGCCGAGCGTTCTCGGCCTGCTCGGCATGGACGACCCCCACCAGGGATGGGGGCGCAACCTCTTTTCGGCAACCTTGAAGGATGAAGGTTTTGCCGTGATCAAGCCATCCGGCGGCGAGGAACAGGTGGCCCTGATCGAGGGGGATCGGTTGCTGATGATCGCGCCCAAGGAAAAGCCCCAATTGTACCGCTACGATCTGGGGTTTCCCCCGGCCTGTTCCGAAAATCTTGCCCGAAAAGAAAAAGAGCTTGTCGGGCAGATGGAAAATCGTTTGCTGGCCTACGTCGAGACGGGTATCCTTGCTCTGCGGGGCCGTCGTCTTGGAATCCCCGAAGCCGATGCGGCGCAGGTCGGGCAGCCGGGCGGCAATGCCCTGGTTGATAATCAATAAAAAGGGTACGCCATGGAAGCGGAATACCGTCCTCGTCATATCAAGCTGATTGCCAACCCGGTTGCCGGCGGCGATGCCACCGCAAAAATTCGCCAGGCCGAATTCTGCCTGGCGAAGCAGGGAGCCCGGGTCGAACTCTTTCTGACCGCCGCCCGTGGCGATGCCGCCCGGGCGGCGGCTGAAGCGAAATCCGCGGGGTTCGACCTGATCGTCGCCGCCGGTGGCGACGGCACCCTCAACGAGGTCATCAACGGACTGGCGCCGTCATCCATTCCCCTGGCCTTTGTCCCCCTGGGGACGACCAACGTTTTTGCCCTTGAGGCGGGCATCCCCTTCGACATCGCCGGGGCCTGCCGGATTGCCCTGGGCGGCGTGCCGACCCCGATCTGTCTTGGGGCGGCCGGCGATACCCGGTTTCTGCTCATGGCCGGCGCCGGATTCGATGCCGAGGTGGTGTTCCGGGTCGATCTGCGGCTCAAGCGGCGTCTCGGCAAGCTGGCCTACCTGGTCAGCGCCGTAAAGGTTTTTTTCGAACATTCTCCACGTCCCCTTGAAGTTCTTCTCGAAGACGGTTCCCGGCGTTCTGGCTACGGTCTGATCGTCGGCAATGGACGGCTTTACGGCGGGCGCTTTTCCCTCACCCCCGGAGCCGCGCTGCCCGAGGACCAGTTCGAGGTCTGCCTGTTGCAGCGACCCGGGCGTCTGGAACTGCTTCACTGTCTGCTGCGCATGCTGCTGAAACGGCCGCTGATTCCGGCCGGGGCGTTGTTGTTCAAGGCCCGGGAGCTGACGGTGCAAGGTGACGGAGTGCCGGTGCAGATCGATGGCGACCCTCACGGCCAGCTGCCGATGCGTTTTCGGGCAATGCCCGGCGAGTTGGTGATGGTCATGCCCGCCGCCTGATTGCCAAAGCGGGCGTGAACGGTGGCACTCGTTTTTACAGGATTTTAGCATTCGGCTCATTTTCCTTGAATGGGCCAGACCGATATTGGTCGAATGGATATCGTGAGACCTGATGTGTTGAAGATTGAAGAGATGGGTCCGGTTACCGACAGCAAGGCCCAAAATCACAAGGTTTTGGGCTTGATCGTTGTGGCTTCGGCCCTGTTGCTGTTTTTCTGGGGCATCTGGTCGATCCCTTTACTTTCCCATAACGAGGCTCGGCGACTGGTTGTGGTCCGCGAGATGCTGGCCAACCACCAGTGGTTGACCCCGATGAAAAACGGATTGTTATACTTCGAAAAACCCCCCCTTTTTTACTGGGTCGGGAATTTTTTCAGTCTACTGTCCGGCAGCACCGCCGAGTGGGTATTGCGACTCCCCTCGGCACTGGCGGCGCTTTTCACGACCGGGTTTCTGTATCAGCGCGTCAGCAGCTATATCGGTCGTCAGCAGGCATTATTCAGCGTCCTGATCCTGATCAGCTCCCATTTTTACGTGATGAACGCCCGCCGGGCTGAAATCAATGTGTTTTTCGGGATGCTCTGCTTTTCGGCGTTGTTGCTGTATTTCGATTATCTGCAACGGGAGAAGCAGAGATATCTGTTCCTTTCGTTTACGGTCCTGGGCCTTGCGGCCCTGGCCAAGGGCCCGGTTGCCCTGGTTTTTTTTCTGCCGCCGCTTTTGATCTACGGCATTCTGCAACGGGATTGGAAGGTGTTCAGGGGGCTGGTCCATCCGCTGGGATGGTCGCTGTTTGCCTTGGTAGGAGGCTCCTGGTTTGTTTATGCTCTGTATGGCGTTCCCGACAGTCCGCTGCATGCGGTTATTCAAAAAGATATCGTGGTCAATGCGTATGAAGACGCCACGCCGGATCCGTTTTACGCCTACATCGTGTATCTGTTGGGAGCCTTTGCCCCCTGGATTCTGATCCTTTTTTACCAGCCGAAGCGTTGGCTGAAAAGGCTGTCCTCGGCCAGAGAGCGGTTTATGCTCTGTGCTTTCGGCGTGCCGTTCATCGTCATGTCCTGTTTTGCCGCCAAGCATGGCAAATACATGCTTCCCGTCTACCCGTTTCTGGCCATCGTTCTGGGCTGTGTGGTCAGCGATGTTTATGACGATTTCGGGCAACGTTGGGGGAAATCTTTTCATACCTTCTTCATCCGGCTGGCCGGGGGGCTGCTGGCGATCCTGTTCGCGGTTCTGGTTCTGGCGCCTCCCCATACCCAGAAACACCGGTTTGAAGCGCTTAAGCCTTTTGCCGAAAAAATCCGCTCTTTGCAGGGAACCGACCCGGTTTTTTCCTATCGCCGTGAACAGATTCAGCTGATTTATTATTTCGGAAGTCCGATACCGGTTCTCGATAACGGCCAGTTCAAGCGAAAACTTGAACTGGGACAATCGTTTCTTCTGGTTGCCGAGGAAGCTGACCGGTCCGCGGTGGAAGGCAGGGGGTTGTGTCTGCTTGAGGAGTTTGCTCCCTATTTGAAAAAGAAGCGCAAGGGGTTGCTCTATGGAACCTCGAATTATTGTCAAATCTCGAAAGGAAAAGATCCTGGGATGCGACGGGTCGCAGCCCTGCAATGAAAAGGCGGGCGAGAAAATGAAACTGATATCCGTGATTGTCCCGGTTTACAACGAGGCTGAAAACCTCGGACAACTGGTGGCCGAACTGCAATCCTCGTTGTCGCCGCTGATATGCCCCCATGAGATTCTTTTTGTCGATGATGGCAGCACCGACGAAAGTCTTGCCATCATTCGGGCTCTGGCGGCTGAGCATTCCCAAATCCAATGCATCGCTTTCGAGAAGAACACCGGGCAATCGGCGGCGCTTTACGCCGGTTTCCAGCAGGCTCGCGGAGATGTCGTCATCACCCTGGATGCCGATCTGCAGAACGATCCGGCCGATATTCCGGTCATGCTCAGGTATTATGGGGATTACGACATGATCACCGGGTGGCGGAAAAATCGCCGGGATCCCCTGTCGAAGAAAATCGCCAGTAAGGTGGGGAACTCGTTTCGTAACTGGATGACCCGGGAAACGATACACGATACCGGCTGTTCCCTTAAAATCATGCGGGCCGATATGCTGAAAAAGATAAAAATGTTTCGGGGCCTGCATCGGTTTCTGCCCACTTTGATGCGGCTCGAAGGGGCAAGGGTGATTGAGGTTCCGGTGAACCATCGACCGCGTTTGCACGGGGTATCCAAGTACACCAATTGGCGGCGTGGCATCGAGGGGTTTCAGGATGTTCTGGCGGTCCAATGGATGCAAAAAAGAAACCTGCGGATCAAGATAAGGGAAAGTCATGAATAATACGGAAATTTCTATCCTCGTGCTCGGGTTTGCCGGCCAGGCCCTCTTTTTCATGCGGTTTTTTGTTCAGTGGTTGCAGTCGGAAAAACACCAGAAAAGCGTGATTCCGGTCTCGTTCTGGTATTTCAGCCTGGCGGGAAGCTCTCTGCTGATGGTTTACGCGATCCTCCGCCATGACATCGTTTTCATTGTCGGTCAATCCACCGGTTTTTACATCTATCTCCGAAATCTATATTTCATTCACCGGGAAAAAAAAGAGGCGCCTGAGCCGGCCTGATGGAGGGCTTTGCCTGCCCTCCTTTCTCCCGGTGCGACGGTAAAATTCCTTGCCGCTGTGGTTCCCGCCTGTTATTTTCAATCCATGAAAAACTCCGTCGAAATTTTCAACGGCCGCCTGATCTCCCTGGCCATCGAGGAACATCGGCTCCCCGACGGGCGGCGGGCCGAATTCGAGGTCGTCCATCATCCCGGCGGGGCCGCCGTGCTGCCATTGCTCGATGATGGCCGGGTGGTGCTGATCCGTCAATTTCGCCCGGCTCTGGGATCAATGGTTCTGGAAATCCCGGCCGGGCGGCTTGAACCCGGGGAAACGCCCGAAGCCTGCGTGCGGCGGGAGTTGGTCGAGGAGGTCGGCTATCGCGCCGAGACGGTCGTCAAACTCGGTGAAATGCTCCCTGCCGTTGGTTTTTGCGACGAACGTATCCACTTGTTTGTCGCTACCGGGCTGCAGCCGGCGCCCCAAGCCCTTGAGCCGGACGAGTACATTGAAGTTCTGCCGATGCCACTGGCCGATGCTCTGGCCATGGTGAGCGCCGGCCAGATTCCCGATGGCAAGACCCAACTGGCCTTGCTGCTCTGGCAGACGCGCCAGGCGGGCCCCCGACCCTGAAAGATAATGACATGTCTCCCTTGCCCGATTATTATCCGTCCACCCTGCACCTGCCCTTTAATCATGAATCGATCAAGCATCTTTTCCAGCCCGAGCTCCCCGAGGCCGATCCCGGCGGGGAAGGGGTCTGGCTGCTGATTCGCGGCTCCGAATTGTTGGTGCGCGATCTTGACCTGCCGAGCGGATGTCTGCCTGCCGGTTTGAGCGAGGAAGGGTCGATCTACATCGGGCGCTGGCGAGCACAGCCCTGCCGGGTATTGCGGGTGTCGCGAAACCTCCCGGTGCCCGAGGGGCTGACGGCGGAAAACCTGCAATCGGGCGAACCTCTCCTCTCCTTGGACCTGCTGTCGCTGGGGGCGCTGGGCGCCCATGTTTTGCATTGGGAAAACAACAGCCGTTGCTGTAGCCGCTGTGGCGGTTCGATGGCGCGGTTGGCGGGCGAATCCGGAAAAAAATGCCTTGCCTGCGGAGCTCTGCATTTCCCCCACATCCATCCCTGCGTTATTGTGCTGGTGCGGCGCGGCAACGAGGTGTTGCTGGTGCGCAAGGCCGAATGGGTGAAGGGGCGCTACGGGCTGGTGGCCGGATTTCTCGATCGGGGAGAATGCCTGGAAGAGGCGGTGACCCGCGAAGTGCTGGAAGAAACCGGCATCCGGGTGCGGAACATCCGCTATGTCGGCAGCCAGAGCTGGCCGTTTCCCAGTCAATTGATGGCCGGATTTGTCGCCGATTATGACGGCGGCGAAATCCGGGTGGAAGAGAAGGAACTCGAAGATGCCCGCTGGTTCGCCGTCACCGATCTGCCGGTCTTGCCGCCCAAGCGCAGCATTGCCCGGTATCTGATCGATACGTTTGCCGTGTCCGGGTAGGGGCGCTGCTTGCCGCGCCCAGGGCGGAGCAAGCGCCGCCCCTTGTTCAAACACCGCGCAAAAAAAACCCCGGGCGGGGAACCCGGGGGGCGCAAAAATATCTCATTTTCGGGGAATCAGCCTACTCTGGAGGAGGTTTGATGGCTGGAAAAGAGATATTGCGAAAATGTGTGTCTTTCCTGCCGGCTACAGGGGGCAAGGCTGCCAGGAAAGATCCTGGGCCATGGACACCGGCTGGTTGCAGAGCAGGCCGCCGAAAGTGTTGATGCCCTTACGCAGCGATTCGTCTTCTTTGGCCGCCGTCGCCAAGCCCAAAGTGGCGATTTTGCGTATGTACGGAAGGGTGGCGTTGGTCAGGGCATAGGTGCTGGTGCGGCTGACCGCCCCCGGCATGTTGGCTACCCCGTAGTGCAGGACGTCGTCTA
>MHXM01000159.1:36098-58247 GCA_001825565.1 Desulfuromonadaceae bacterium GWC2_58_13
CGGATTGTCGTGGGTGGTCGGGTGAATGGTTTCCACGCATCCCCCCTGGTCGACCGCCACGTCGACGATCACGCTCCCCGGTTCCATCAGCTTGAGCATGCTGCGTTTGACCAGAATCGGCGCCCTCGCTCCGGTGACCAGCACCGCTCCGATCAGCAGGTCGGCCCGGCGCACCTCATCCTCGATGTTTTGCGAGTTGCTCATCAGAGTATGAATGCGGTTGCCGAAATGGTCGTCCAGCAAGCTGAGCCGCCGCGAGTCGAGATCGATGACGGTGACGGTGGCCCCCATCCCGACCGCAATGCGCAGAGCGTTGCCGCCCACCGTGCCGCCGCCGAGAATGACCACCCGGGCGGGGCGAACCCCCGGGGCGCCGCCGAGCAACACCCCTTTGCCGCCGTTTTCCTTCTGTAAAAAATGGGCACCCACCTGAACCGACATCCGCCCCGCTACTTCGCTCATCGGATGCAGCAGCGGCAGCGAGCCGTCTTCGAGTTGCACCGTTTCATAGGCGATCCCGGTGATCTGCCGATCGAGCAGCATGCGGGTCAGTGCGGGAGCCGGCGCCAGGTGCAGGTAGGTGAACAGAATCTGTCCCTGGCGCAGCAACGCGTATTCCGCCGGCAACGGCTCTTTGACCTTGACGATCATCTCCGCCCTGGCATAGAGTTCGGCGGCCGAGTCGATCAGGTCGCCGCCCACTGCTCGGTATTGTTCCTCGGTGATCCCGCTACCGGCTCCGGCGGAGGTTTCAATCAGAACCCGATGGCCGTCTTCGACCAGGGTTCGCACCCCGGCCGGCGTCATTCCGACCCGGTATTCCCGGGTCTTGATTTCTTTGGGTACGGCAATGATCATTTTAATACCGCTAAAAATTCTTCAGTGAGAATAACGACAGGTGAAGGCTCCGTCAAGTAAAAACAAAATTTAGCAATCATTCATGAACTACATCAGTTTATCATCCGGCGGAGTTTTGTGAAGGGGACTCCGGCTGTTTCCGAGTGGAAAATGCACGAATTTAATAAATTATACTTTCGGATCGCCCGCGCCGAAATCGGCTACTTGCGGTTTATTCTGGAGAGTTACGACGGCCTGGCGTTTGTTCGCACCCTCGACAACCGCGAAGCGCTGGTGGAAATCGCCTTTCCGGTATCCCGTCGACGGGACGCCGAAGCGTTGCTGACGGCCCTGGCTGTCGAGTGTTCCATGGCGGCCGTTCCACCACCGGCGCCCGGCGTCCATCCCTCCCTGTAAGGTCAGACAACCGAAACCGTGAATTCCGGCGGGGCCAGAATGGTCCGCTTGACCGTGCACTGGTCAATGGCCTTGAGGATCGCCTGCCGGTACTTGGGCGGAAAGCCCTCCGGCAGGGTGACGGCGAGGCCGATCCGGCTCAGGCGGTGGAGTTCGTTGTCCCGTTCCCAGGTCAGGTTCAGTTTTAGTCCGGTGGTGTCGATCTGTCGTTGCTGGCAGAAGGTCAGGGCGTAAAATCCGGCGCAGGTTCCCAGCGAGGCGAGAAAAAGGGCGAACGGCGCGGGAGCCGAGTTGCCTCCGCCATCTGCTTCGGGCTGGTCGGTGCGGATGGTGAACGATTCGTGCCGGGCCTCAACGACTACCCCGCCCGGAAAGGTGATTTCCATAAAAACGAGTCACTTTCGCCGTGAATGGATTACCAGCCCGTTCCCTTGGGTTCCAATCTGATCAGGGTGTAGCGGCGGGTGCCGATGCCGATTTTTTCGGCATGGTCGAGGGTGATGGTCCAGTCGATTTCGGGATGGATGCCGCGAAACTTGTCGCCCCCCGGCTCAAAGCCGCTGCTCAGGGCGGTGTCGGGAAGTCCCCGCGCTTGATTGACCAGATCGGCGCAGGCCTGGTCGAGGGCGACCGGATCGGTGGAAACCAGGATACCGAGATCGGGGACGATGGGGGCGTCGGAATGGCCGTAGCAGTCACAGGACGGAGATACCTGGGTGACGAAGTTGACGAACAGGGTCTTGCCCGCCTTGCCGCTCAACGCCCCCTTGGCGTACTCGGCCATTTTTTTCATCACCAGGGCCGCTTCTTCGTTCCACTGGATCTTGATCGATTTCGTCTCGCAGACGGTGATGCAGCGTCCGCAGCCGGCACAACGCTGGGAGTCGATGCGGGCCTTGCCGCCGACGAGGATCGCCTGGTGGGCGCAGGCACGCAGGCAGACCCCGCAGCCGGTACAGGTTTGCTCATCCACCTCCGGGGCGACGGTCGAGTGCTGCTCCAGTTTGCCCTGACGGCTGGAACAGCCCATGCCGAGATTTTTCAGCGCGCCGCCGAAACCGGTCAGCTCGTGGCATTTGAAGTGGGAAACGGCGATCAGAACGTCGGCTTCAAGAATTTCCAGGCCGATGTCGACGGTTTCGAACATCTCGCCGGCGACCGGCACGCGCCGGGACGAATGACCGCGCAGGCCGTCGCACATAATCAGCGGGGCACCGGCCACGGCGTAGGCAAAGCCGTTTTCGATGCCGCAACACAGGGCCGAAACCGCCTCTTTGCGTTCTCCCGGGTAGAGGGTGCAGGAATCGGTCAGAAACGGCTTGCCGCCGAGCTGCTTGATCCGTTCGACGATGCGGCGGATGAACACCGGACGGATAAAGGCGTGACCGCCTTTTTCGCCGAAATGGATCTTGATGGCGGCCAGTTCGTCACGGTCGACAATATGGTCAAGTCCGGCCCGCTCCAGCAGGCGCTCCAGCTTGGTGAAAAGATTTTCCTTGTGGCCGGCCCTCGGGTCGGCCAAGTAGACAGTTGCAGACATCCCGCGTCTCCTTATGGTTGGTCAGGGAATGACGAAGGTTATCACAGGCGCGGGCGGCAGACAATTGCCTGAATCCATCAAAAATCCAACATTTCCGTCGGCGGTCTGGCAACTGACCGAAATGTAATGGCTTATTACGGAACTGTTTTCAGACGGGGCGTATTAATCTTCCGGTTCGTTCGGTGGGAGTGTGAATTTTTTGAACGGTTGCGGGCGTTCCGGCAGCAGTAACCAGATGTTCTCAGGGCTTTCGTCAAATTCAAGGCCGACCCGAACCATGGCGGTATCGTTGCGTTTCTGGATATTGCGAACCGTGCCGCGCAGTTCCCAGTTGGTGGGCCAGAACGGCTGTTTTAAACGCATGCAGATGACGCTGCCGGTCTGGATCTGTTCCGGGCTGCAGCCGAAGGAGAGACCGGTGCTGCTGATGTCGAAACTCAGTCCGGGTTGAAACGTATCTCGGGGGTCGAGGGCGAATTCAACCAGCGACTGCATTTTGAGGCGGATTTCCTGGCGTTGACCGTTCGGTGAAGGGCTGATGATGTTTCGCTGTTCCTTGGCCCGGTATAATTCCTTGTCGGCGTGGGCGAGCAGTTCGGAGGCCGAGGTTGAATCGTTCGGGTAGATGGCGATGCCGCCGCTGATGGTCAGGTTTTGGTTGTCCATCATTTCTTGACCGGGGAAATCGGTTTCTTCGATCGCGCATCGGAACCGTTCCGCCAGATCATAGGCTTCGTGAATGTTGGATCGGTAGAGCAGCAGGGCAAATTCCTCGCCTCCGTAGCGGCAGGCCATATCGCCCGGGCGAAGGTTGAGTTGCAACTGCTCGGCGGTCAGCTTGAGGGCGTAATCGCCGGTCAGATGTCCGCAACGATCGTTGTACTGCTTGAAGTGGTCGAGGTCGAACATGACCACGGCAAAGGTTTTGTTTGCCATTCCTGCCGGAACGCTGGTGAGCTTTTCGAGGTGAGCCTTGAAATAGGTCTGATGATAGAGTCCGGTCAATCCATCGGTGATGGAGGCTTGGCGAATGTTCTCGAGCTGGCCGGCTTCAACGATGCGGGGATCGCGCATTTCCCGGGCCACCGAGTGCAGGTAGTCGAGCAGGGCAGGGCGCAGCCCGTTGAATGGGCGACCGCCGGGAAACAGGCGATCCCGGTGCTGCAGAGCGAGTTGCCAGTGCCGGCGGGCAGTTTCCTGATCGTAGGTTTTGGACGTCAACTGGCGCAGCGTCTCCTGGTAAACCGCGGAACCCTGCTTCAGGGCCAATTCTTCGATGCCGACGGAAAGCCTTTCATCGTCATCGCCCCATTGCCGGAACAGTTCACGAATCTGTACCTCCATGAGCCATGTCTCCTTACCTACGATTGCAATTAATGGCATCTTGAATTAGATATTTATAACATTGTTATTTTGGTAGCGCTAGCATCAATTTGTGCCGGGCGGCATGAGTTTAATCATTCCAGGCGAGTCGGTTGCAACTCTCGTAATAAAATGGCAAGATTATAGCCTTGGTCCCATCCATTCATTTTTTTGCGGAGGAGCACGATGGCGATAGTCAAGTGGGATCCCTGGCCCGAGCTAAGGGCCATGCAGGACCAGATGACCCGTTTGTTGGAAATGAGCCAAGACCGGGTCGCCGGCGAACCGTTCGAGCAGGGGCTCTGGCAGCCGCCCGTGGATATCTACGAAGATGACCGGGAAGTGGTGGTTAAAATGGAGATTCCCGAGGTCGAACAGGAGGATATCGACGTTCAGATCGAGGATTACACCCTGATCATCCAGGGGGAGCGGCGCCTTGAAAAAGAGGAAAATAAGCAGAATTACCAGCGGATTGAGCGGGGATACGGAAGTTTCAGGCGGGTCTTTTCCCTCCCCACCGCCGTGGATGCGGAACACACCAGGGCTCGTTGCGACAAGGGAGTTTTGAAGATCGTGTTGCCGAAAAAAAATCAGGGTAAGCCGCGACAGATCGAGATCACCATTGAATAATCGCTTGAATCGCGAGAGATTAAAAACCGGCCGGGGGTCGGTTTTTTTATGGCGGGGTTTCCGCCGGTATTCCCGGATTCCGGCGGAGCGCGGAAACCGTCGCGGCGCAAACCGGGGGAGGATGCAGCAACAACCAGAAGGGTGATGCCATGCCGGCGCTGATTTTAACCACCATCCTGACCCTCTCTGCCCTATACGCCCCGCAGCCGTTGCTGCCCGTGCTGATGGCCGAGTTCGGGGTCAGTCGCGAGGCGGCCGCCGCCCTGACCACGGTGACCTTCATCCCCCTTTGCCTGGCGCCGCTGGTGTACGGCTACCTGTTGGAATCGTTTGCCGCTCTGCGCTTGTTGCGCGGAGCGGTGCTGCTGTTGGCCGTTTCCGAGGTCGCATTTTACCTTGCCCCGGATTTTTCCCAATTGATGGCCTTGCGGCTGCTGCAGGGGCTGCTGGTTCCAGCCATCCTCACTTCGCTGATGACCCAGCTTTCGACCCTCTCCAAGGGGGCCGAAGTTCAGCGAATCATGGCGATCTACATTTCCGCCACCATCCTCGGTGGATTTCTCGGACGGGCCTGCTCGGGGCTGATCGCCACCAGTTTCGGCTGGCGGTACAGCTTTCTGGTGCTGGCAGCGAGCTTTTTGCTTTGTTTTTTTCTGTTGCGGCGGCTACCCGAAGCTGCGGTTCTCAACCTGGTGCGCCCCCATCGGCGGTTGGTGTTCGAGGTGCTGCGGCAACCGGGGGCGCTGCCGCTCTATCTTTTGGTGTTCTGTCTGTTTTTCACCTTCGCCGGGGTGATGAACTTTCTCCCCTTCCGGCTCACCGAACTCTACTCACAAGCCAACGAGTTGCGCATCGGCCTGATGTACAGCGGCTATGTCATGGGGATTGGTTCGGCCTTGGGAGCGGTGGCTATCGGCCGCTGGCTCGGCGGCGAGCGTCGGGCCATGGCCCTGGGCCTGGTGGTGTTCGCCCTGACCCTGCTCGGCCTCACGGCGCAGCGGGTGGAGTTGCTGTTTGTCGACATGTTCCTGTTCTGCGCGGCGATGTTTCTGGTTCATGCCACTGCGTCGGGCTGGGTCAACCGGCTGGTGCCCGACAATAAAGGGATGGTCAACGGCCTGTATGTCTCCTTTTACTATGGCGGCGGGGCGCTGGGCTCCTACCTCCCCGGCTATGCCTACCGCAGCTGGGGCTGGTTGGGGTTTCTGCTGGTGCTGCTGCTGGTGACGGTCCTGGCGCTGGCATGTCTGGCGTGGGTGAAACAGGCGCAGGAGGATGGCTGACCGGCGCCGGATTCGTCGGGAAGATCATCCGAAAGCGTTCATGAAAAGAAAAGCCCAACCCGGCGCTGGGGTTGGGCTTTTCTCGGTTCTGATAGCGGTTTGATTCCTTAAAAAAGATCGAAGGAGCCGCCCCGGCCGGGTTCAAAAGAAGAGTTCCGGTTCCCTGCGCTTGCTGCAGTTTTTGATCAACATCTCCCGTCTCCCTTCGACCACCGGATGGTTCAGCGCCCTGGCCCCTTCGGGACAATCCTTGACGCAGGCACAGCACAGAATGCAGTTCTCCGCCTCGGTCGTGACTTCGTCCGTCGCCGCGATGACGAAGGTCGGGCAGACCTCGACGCAGGCGCCGCAGAGATTGCACCGGTCGCGGTCGGTCTCCGGGGCGATGCCACCCAGGGGCAGCCGCTCCCGATAGGGGACGTTGCCCGGCATCGCCGGCGTTTCCAAGCGGCTGTTCTTCTCCATCCGTTTGGCAATGGCCGCGCCAAACTCCCTTGCTTTTCGCAGGTCCGATTCATCGGGGCGGTTGACGGCGATCGGCTGCGCGCCCGTCGAATAGGAATGCTCGCCAATGAAGGCGCCGGCGGCGATCACCGAAAACCCTTTGCAGATGGCCAGGTCGCGCAATTCCACCAGCGCATCTTCGAATTCACGGTTGCCGTAAAGCGCCACCAGCAGGGCAGGAACCCCGGCCGCCGACAGGTTCTTCATCCGTTCCAGGCAAACTTCCGGGACCCGGCCGGCATAAACCGGGACGCCGATGACGGCAACCCCGTCGGAGAGCCGAAGGTCGAGGCCGTGCTCCATCCGGGTCAGATCATAATGCTCGATCTCCCCTGAGCCGAGCCCCGCAGCAATTCCTTCGACGATTTTCTTGGTGGTTTTGGTCGGCGAAAAATAAATCAGATGGGTTTTGGATGGCATGGGGTTTCCTGTTGCAACGTTATTAGCATATTCTAGTAAACTCAATGGCTTGGACGAATGGTTTTTCAACAACCTGTTAGCAATGTAGTCCAGCAAAGAACGTCGGTCAAGCGGTTCGAGCGTCAACCTTTTCCGCCGGTAACATTAAAAGTCAAGCTACAAGGCGTAAAATGTCGCTTTCTTGACAAATGATTGATTTCAAGCCCGCCCAACTTGCCCCTACAGATTGTCCCGCCAGCTTATTTCAAAAAAATATCCCTGTGATTTTTATATGTTAAGCGAGATTATGGGAAAATAATATGTCTAAAAAGTATACGGAACATGGTTTGCTGCCGGTCGGTTTATCCGATCGAAACAATCTATTGGCAATAAAATAAGTCATAAATAACAGCAATTCACAGGGGGAAAGGAACAGGGAAACATGCATTTCAAGTCGGTTCAGATGAAGATTGCCGTGATCGCCGGGCTTTGTTTGCTGTCGGCGGTTTCGGTGCTGGTGGTTTACGGGCTGTACTCCGCCAAAAATACCCAGGACATGGTTTCGGCGCAGGTCTCGACCCTGCAGAAGGAAACCACCATGCAGGGCCTGGAGAACCTGGCCGGCGAACAGGCCGGCAAGGTTCAGGAACAGTTTGACCTGGCGCTGGATGCCGCCCGAACCATGGCCAATACCTTTGAGGTAGGCAAACAGCAGCCCTCGGACGGCAAGGAATCGCTGAAGATCGGCCGCGACCAGGTTAATGCCGTGCTGCTCAACGTTTTGAAGCGCAACCAGGGGTTCAACGGAACCTATTCCTGCTGGGAGCCGAACGCCATCGACGGCCGCGACGTGGATTTCCGCGCCGACGGGGACGGCAATAATGCGGAAACCGGGCGTTTTACTCCCTACTGGACCCGGGATGAGTCGGGCAAAATCGCCGTTCAACCCCTGGTCGAATACGACACCGATGCCAAGCATCCCAACGGCGTGCTCAAGGGAGGCTGGTATATCACTCCGCGGGATCAGCACCAGGAAAGCGTACTCGGTCCGCTCCCCTATATCGTGCAGGGCAAGCAGGTCTGGCTGGTCACCATGTCGGTTCCCGTTCTGGTCGACGGCCAGTTTTACGGTGTCGCCGGCGCCGACTACAATCTCGATTTCGTCCAGGATATCGCCCGCAAGGTCGATAGCGAACTGTTCGACGGCCAGGGTCAGGTTTCCATCATTGCCGACAACGGCCTGCTGGCGGCGCAAAGCGAGCATCCGGACATGATCGGCGGCCCCTTGAAACAGATGATGTCCGAAGGCTGGGAAGATATCCTCAAATTCGTACAGTCCGGCGAGGCCATGGTGCGGACCAACGAAAAGACCGGCATGGTCGAGACGGTTGCTCCGATCGCCCTCGGCCAGACCGGCAAGCCCTGGTCGGTCATGATCCAGGTTCCGGAAAAGATCATCCTGGCCAAGGCCATGGCCCTGGATACCCAGTTGACCGAGCGCGGTCGCAGCAGTGCGTTCGGGCAGATCGTTGCCGGCGTGGCGGTCGTCGCTCTGGCCGTTCTGCTCCTGTGGTTCGCCGCCGGCGGCATTGTCCGGCCCATCATTAAAGGGGTGCGGTTTGCCGAGGTGATCGCCGCCGGGGACCTGACCCAGATACTGGATGTGCATTCGAAGGACGAGGTGGGGCAGTTGGCGGATGCCCTCAATGCCATGTCGGGCAAACTCAAGGACGTGGTGGAGAATGTCAAAGGGACCTCGGATAACGTGGCCTCCGGCAGCCAGGAACTCTCGGCCAACTCCGAGGCGATGAGCCAGGGGGCCACCGAGCAGGCGGCCGCAGCCGAAGAGGCATCGGCTTCCATGGAGCAGATGAGCGCCAATATCCGCCAGAACTCCGATAATGCCATGCAGACCGAAAAGATCGCCCTGCAGTCGGCGCAGAACGCCAAGCGGGGCGGGGAAGCGGTGGCCAAAACGGTCCATGCCATGAAGGACATCGCCGAGAAGATATCCATCATCGAGGAGATTGCCCGCCAGACCAATCTGCTGGCCCTGAACGCCGCCATCGAGGCGGCCCGCGCGGGTGAGCACGGCAAGGGTTTTGCGGTGGTGGCCGCCGAGGTACGCAAGCTGGCCGAACGCAGTCAGGCGGCGGCGGCGGAAATCAGCGACCTCTCCGGCAGCAGCGTGGAGATTGCCGTGGAAGCTGGACAGATGCTGGAGAAAATGGTGCCGGACATCCAGCGGACCGCCGAGTTGGTCCAGGAAATCGCCGCAGCCAGCAAGGAACAGGATGCCGGCGCCGACCAGGTCAACAAGGCGATCCAGCAGCTCGATCAGGTGATCCAGCAGAACGCTTCGGCTTCCGAAGAAATGTCCGCAACCGCCGAGGAACTGAACTCTCACGCCGGATACCTGCAGAACATCATCGGGTTCTTTAAAATCGATGGCGCCCAGAAAGCAACCCCAACCAGGGCCAGGGGTCCGGTAAAGCCCGCAGCTGCCGCAGGGGCGAGAATGAAAGCCGGCACCGGTATGTTGCCCAAACCGGTGGTCGTTTCGAAGGTCGCGCCCAAAGGGTTGCAGCTGGAAATGGGCGCGGCAAGGGATGGTCTGGACGCTGAGTTCGAACGATTTTAGCCCGGTGAATGGACTGCGACCATGACCAGGGGGCGGCTTGCGCCGCCCTTGGTCCGGGTTTTCAGGCGAAAAGGATCATCCGTCCAGGCAGTTCAAGAGAGGAATGCCGTACCTGAGTAGTGAGATCAGCATCAACCAAGGATTTCGCCCGCTGTTGCAGGGGGCCACCCTCTGGATTCTCGTCGGTAGCCCGACCCTGACCGCTCTCCTCATGCTCGGATTTACTAATTCAGGAAAATCGCGACGATTTTCTTCTATGTTCGGACGGTAAAAAGGCTCTCCAGATTTTGGAGAGCCTTCTCTATTACTTGATTCCACCCAGGCACAGGTATTTGATCTCCAAAAAATCGTCGATGCCGTATTTGGAGCCCTCCCGGCCGGTGCCCGATTCTTTTACCCCTCCGAATGGCGCTACGGCGGTTGAAATCAAGCCCGTGTTGACACCGACAATACCCGATTCGATCGCTTCGGCAACGCGCCAGATGCGACCGATGTCGCGGCTGTATAGGTAGGAAGCGAGGCCGAACTCGGTATCGTTGGCCATATGAATAGCTTCTTCCTCGGTTTTGAAACGAAAAAGAGGAGCAACGGGTCCGAAAACCTCTTCCTTGGCAATTTTCATTTCAGGAGTGGCGTCGACCAACACCGTTGGTTCGAAGAAACAGCCTCCCAGGGCGTGACGTTTGCCTCCCGTGAGGATGCGGGCGCCCTTTCGTAGCGCGTCGGCGATATATTGTTCAACCGATTCCACCGCACCCATGTCAATAAGGGGGCCCTGCTGGGTTTCACCCAATAAGCCATTGCCGATGCTCATTTTATTCACTGCGGTAGCCAGCTTGTGGGCGAAGGCGTCATATACCCCGTCCTGAACCAGAAAACGGTTGGTGCAAACGCAGGTCTGACCCGTGTTGCGAAATTTGGAGATCAGGGCGCCCTCCACCGCGGCATCGAGGTCGGCATCGTCGAACACGATAAATGGCGCATTCCCGCCCAGTTCCATGGAGACTTTTTTGACGGTGCCGGCGCAGGCGACGATCAACTGCTTGCCGATCTCGGTCGAACCGGTGAAGGTCAGCTTTCGCACCAGCGGGTTTGCCGTCAATGCGCCGCCGATGGCGCCCGACGAGCCGGTGACCACATTGAAAACTCCGGCCGGAATGCCTGCCCGATGGGCGAGTTCGGCTAGCGCCAGAGCCGAATAGGGGGTCGCGGTCGCCGGCTTGACGACCAGGGTGCAACCGGCAGCCAGGGCTGGTCCCGCCTTACGGGTGATCATCGCTGCCGGGAAGTTCCAGGGCGTGATCGCCGCGCAGACCCCGATCGGCTCTTTTAGCACCAGAATCCGTTTGTCTTGTTGATGCGAGGGGATCACGTCCCCGTAAATGCGTTTGCCTTCCTCGGCGAACCACTCGATGAACGACGCCGCATAGGCGATTTCTTCCCGGGATTCGGCCAAAGGTTTTCCCTGCTCGGCGGTCATCAGGATAGCGAGATCCCCTTGGTTTTCCAGCACCAGTTCGAACCATTTGCGTAAGAGACGGGCGCGTTCCTGGGCGGTTTTTTCCTTCCATGCCGGAAAAGAACGACTGGCGGCGTCAATGGCGCGATGGGTTTCGCTCGCCCCCATCTTCGGGATGGTCCCCAGTTTCTCCCAGGTCGCCGGGTTCGTGACCGGCAGGGTCGCGCCGTTGTCGGCATCGACCCACTGCCCGTCGACATAACATTGTTGGCGAAATAGTTTCCGATCTTTCAAATTCAGGGACGTCATGCGGCCTCGCTTTGATGGTAGTTGTGATTGAAATTAACGATCCCAAAATACAGGTAGTTATCGTATCGGCTGACGCCATCCGCCCCGGGCGATTGGGACGGGAAGTAACATGATCCCTCTGCCCGGGCATAAAAAAAGGGTCCTTTTCACAATGGAAAAGGACCCTGTGCCGACGCGACAATGGCGCAATCGGGGGTTCTCCTTTCCAAAAGGGAGGCGCGGCCGTTTCCAGCCGAACCCGTAGATCGCAGACCTTGGGGAGTATCCCGGTAGGCCGTACGATTCGGAGAAGTCGTAGTTATAAATTATTTTAACAAATCCGTCCAGCGACAATTGACAGTAGCCGGAAACTCAGCATCGGCCAATCGATATGGCCAGGGCCGCGCAAGGACGGAATGATGGCAGCTAGTGCCAGAGGCCATGACGCTGGCGGCGGGATTCGGCTTCGGCTCGTAGAAAATCGTCTTTCAACTTGAAGTCGAAGCGTCGGTAGACCACGGCGTAGCCCTTTTCGATGAGCAATCGGTTGAGAAGGGAGCCGTTGGGAAGATAGACGTAGGCCAGGGTGCGTCCATAGCGGTCCTGGCGCTCATCGTCGAATTGCAGACATACCTTTTTCCCTTTGACTTCGCTGATGTTGAACTTCAGGGTCGCTTTGGCGATGCGGCGCAGGGTGGTGCTCGAAACTCCCTGTTGTTGCAGGTAGCGATCCCGGGGCGAGTCGTCTTTTTCGGGGGTGTCGATGCCGAGCAGCCGGACTTTGCCGATGCCGTCGATTTTGAGGGTGTCGCCGTCATAAATCCAGGAGACGGTTCCGGAAGAGGCTGGTTGTTCCGCCCCGGCGAAGCTTGGCGCCAGAGCGATGAAAAGGACGAGCAGAGCCGCTCGCAGCCAGGTTCGGACAGGCGTGCGGGTCACCCGCGTCCCCAGAGCAGGCGGGCGAAGACGCCAGTGAAGAAGCCCCAGATCAGATTGTAGAAAATGACGAAGACCGGGGTCAGGGCGCCGAGGCCGAGGCCGAGCATGCCGTAGGGGGTCGATTGTGGAAAGATGAAAAAGAGCTGGGCGGTGGTGGGGAGCAGGCTGAACCACAACCCTTTGCGAACCCAGTGGCATCGCTGGCGCAGGGGGCGCACCGAGATGAAGTAGGTCAGCCCCCAGATGCCGCCCCAGACCAGGCGGGGATAGAGCCAGGCCTTGGTGAATTCCGGGGCCAGCGAAACCCCGGCCAGGGAGGCGATTCCCCAGGCCCCGCCGAGCCAGGCGGCCAGGCTGTTGAAGAGGGCGGCAATCAGGCCGGCGCAGAAACAGACGGCAAGTAAGGCACTGGTTCTCTGCATGGTCCCTCCGTGGTGCTGGTGGGTTTAATGTGTCAAGGCGTGGTCTCGTTCATGCTTCCCGTGCGGTACCCCTGCAGATCCAGGGCGACGTAGGTGAAACCCGCGGACTTGAACTCGCGGACGATCTCTTCTCGCAGGGTTTCGTCGAGCAGGCGCGGAATTTCGGCCGGGGCAACCTCGATGCGGGCGGTATCGCCGTGGTAGCGGACCCGGTAGTTGCGAAAGTTCCGCTGTCGCAGCAGGGTCTCGCAGCGGTCGATCCGGGCCAGCCGCTCGGCGGTGATTTCGGTGCCGTAGGGGAACCGGGACGACAGGCAGGCGAAGGGTTGCTTGTCCCAGGTCGGCAGGTTGAGACGGCGGCTGAGCTGGCGGATGTCATCCTTGCCGAGCCCTGCTTCCATCAGGGGCGACCGGACCTGCAGCTCGGCGGCGGCTTCGCGGCCGGGACGAAAGTCGCCGAGGTCATCGGTGTTGGAGCCGTCGAGGATACAGGCGAAACCGAGCTCGGCGGCTTTGTCCCGGCAGATGGAGAAGAGCTCTTTCTTGCAGTGATAGCAACGCCGGCGGTCGTTGGCGGCAAATCCGGGGATTTTCAGCTCATCGCTTTCGACCACCAGCTGGCGGACGCCGAATGCGGCGGCCAGCGCCCGGCTCTGGTCGAATTCGTACCGCGGGTAGGTCGGCGAAGTGGCGGTCAGGGCCAGCACCCGGTCGGCTCCGAGCACGTCGGCCGCTACCCGCAGCAGAAAGGTGGAGTCGACGCCGCCGGAAAAAGCGACCACCACCGATCCCATTTTTCGCAGCAGTTCTTGGAGTTTTTCGTATCTTTCGTCCAGTGACATGGTATCCGGTCGCAGCATAAAACGCCAAGGGCACGGAGACATTCATACCGCGAAGTCGACTCCATGCCCTGCGTGTGTTGAATGACAAAAGGCGCCGATCAGTCGTAAATTCCCGTCGACAAATACCGCTCGCCGGTGTCGCAGAGAATGGTTACCACGTTCTGTCCCGGTTTGAAGCGGCGGGCCACCTGCAGGGCGGCGAAGACGTTGGCGCCGGACGAGATGCCGACGAACAGCCCTTCGGTGCGGACCAGTTTGCGTGCCGTGGCGATGGCGTTGTCGTTGCTGACGGTGATCACTTCCTGGTAGATACCGGTGTCGAGCACGTCGGGGACGAAACCGGCGCCGATTCCCTGGATCTTGTGGGGGCCGGGATCGCCTCCGGAAAGCACCGGCGAATCGGTCGGTTCGACCGCGGCGATAAAAACCTGGGGATGGTGGGCCCGCAGCACGCGGCCGACCCCGGTGATGGTGCCGCCGGTGCCGACTCCGGCGACGAAGGCGTCGATGCTGCCGTCGAGAGCGGCGACGATTTCAGGGCCGGTGGTTTGTTCATGAATCCGGGGATTGGCCGGGTTTTTGAACTGTTGCGGCATGAATCCTTTTTTCGCCGCGACAATCTCTTCGGCCTTGTCGATGGCGCCCCGCATCCCCTGGGCGCCGGGAGTGAGCACCAGTTCGGCACCGTAAGCCCCGAGCAGCCGACGGCGTTCGAGACTCATGGTGTCGGGCATGGTCAGGATCAATTTGTAGCCTTTGATGGCACAGACCAGCGACAGGCCGATGCCGGTATTGCCGCTGGTCGGTTCGACGACGGTTGCGCCCGGCTTGAGCCGGCCCTCCTGCTCGGCCTGTTCGATCATGGCCAGGGCGATGCGGTCTTTGACGCTGCCGCCGGGGTTGGCTGATTCGAGTTTGCCCCAGACGGTGGCGCAAGCCGGGTCGCTGAGGCGGGAAAGTTTAACCAGGGGAGTCTGGCCGATCTGCCCCAAGGTGGTGTTACTGATGGATGTAGGCATAAATCTCTCCGTGTGAAGAGGTGTCAGATGTAATACATGAAGCGGTGGTCGAGCTCTTTTTCCAGGCCCAGTGTCTTGCCCTGGTCGCAGAGATCCCTGAGCGTCACCGAATCGAAGTAAGCAGCCAGCTTGCGGGTTGCCTCGGCCCAGATCTGCTGGGTCACGCAACGGCTGTCGAACTCGCATTTGCCCTTCTGGGGGGCGTCCTCCCGCGCGCAGGAAACCAGGGTCAAATCCCCCTCGGCCGCCAGAAGAATCTGCTTGACGGTAATTTCCTCGGGTTTCTTGGCCAAAAAATAGCCGCCCTGTGGACCACGGCGGCTTTTGATCAGGCCGGCCTTCTTCAGGTCTTGAAAGATCTGTTCGAGGTAGCGGGGAGAAATGTCCTGACGGCGGGAGATGTCTTTAATCTGCGTCGGCAAGTTGCCTGAATTATAGGCCATGTCGAATAGGGCACGCAGTCCGTAGCGGCTTTTGGTCGAAAACTTCATGGATATTTTCCTCCAGGTGATTGTTGTTAAGAGTTTTATTGAAGTCTAGCGAATGTGTCAAGAATAAATTTGATCCAGAGGACGGTTGAGTGGGTTGCGGGCAGGGCAATGAGTATCTCATGCACGAGGCGCATTTCGGGGCATTCCGGCGGCGGTTGATGTTGCCGGATGGCGTGAATGCCGAAATGATCCGGGCCAGCTGTAAGGACGGTGTTCCCGAAATCGGCATGCCGATGGAAAAAATAAGTATCAGAGGCCGCAAAATCGCAATCGTGGGAGGGCGAAGCAGAAGGTTCGAAGGAAGCCCATTGAACCTGGATCGACAATCCGGAGGTCGCAAATCCGTTCCGCCGGGGTTGGTCGGAGGGTTGCGTTCGTCAGGGCCGGAGAAAAACTTCTCCGGCCCTGACGAAGGCTTATTCCCAGGGTTTGATGACGCCTGATTCGAGGGCCGCCCGCTCGACCGCTTCGGCGACCTTCTGGTGAACTTCATCGTTGAGGATGGAAGGCACCAGTTCGCCCTCTTCGGCGCAGATCGCGATGGCTTTGGCGGCGGCGATCTTCATCTTGTTGTTGATGGTGCGGGCCCGGGCGTTAAGGGCGCCGCGGAAGATGCCGGGGAAACCGAGGGCGTTGTTGACGCTCTTGCCGTCGGCGGCAAAAGCGGCTCCGGCCTTAACGGCGTCTTCGGGGGTGATTTCCGGGTTGGGGTTGGACAGGGCCAGGATCACCTGTCCCTTCTTCACCATGGAAGGCTTGATCAACTTGGGACAGCCGGTGGTCGCGATGACGATGTTGGCTCCTTCCATCACATCCAGCAGGGTGCCGGATTCGCCGCCGGCCGCCACCAGGCGTTCGCAGGCGGCTTGGTTGAGGTCGGTGCCGATGACTTTTTTTACTCCGTACGACAGCAGCAGTTTGGAAATTCCCATTCCCGCCGCGCCGAGGCCGATGACGCCGATGGCCGATTTGCTCAGCATCAGACCCGAAAACTTGGTGGCGTTGAGCAGCGCGGCCAGCACCACTACCGCGGTGCCGTGCTGATCGTCGTGCATGACCGGGATGTCGAGGGCCTTGTCGAGCACGTCCTCGATTTCGAAACACTCGGGAGCGGCGATGTCTTCGAGCTTGATGGCGCCGAAGGTGGTGGCGATGTTTTTTATGGTTTCGATAATGACCGCCGGATCCTTGCTCTCGATCAGAATCGGGATGCCGCTGACCCCGACCAGCCGGTCGAACAGGGCCGCTTTGCCTTCCATCACCGGCATCCCCGCCACCGCGCCGATGTCGCCGAGACCGAGGATCGCCGTGCCGTTGGTGACGATCGCCACCTGGTTGGGGATGGCCGTATATTTATAGGCAAGCTCCGGTTTTTTCTGAATATCCCGACAGATGGCGGCGACCCCGGGAGTATAGATTTTGCGGATATCGCCGATGCTGTTGAGGGGAAGCCTTCCCTTCATGGCGATTTTGCCCCCCTCGTGCAGTTGATGCACCAGATCGATGACGTCCTCGACAATGATCCCTTCGACCTTGGCCAGATTGTCGAGGATTCCCTCCATCTGTTCCTCGGAGTCGACGTAGATGGTCATTTCCCGGGTGTTGTGGGTCAGCCCCATGCGGACCAGACGAATGTCGCCGATGTTGCTGCCTTGCATGCCGATGGCCGAAGTCAGCTTGCCGAGATAGCCCGGTTTGTCGAGGATCATCACCCGCAGGGTTTTGGCGATTTTGCCGGAGTCTTTTTCGATTTCCATGATGTCGATCTCCCCGTTGGAAGGCCTTTGGTTTAGCAGTGGTTCGCAAGAGGCAGCCTTGTCGCACTTCGGGCGCATGATATGCCGGGAGTAAGATGCGGTCAACGGGAAAGGAAGGAAGGCCGAAGATTAACGGGGAGCTTTTCTCCGGTGCGCAGCCGTTTTTGCCACGCACCGGAGGGAAAGGTCAGAATTTTTCAAACTCCTCATCGAGTTTGTCTCTGCCGCTGCCCATGTCGAGGCGCAAGCCGCCACCACCGGCCTGTGCCTTTGCCGGCACGACTTTCGGTTTCGTCAAAATATGAACGATCTCTTTCGCCTTCCCCTTGGCGGCGACCGGTTTTTTCGGCGAGCGTTGCGACTGGGAAGAATGCATTTCGACTTTAAAGAAGGCGATGGTGTCCTGCAGTTGCTCGGCTTGGGAACTGAGTTCCTCGGAGGTCGAAGCCATTTCCTCGGCGGCCGAGGCATTTTGCTGAATCACCTGGTCGAGCTGCTGGATCGCCTGGTTCACCTGCTCCGCTCCGGTGTCCTGCTCCTTGCTGGCCGCGGCGATTTCCTGCACCAACTCAGCGGTTTTCTGGATGTCGGGCACCATGCGATTGAGCATTTCTCCAGCTTTTTCGGCAATATCCACACTCCTTGAGGAGAGTTCGCCGATCTCTCCGGCGGCGTTTTGGCTGCGTTCGGCCAGTTTGCGCACCTCGGCAGCGACCACCGCGAAGCCCTTGCCGTGCTCCCCTGCCCGGGCCGCTTCGATGGCAGCGTTCAAGGCCAGCAGGTTGGTCTGGCGGGCGATCTCTTCGATGATACTTATTTTTTCGGCGATCTGCTTCATGGCGGTGACCGTCTCGCTGACCGCCATGCCGCCTTCCCGGGCGTCCTGGGCCGATTTGATGGCGATCTTTTCCGTCTGCAGGGCATTGTCGGCATTTTGCCTGATGTTGGCCGCCATCTGTTCCATGGAACTGGAAGCCTCTTCGGCGGCCGCCGCCTGCTCGGTGGAACCCTGGCTCATTTCTTCGGAACTGGCCGAAAGCTCCTGGCTGCCCGAGGCAACATTGTCCGCGGCGTTCTGCACGTTGGCCACCACGTCTTTTAACTTGTCGACCATGATATTGAGGGCGCTGGCCAGCTTGCCGATCTCGTCTTTCTGGTTGATTTCGAGCCGCTGGGTCAGGTCGCCGGTAGCGATGGCTTCGGAAAATCTGACTCCTTTGTTCATCGAGGCGATAATCCCCACGGCGATGATAATAGCCAGCAGGATGCCGATCGGAATTGCGATCATGGAGATGATGATGACCCCGGTGCGGGTCTTGCTCGCGGCGACCAGCATCTGCTCGTCGGTCATAATGTTTTCGCTGGTCGTTGTAGCCACTTTTTGCAATAGCTCTCCAACCTTTTGCAGTGCCGGGGAGGTTTGCGTTGCGTAGATATTTGCCGCCCGGTCGTTGTTTTCGACCAGGTTTGCCGCTCGATCCTTGATCTGGGCCAGAATCTCCCGGGTTTCCTTGAGGGCTGGAAGGGTTTCCGCGTCGAACAGTTGATGTGCCGCTTGAATATTTTCGGCAGCCTGAATCCGGGTTGCCGATCTGTGGAGTTTTTCATGGGGAATTTTGATGGCTTCGAGCAGCCGCGCCAACTCAGGATCGGAAGCCGCCGCCGCTTTTCCCTGCTCGCCGTAGATAAAGGTTCCCAGGCCGCACAGGTGATCGTCGGTCTGTACTTTGAAATTCAGATTGCCGTTGCTCAGGGAGCCGATCACGGCATTGATCCAGTCGAGGTGATCCACCTCTTTCTCGGCCAGGAATTTGGGCAAAAGTTTGTCGGCCCGATGGAAGATGTCGCCGATGGCCACGGCGGATTCATGCAACTGCTTATGGGGCTCTTCGATTTCCGCCAGGATCCCCTTGATTTCGGGGACCAGTTGTTCCGCCTGTTGCCGACCTTCACCGTAATACCATTGGCCAAAGGCGCACTTGTGCGGATCTGTTTCTACTTCCAGTTTGCTGATCGAATCGTCATTGAGCAGGGCGCTTACCTTGTTGGCCCAATGCAGGTGGTCCACCTCGCGTTGCACCATGGTCGTGCGCAATTTGTTGCCGTCGATGACCTGTTCGGCATTGCCGACGATCGTGCCGATGCCCTGAATGGACCAGCCGGCCACCACGGCCAAAAGTAGCAAGGTCAAACCAAACCCAACGCCGAATTTTCCTTTAAGACTGAGATTTTTCCAACTCATGGGATTCTCCTTGGAACGAGATAGGTAACACACCAAACCTTAAATCAAAATAGACAGGGCTCTTCTAGTCGCCGGCCGCTTGGACCACGGCCAGTTCTTCCGAGGAAAAGACCCGGTCGATATCGAGGATGATGATGAATTGCTCGTCCCGCTTGCCCATTCCGCGGATGAACTCGGTGCTCAACCGGGTGCCGATCCGCGGTGCCGGTTCGATCTGATCCGGCTCCAGGTCGAGCACCTCCTGCACCGAGTCGGCCAAGGCGCCGAGCACGGTCGTCTCCTCGTCCAGTTTGATTTCGACGATGATGATACAGGTGTTGACGGTCTTTTCCGTTTTCGGCATGCCGAACTTGAGTCGCATGTCGACCACCGGCACCACGCTGCCGCGCAGGTTGATGACTCCGCGCATGAACTCCGGGACTTGGGGAACTCTGGTTATCTGGGTGAAATCGAGCACCTCGCGCACCTTGTCGATGCCGAGGGCGAAAATCTCATCATTCAGACGAAAGGTCAGGTACTGTGTATTGTCGTCGCCCATGAGCCTCTCCATGCGCAAGTTCTCCTTTTTTGATGTTGTTATGGACTTTCATGCGTCCTTCATACTGGACATGTTCGCTTGAGCCAATCCGTGCAATTCTTTAGCAATCGGCGTGCCTAACCAGTTTAAATTTTCGCATAAAGGAGTGAATTTATCGTTTATTAATTAAACTGTAAGATATGGTAAAATGTTTCATTCCTGTGGACAGTATGCCGTTTTTGCGTTAATTATTGGGTGCTTCGCGAAAAAAATATTACCCGGCCGGCATAGTTACTGCCGGAGTTTTAATGGTTAATTTGGATGGCTCTGTTGGGACAATAGGAAGGACAGGGAGGTTTTGTTGTGGCGGATAAGCCGGGGGAAGTGGCTCAGGTCAAAATTTCTGGTCGGGATCGAAGGGCCGGAACAAGTGCGGGAGGATGGCAGGCAACCCTGTTGAAATTTGATGGCGTCGCAAAAACTCGCCAACTGCTGCGTTGCTGCAATCATCTCGCGGCTTCGACGTACGTAAGTACGCCTCATTGCTCGATAATTGCGCGCCTTGCATTTGGCGTTTTTTGCTTAGCCATCTGATTTGACGCTTTTTGCAAAAGCATCAAATTCAAATTTTTCTGAAAATTAAAAGGCCGACCCGAAAGTCGGCCTTGAGCGATTCGATGGTTGCCCCCGGGTCAGTTCTGTCCCGGTCGAAACAGGTCGGGGCTGAACTGATAGGTGGCGAAGTAGTCCTCCACCGTTTCCGCCCGGCGGATCAGTTCGACGGTCCCGTCTTCGCGTAGCAGCAGCTCTTTCGGGCGCAGGCGGCCGTTGTACTGAAAGCCCATGGCGTGGCCGTGGGCGCCGCTGTCGTGAATAACCACCGTGTCGCCATCGGCAATGGGCGGCAGTTCGCGCTGGATGGCGAACTTATCGTTGTTCTCGCACAGCGATCCGACCACGTCGTAGACTTCGGTTTTCGGCAGATTCTCTTTGCCGATCACGTCGATGTGGTGATACGAGCCGTACAGGGCCGGGCGCATCAGCGACGACATGCAGGCGTCGAGGCCGATATACTTGCGGTAGGTATCCTTGGCGTTAATGGCGGTGGTGACCAGGGCGCCGTGAGGTCCGGTCATGAAACGGCCGCTTTCCATGTACATGCGCGGGGCGTAGCCGTGCCGGGTCTTGAAGGCGGCGAACAGTTCGGTGATATCCCGTGCCATCGACTGCAGGTCGAGGGGCTGCTGTTCGGGCTTGTAGGGGATGCCGAAACCGCCACCGATGTTGACAAACTCGAAGCGGATGCCAAGTTCTTTTTCCACCAGGTCTGCAACCTCAAGGACCATGCGGGCGGTTTCCACGATATAGGTGTAATCCAGTTCGTTCGAGGCGACCATGGTATGCAGGCCAAATCTTTTGGCGCCACGGTCGCGGGCCCGGCGATAGGCTTCCACCACCTGCTCATGGGTGACGCCGTATTTGGCCTCGACCGGGTTGCCGATGATCACGTTGCCGGTACGGCGAGGACCGGGATTGTAGCGGAAACAGATCAACTCGGGGAAGTTGGGCACCTTGTCGATCAGACTGATATCGTCAAGGTTGAGGATGCATCCCCCATCCCGTTCGGCAAAGAGAAACTCTTCGTGGCTGGTGTTGTTCGAGGTGAACATGATTTCTTCTCGGCTGGCGCCGAGCTGGCGGCTGAGGATCAGCTCAGGGATCGAGCTGCAGTCGAAGCCGAAGTCCATCTCCTTCATCAGTTGCATAATGCGCCGGTTGGGCAGGGCTTTGACGGCAAAATATTCGCGAAAGCCGTCGATGCCGGCGAAAGCCTGCTTGAGCCGCTTGCCGGTTGCGCGGATGCCCGATTCGTCATAGATATGAAAAGGCGTGCCATAGTAGGCTGCGATATTTTTGACCACGGGAAATAAGCGTGATTTGAACGAGTCGGACATCGGCATGGGGGAGTTCCTCCAGGTTTGATTTCAGTTCTTGAAATTTCGCAAACTTTGTTAAAATTGGCAATAATTAATTATCTTGCCCTTTTGTCTCTGGCTGGGATATTAATATAACGGTGTTATATAGTCATTCATCGGTTGAACAATTAAGCGCAACTCGCCGGGTTTCCTTGAAGGTCGAGAGGACAATCTGGGTCCGGGTTGCGCGGACCCCTTCAAGGGCGGCGATTTCGTCCCTGAGGATGCGGCCCAGGGCTTCCGTGTCGGCAACGCGCAATTTCAGCAGATATCCATCCTTGCCGGCAACTTGGTGGATTTCCTGGACTCCGGTGATGTTGGCCAGTTGCTCGAAGAGTGTGTCGGTGCCGACCTGGGTTGCTTCGATAAAGACAAAGGCGGACAATTTTTGCCCGAAGTGCTCAGGATTCAGGCGCACTTCGTAGCCGGAGATGATGCCCTGGTTTTCCAGTTTGCGGATTCTTTCCAGGACGGCAGATGGAGCCATGCCAATCTGGCGGGCAATCTCGGCATTGGGAATGCGGGCCTTGTCTTGAAGAATCTCCAAAATCTGCAGGTCGGTTTCGTCGATTATTCTTTTAATA
>MHXM01000159.1:58288-58430 GCA_001825565.1 Desulfuromonadaceae bacterium GWC2_58_13
AAGAATTTTGAACGTATACTGATGATCTGTCGGTATGTAATGTGATAGACCTGAATTTCAGGAAAGCGGGCAAGAATGAAATATTTTTATCCGTTCTAATCTGAGGTCGATACAAAGGCGCAAATATTGCACATGCGAAGCC
>MHXM01000160.1:0-8595 GCA_001825565.1 Desulfuromonadaceae bacterium GWC2_58_13
CGGTCAGTTTCAGCGACAATCGGTCGAGGATATTTTTTAATCCAGCCATCTGCCCGGTGAGATTGCCGCGGATTTCCAGCAACCGGTCGAAGCTCCAGTCCGCAGGCGCGCCGAGAGTTGAAATCCTTTGCATAAGTTCGGTCTGACGGTTCCGGGCGGCAGCAATATCCTCTTTGAGATTGCCGAGGTCGCTTAAGGGGGCGAGCCACGACTCCGCCTTGACGGCGTCCTCCGTGAGCTGGGCGGCCTTGGGAATGACTTCGGCAACACCAGGAAAGACGCTCTGCAGAGTGGGCGGCGGAGGGGTATCCTGAGCTGAAACGGAAAAAACCAGGCCGAAAAAAAGCCCGAGCGCAAGGCATATAAACTTCATGCTTATTTGGTCATCCAGAGAAAAAACCGGAGAGCGGCCTGAGGATCTCCCAACCCGCCCCCGAAGACTTCAGAGGCGGGTTGGGCATCCATGCTAGCTGCCTGTGGTGGAGAGTACCGGTCGCGGAGTGTCATCCTGTTGAGGCGGGAGAACGGGATGTTCAATGCGCGGCTGCTCGCCGGTCAGGGTTTTGAGAAACGCGGTGATCTGGGCGGCATCGGACTCGGAAAGAGAGATGCCGAGTTGGGCCGACCCCATGATCCGCACCGAATCCAGAAGTTTCCAGACCTTGCCGGAATGGAAATAGGGCGGCGTCAGGGCAATGTTACGCAACGACGGCGAACGGAAGACATATTCATCGGCCGCTACGTTGGTTACCTTGAACCGGCCAGTGTCGTCAAGGGGAAGAATGTCGCTGGCCGGTTTTTCCACGACGCCAAACGGAAAATATCCCGTTCCGCCGATATTGGTCCCGCTGTGGCAGCCGACGCAGCCTTTGTTGATGAACAGTTCAAGACCCTCTTCTTCGGTATCGGAAAGGGCCTTGAGATCGCCTTTAAGATAGCGGTCAAAGGGGGAATCGGGGGTGAGCAGGGTCGCCTCGAAGTCTTCGATGGCCAGCGCCATGTTGTCGAAGGTCAGCGGTTCCTTATCTTTTGGGAAGGCTTTTTTGAAAAGTTCAACATACTCGGGCAGGCTGCGCAAGGTGGCGATTACCTGTTCCGGAGTATTGTTCATTTCTACCGACGCTTGCACCGGCCCCTTGGCCTGTTCAGCCAGGTCTTTAGCCCTGCCATCCCAGAACTGGGCTTGGTTGAAGACCGCGTTGAAGGTCGTCGGAGCGTTGCGCGGGCCCTTCTGCCAGCCGTGTCCGGTCGAGGTTTCCTGCATGTCGGCACCGGCCAGACCGACATTGTGACAGGTCTGGCAGCTGATCAGGCTGGAAGCTGAGAGGCGAGGTTCGAAATAGAGCATGCGGCCGAGTAGCAACTTGTCCGGGGTCGCCGGGTTGCCGGCGAATTGAGGCGGGGTTGTGGGAATCGGCTTGAAGAAGGTCTTGCTTTGCTCCAGCAGTTCGGGACTGGCACAGGCTAGGCTAGACATCAGGGTTATCAGGGCCAGACATAATGTGGTTTTGCGGATCATCAGTTTCCTCCTGGATTTGGGGTGGTGTAAAGGATACTAATGTTTTAGCGCATGGCAAGTTGATGTCAAGGCCCCCAGTGGGGCGGGTGATTACGCAACAGTATGAAATCAGGCAGAAAAACATATTTGCCGATTCTGACGAAATCAGGACCAGAACATGTGCAGGGGGTCGTCGTCGACATGCCTGAGAAGCTTGGCCAAGTCGAGACTGGGTCCGACGTTGAGGTAAAATACCCAGCATTTTTTGCTGCTGTTGAAATAATGGAGGGACCACTGGACCAGGCCGGAGTTGTACCTGAATTGGGCCATCGGCTGAATCAGCCAGCGGCCCTGTTCGAGGTAGGCCCAGCGTTCCTCGATCAGAGTGACCCGGTCGCCTCCTATGCGGAAGGTCAGCCGGGTGTGGTTCTGCTCGCAGCACGGCTCACGCTGGCTGCAAAATTCAGTCAGCAGTTTTTCGGCGGATTTTTTGAGCAGTTCCGGCAGTGCCATGAGTGAAAGTTCGGTTCGTTAGAGATTGGAAAGCTCTCGTGGACAGGTCCGTGGCTCAGGGCGGACAACAGGCGCACACCGAGCGGAACAGGGTTGTGCTGAGGTAGCGGTCACCGCGGTCCGGCAGCAGCGTGACGATAATCCCCGAGGGCATTTCGCGGGCGATCCGCAGAGCTCCGGCGACTGCGGCGCCGCTCGACATGCCGACAAAAATCCCTTCTTCAAGAGCCAGTCTCCGCGTTGTTTCGAAGGCTTCCTCGTCCTCGACGGTGAGTTTTTGGTCGAGTTCGTTTTCTCGATAAATGTCGGGAACGATCGCTTCCCGCATGTTTTTCAGACCCTGAACTTTGTGGCCGAGCCTGGGTTCGATGCCGACGATCTTGATCCCGGGTTTCACCTCACGCAGATAGCGGCCGGTTCCCATAAGGGTGCCGGAGGTGCCCATCCCCGCCACGAAGACATCGACTCCACCGTGGGTCTGCTGGAAGATTTCCGGTCCGGTGGTTTCGTAATGGGAGAGGGGATTATTGGGATTGGCATACTGGTTGGGCATGTAATAGCGGTCCGGTTCATCGGCCAGGATCTTGTGTGCCAGACGAATGGCGCCATCGGTTGTTTCGCAGGCTTCGGAAAGGATGACTTCGGCACCGTAGGCTTCAAGAATATTGCGCCGCTCGACGCTGACGCAGGCCGGCATGACCAGCTTGACGCGATAGCCCTTGGCCGCGCCGATCATGGCCAGAGCGATCCCGGTGTTGCCCGAGGTCGGCTCGAGAATGATCTTTCCCGAAGAGAGCAGGCCGCTTTCCTCGGCTTTTTTCAACATGTACCAGGCCGGGCGATCCTTGACCGAACCGCCGGGATTGTTCCCTTCAAGTTTGGCGAATATCCTGACCGCCGAACCGGCTCCCAGCCGGGTCAGTTCAACCAGGGGGGTGTTGCCGATCGCGTTCGATAGGCCAAAACCAACGGACTTCATCATGTTGTAATCCTTTAAAGCAGGTCGTGGACGCCTTGCGGCAGTCGCAACTCATATTACCGAACCAGTAAAAGGAATACAATGATGATTTGGGCACCGGCCCCAAGGCGTCGCGACCGGTGAAGAGGCGTAACGGGATAGCGGAGCAACCGAGCTCCCGGAGGGTACCGATCCGGGCGTTTCTTCGATTGCGTCACCGGCCGGCTCCCTCAGTGGGCGGAGCCGGCCGGTAAGCCTGGTCCGGAAGGATGCGCTGACACGGAGATCAGACGCCTTTTTTCGGACGGATCGGGGTGGGACTCAGGGACGTGAATAAGTGGATGTTGTCGCCGGGTTCTGATTGACCAGAACCGGGGCATCGGGTTTGGCCTGTTCCGTCAGA
Organism: Desulfuromonadaceae bacterium GWC2_58_13; assembly: GCA_001825565.1. Classification (GTDB taxonomy): domain Bacteria; phylum Desulfobacterota; class Desulfuromonadia; order Desulfuromonadales; family Trichloromonadaceae; genus Trichloromonas. The sequence continues at coordinate 3,373 of MHXM01000160.1, forward strand.
TCCTGCAACACATGCAGGGATTCACCGACATAGGGGTCCTCGGCCAGTTCTTCGAGCCACTGTTCCTGACGTTCTTTTTCGGTCAATTCCGGTTTGTTTTCAAGGTCTTCCGTGTCCATGGCCAGGGTCATGGCGCCATGACCTTGGGGAGAGTTTCCTTTTTTTGACATTAATTTCTTTTCGTCTTCTCTTTCTTTGCGAACCACTTCGATGTTCAAGCTCTGCAGGGTTTGGTCCCGGCGAATCTTGGCGCGTTCGGTTTCTGCGAGGATATCCTTGAATTCCTGGTTATTTTCGACCCTCGCCAGGCTTTGGCCGACCAGTTTCGCAAGGTGGTCGGATTGGGTCCAACGCGAGTAGTTGGTGCGGTCGACGGTATCCCAGGGAAGCGAATTATCGACATACCGCTCACCCGCTTCAATATAGCGCAGGGGGTCGGGGAGAATGATGTCGGGAACCACGCCCCGGTACTGGGTCGATTCACCGCTGACCCGGTAGAATTTCTGGGTGGTGACCTTCATGGCGCCAAGCGGACGATATTTGTCGAGGTTGATGAATGGGAGATTGGTGTCGAGATCGGCCATGGTTTGCACCGTTCCCTTGCCGTAGGAATGTTCACTGCCGATGACGACGGCGCGCTTGTAATCCTGCAGGGCGCCGGCAAGGATTTCCGAAGCCGAAGCGCTGAATTTGTTGATCAATACCACCATCGGGCCCCGGTAGTCGACTTGGGGATCGAGGTCGGAGAGGATGTTGATTCGTCCGTTGCGGTTTTTGACCTGCACCACCGGACCCTTCTCGATAAACAGGCCGGTGATCGAAACGGCGTCGGTCAGGGCGCCGCCGCCGTTGTTGCGCAGATCCAGCACCAGGCCACTGATTCCAGCCTTGTTAAGGGTTTCCAGCTCTTGGCGCATATCGTCGGTTGAGTTGCGGCCCTCGCCGTCGTAGTTGTGTTTGAAATCGCGGTAAAAGCTCGGAATCCGGATATACCCGAATTTCTTCCCGGATTCGGGCTCGTTGAGGATTGTCCCCTTGACGAAGGTTTCCTCGATCTGCACCACGTCGCGGATGATCGGGATGATCAGTCGGGTGCCGTCCGGTTTTTTCACCGTCAGGCGGACTTCGGTTCCTTTTTTGCCGCGGATCAGGCTGACCGCGTCACGCAGCCGCGAATCGGTAATGTCGACCGGTTCGTCGGCCCCCTGGGCTACTTCCAGGATGATATCTTCGGCTTGCAGCTGCCCCTGGCGGCTGGAGGCGCTGCCGGGAATGACACGCACCACCTTGATATAGCCGTCCTCTTCCTGAAGAGTGGCGCCGATCCCTTCGAGCGAACCGCTCATGCTGATGTCGAAATCCTCTTTCGACTGGGGCGGCAAGTAGTTGGTGTGCGGGTCGAAGGCTCGCGTGACGGCGTTGAAGTAGCGGTCATAATGATCTTGTTCGGTTTCCTTGAGCATTCGGTCGAAGAAGTCGATATTGCTCCCGCGGACTTTTTCCCGGGCGGCCTCGCGGAGTTGCTCAGGGGTTTTAAGATCTTTGGGTTTCTCTTGTTTTTCAGCGGCGGCCTTTTGCGCACTCTCTTGGTCTTCGAGCATGTTCAGGTAGCGGACCAGAACCTGAAATTTGATGGTTTTGCGCCAGCGCTCCCGCAATTCCTGCTCATCCTTGCAGAAGTCGAGTTTTTCCGGATCGGTTTCGATCGTTTCGTCGACGGTCAGGTCGAAGCCCTTGTCGATAAGTTCATTGGCGATTTTTTTGACCTCGGCCACCCGCAGAGCCATGATTCGGGCCCCGACCGCCGCCAGTTCCAGCCGGCCGCGATTGATTTCATCGTCGATGCCGGAGGAAAAAGCCTGTAGTTTTTCAGCGTCTTCCTTAAGCAGAAAACGTTTTTGCCCATCGAGTTGCTTGATATAAAGATCAAAGGCCGCTTTCGACAACTCGTCGTCAATCGGTTTCTGGCTGTAATGGTTCTGGTTGATCTGCCCGCGCAGGATGAAGCTGAGCAGGCGCGCACGGTTGAGATCGAAATCCTCCGATCCCGGAATGGCGGATGCGGGAAAGGCCGTGCTGAACAGCAGCAGGCCGATGAGTAAAAGTTTTTTGATCGGCGAGAACATGGAAATTTTCCTTATGGAAAGAACCCAAGGGTTCTGGAGCGACTTTCTCCTGGTTGCGAGACAGGCCTGTGACGGCCGGTTCAGTATAACATTGAAAGCTTACCACGATAGTGGTGATTGGGGTCAAGGGACAACATGTGTCCGAAGGTAATTATTGCATCTGGCCCGGTGAAATTCAGGGTAGCAGTGCGGATCGGACGATTTAGCGTTGCAAAAAGAAAATACATGTTGTTAAACTATTATAATATTGTTTGCATTCCATCAGGCCCTCCCGTTATTAAGGCTTAATGCGCCGAAGGAGAAACCGACCATGCATGTCAGCGAGTCAGATTTGGAAGCAGAGGAAAAGGCGGTCAAGATTTTTTCGCCGGAGCGTTGGGCAACCCTGCGACGGATTTCCGGCGAACGATGCGAGGCGGCCCGGTGGCGGGAAGAACAGAAAGCTCGGGGAATCTGCCCGGCAATAAAGATCATGGAAGATTTGGCGGGATAGAGCGAGCAATTATAACAAGTTAACGACGGGGACCCGCGGGTCCCCGTTTTTTATGTGGGTGGCTTTTCATCATTGCGGAAAAACCGCGCCATGGCGGCCAGCACCTCTTTGGTTGGCGCGGTAACCACGGCGGCATCGGGGAGCGAACGCAGAAAAATTCGCCCGTACCCCTTTTTCACCACCCGGGCGTCGAGAATCAGCACCACCCCGCGATCGTCGCGGTGACGGATCAACCGACCAAACCCCTGTTTGAATTTGATCACCGCCTGGGGCACCGTGTATTGCATGAAAGGGTCGCCGCCGGATTGTTCGATGGCTTCGGCCCGGGCCTCGAGTACCGGTTCGGTCGGCACCTTGAACGGCAGCCGGGTGATGATCACCTGTTCCAGGGCCCGACCCGGCACATCGACCCCCTCCCAGAAGGAATCGGTGCCGAACAGCACACTGGTCGGATCGGCGGTGAATTTCTTCAGCAGCCGATGACGGTTGTCCTCTCCCTGGCGCAGGCAGTGATAGCCGCGGGCGCCGAGGACCGGGGCGATCTCGCCAAACACCCGGCGTAGCAGCGAGTAAGCGGTGAACAGGACGAAGCTGCGGCCGTCGGCGGCGAGGATGGCTTGCTCGGTCAGCTCGCGAACCATTTCCGGGTAGCCGGGCCGCCCCGGTTCGGGGATGTCGGTGGGGATGGCCACCAGCGCTTGACGGGCGAAATCGAAGGGGGAGGCCAGCAGCAGCTCGGTCACCCGCCCCGGCTCGCTGCGGTCAAGTCCGACCCGGTGCTGGAAATAGCTGAACGATTGACCGACGGCCAGGGTGGCGCTGGTCATGACCACCGACCTGAAGCGATCGTAGACCCCTTTTTTCAGGTGCCCGGCCACCTCCAGGGGCGCGGTGCAGAGGCGGGTGACGATCCCGTTGCCGCGACCGATGCGCCCCTGGCCCACCTCCAGCCAGGCGCAGGTTTCCGGGTCTTCGGCGATGAAAAAGCCGAGATCGCCGGCGATTCCCTCCAGCCGCCCGGCGACGCCGCGCAAATCGGTGACGTGGCTGTGCAGTTTGTCGTAAATCTCCTCCGGGATGCGACCGCATTCCTTGATCAGATCTCGAAGTCCTTTGCCCAGCAGCCCGGATTCCCTGGCCAGCTCCCGAACTTTTTCGCGGATCGCGCTCCAGGTTTCGCTGCCGGTGAAGGTGGGGACCACCCGGTATTTGATGTCTTCGCGTTCGACGATCTCTTTGCCGATGGCGGCGGCCAGATCCTGGCCGATGGATTCCAGGGCCGTCACCGAACGTTCCGCCAAGGCCTGGCGGGCCGTCATCAAATCCTCGATCCGGCCGTGCAGGTCGCGATAGAGCTGGTCCTCGCTGTCCGTCAGGTCCCGGGACAGGGCATTTAGAAAGCGCGGCAGCAGTCCCTTGTCCGGTTTGCGCGGATGGCGCAGCTTATTGAGCATGCGGGCGAAACCGAAGCGGGTCACCTGGGAGGCGAAAAAATTGGTGGCGACGTCCTCCAGGTGGTGAGCCTCGTCGAGAATAATGCGGTCGAAGGGGGGCAGGACGGCCGCCGCCGAGTAATTGTCGGTCTCCAGGCGCAGGGCCAGGTCCGACAGCAGCAAGGCGTGGTTGACCACCAGCAGATCGGCCATGGCCGCCTGGCGGCGGGCCTTGTGGAAAAAGCAGCCGGGGTAGTGCTGGCAGCGCACCCGCGAGCACTGGTCGATTTCGCAGCGCACCTCGTCCCACACCTGATCCTGGGGAATGAAAGGAAGTTCCTCCTTCGAACCGTCGGCGCTGCCGGCAGCCCAGTCGAGAATGGCGCTCAGCTCGCCGCTCAGCTCGTCCTCGAACAGGCCCGGTTCCAGCCGGGCGCTTTCCGCCCGCCGTTTGCACAGGTAGTTGCCCCGTCCCTTCACCAGCACGGCGCGGAATTCCAGGCCGCTGGACCGCTGCAGAAAGGGAAGATCCTTGCGGATCAGTTGTTCCTGCAGGTTGATGGTGTTGGTCGAGATCACCACCCGCTCCTCGTTGGCCAGCGCCCAGAGGATGGATGGCACCAGGTAGGCGAGGCTCTTGCCGGTGCCGGTGCCGGCCTCGATCACCGCCAGTTTGCCGTAGTTGAAGGCTTCGCCGACGGCAAAGGCCATGCGCAGCTGTTCGGGGCGGTCCTCGTAGCCGGCCAGCGATTTCGCCACCAGCCCGTCGGGGCCGAGGATGTCGCCGATCCGCTGCGGTTCGACTCGATGCTCTTCGAGGGGAGCGAAGGGCTCCACCACCCTGTACACATTTTCCACAAGGTTATCCACAATGTAAAAACCGACCCCCAGTTCGCCCAGTTGGGAGGCAATCTGGATATCGGCGGAGGATGGCTGAAGAACTCCGGAGGGGTGATTGTGGATAACCACGTCGCCGTGACGGCATCCCTGCAGAATCGCCGGCACCGCCCCGGCGTTGCCACGAGCCAGGACCTCGGCGTCGGCCACCCGCAGTTCGGCATCGGTATGGCCGACGAAAAATACCTCGTTGCCCCCTGTCGCCTTAATGGCATGGCGGAGCAGCAGGCGGGTTTCGGAGGTGAAACTGTTGGTCATAGGTACGGCTCCTTCG
>MHXM01000160.1:8612-14510 GCA_001825565.1 Desulfuromonadaceae bacterium GWC2_58_13
GAGGGGATAGCAAAAGGGAAGAGGAGCGGATTGAAGGATGTTGAAGGACAAATTTAATTAGGTATATTTATATCGATCGCATGGGTTGGCGGTGTTCCTCGGGGGCGCCGATGGAATATCGTCGGCTTCCTGATAGGATTAAGGACACCGGAGGGGTCGCAAAACCCCGGAAAATGAAGATCGGCATTCAATCTGATGAAGGAGAACCGGTATGAAACGAAAATTTCAGGGGAACGGCAGGCTGATTCAGTTAATGGCGGCGCTTGTGGTGCTGCTGGCTTGGGTCGGCCCGGCCCTGGCCGAAGGCGAGGTAGTTTATACCCGCTACAACATGCATTTGGAGAAAAAGTTTAAAAACAGCGGCGAGGCGGTATACAAGGCCAGTTATGCCGGTTATGTCAGCCCGCCCACCGGAGAGCATGTCGTTCTGCCGCCGAATACCCGGATCATTCCGATTAACCAGCGTCGATTGTTCACCAAAAACTATTCGATCGAGGTCGTTGATCAGAACTTTCCGGCGTCTTTTGAATTCGACGCCAATCGCATGGGGATGGATTTTGACCAGTACATGGTCCTGATCACCTCGCCGCAGCCAATTTCCCTCGACGGGCTCAATCCCACCGACAAAAAAGGGGTCGCCGAAGGCAAGGTTTATGTCGGAATGAGCAAGGCAGGGGTCATGACCGCCTTCGGATATCCCGCCGCGCACAAAACGCCGTCGCTGGATGACAATGCCTGGACCTACTGGAAGGATCGTTTCCGCACCCTGCGAGTGGAATTCGACCCCACCGGAAAGGTGTCCCAGATCATCGAATAATAGATTTTTTGTGCAAAGCTGGTTGTTCCCGGACGCCCCGCATTAAAAAGTGGGGCGTCCGCCGTTTCAACGGGTAGTCGCTGTTTTGTTTAGCGCAATAGAAATATATATTGACATCCGAATATGTGTGCCTGTATTGTGCATATACACAAAACCTGCTATAAGGAGAACAGCGATGACCCAGGCGGAAATTTACCAGGCAACGACGAATAAAACTCTCATCGATTATGTGGCAGCTCTCGACGGGGCCGCGACCCGTCGCGGTTTTACCATTCACAATCGCGGCAACATGGCGATGGCCGAGACCTATCTCGCCCATAATCTGCCGATGCCGGCGGATTTCGATCTGCACATGATCCAGGTCTGCAAGCCGGAAAAGTCGTCGCAGAGCTTTCAGGCCAACATCGAGCGGGCGCCCCTGATGCCCAAGTTCATCATGGTTTTCAGCAAGGAAGGCGCCACCCGGGTGCGGTTTCTGGCTTACAGCAAGGAGCTGATCTCCGCGCTGGTTCCAGGCGATGCCCAGTTTCCCGAATCCCTGGTCCAGACCTACGCCGTCATCCGCGAGATGATCGACGAGGCCCTGTAACCGGAATTCGCTAAGAAAGGATTCGGCTCATGTGGAATTTTCTGGGACTGCTCAACAAGCGCCTGATCGTCGCTATTCCGACCATGATGGTGGTGGGATTCCTTTACGGCGCGTGGTTGGAAGCCGGCTGGCTGAAGGATCTGATTATCCCCTTCACCTTTCTGATGGTCTACCCGATGATGGTCACTCTGAAGATCCGTAAGGTATTCGAGGGGGGCGACGGCAAGGCCCAACTGTTGACCCAGGTGGTCAATTTCGCCGTCATCCCCTTTGTCGCTTACGGCTTCGGCCAGCTGTTTTTTGCCGATCGCCCCTATCTGGCTCTGGGGCTGCTGCTGGCGGCATTGGTACCGACCAGCGGCATGACCATCTCCTGGACCGGGTTCGCCAAGGGAAATCTGGCGGCGGCGGTGAAAATGACCGTGGTCGGGCTGGTGCTCGGCTCGCTGGCGACCCCCTTTTACGTACAGGCGCTGCTGGGGGCGATGGTCGCCATCGACATGACGAAGGTGTTCACCCAGATCGGCCTGATCGTTTTCCTGCCGATGGCCGCCGGTTACGCCACCCAGCAGATACTGGTTCGCCGGTACGGCCAGCAGGCATTTGCCGAGCGTGTGGCGCCGCGCTTTCCCGGCTTGTCGACGATTGGCGTGCTCGGCATCGTCTTTATCGCCATGGCGCTCAAGGCCAAAGCGATTGCCGCGGCGCCGCAGCTGCTGCTGGTGATTTTTGTTCCCTTGCTGTTGCTCTATCTGTTCAATTACCTGCTCAGTACCCTACTCGGGAGGATGCTGCTGCCGCGCGGCGACGCCATCGCCATGGTCTATGGCACCGTCATGCGCAACCTGTCCATCGCCCTGGCGGTGGCGATCAACGCCTTCGGACCGGCCGGCTCCGACGCCGCCCTGGTGATCAGTCTCGCCTTTGTGGTCCAGGTGCAGTCGGCGGCCTGGTATGTGAAATTCACCGACCGCGTATTCGGTGCCGCCATGGTTAAAACCCCGGTCGAGGTGGCCGGATAAAAGGAGATTCGATGTCCCCACGCCCGAAAAAACCGAGAACCTGCTGCCCCCATCGCGCCCCCGGAAGCCTGGTTTTCAAACCGGCCGGGACCCCGCTGAAAGAGATGGAACAAGTTATTCTTGAGCTGGATGAACTGGAAGCGCTGCGGCTGTGCGATGGCGAAGGACTCAGCCAGCAGGATGCCGGCGCGCAGATGGCGATTTCCCGAGGCACCGTGCAGCGGCTGGTCAGCAGCGGGCGCAGGAAAATCATCGAAGCGCTGCTCGGCGGCCGGGCTCTGGTGGTGCTGGCCGATTCATCGGACGAGCCGGGTGAATCATTGAACTGACCGCCGAGGCGATGCACTATGCACAACAATCCACTGGACCAGCAGAAACATCTCGCAACCATCCTCGATAGCGTTGCCGACGGCGTCTTTACCGTCGACGAGGAGATGCGGATCACCTGGTTCAACCGGGCCGCCGAAGAAATAACCGGGTTCAGCCGGGAAGAAGCACTGGGCCAGAGCTGCTGCGAAATTTTTCGCAGCAACATCTGTTTTACCCAGTGTCCGGTGCGCGAGGCCATGGCCGGCGGCCGTAACGTGATCAACCGCGAGGTCGACATCCTCGACCGACAGAACCGCGAGGTGCCCATCTCGGTCAGCGCCTCGGTGCTGCGGGACGACGCCGGCCGGCCGGTCGGCGGGGTCGAGACCTTTCGCGATCTTTCCCAGCTACAAGCTCTCAAACGCGAAGTCGAGAAGAAATATACGTTTCATGACCTGGTCAGCCGGAATCCCGCCATGCGGCGGTTGTTCGACGTCCTTCCCGACGTGGCGGCCAGCGGGGCAACGGTGCTGTTGCAGGGGGAAAGCGGCACCGGTAAAGAACTGTTCGCCCGGGCCCTGCACGATCTCAGCCCGAGACGCAAGGGACCGCTGGTGGTGGTCAACTGTGGCGCCTTGCCCGAATCGTTGCTGGAGGCGGAAATCTTCGGGGCGAAAAAGGGCGCCTACACCGGGGCCGTCGAAGACCGCCCCGGCCGCCTGGAACAGGCGGAGAAGGGAACCTTGTTTCTCGATGAAATCGGCGATCTCCCGCTGGCGCTGCAGGTGAAACTGCTGCGGGTGCTGGAAAATCGCGAATACCAGCCCCTGGGCGCCAGGCGGCAGCGTACCGCCGATGTCCGTTTTCTGGCCGCCACCCACCGCGACCTCGAAGAGATGGTGGATCAGGGGGCCTTCCGTCGCGACCTGTTCTTCCGCATCAACGTGGTCAATCTGAAAATCCCTTCCCTGTGCGAGCGCCCCGAAGACATCCCCCTTTTGCTCGAAATGGCCATTGATCGCTTTAATCGCAGTTACGGCAGAAAAATCCGCAGGTTTTCCCCCGAGGCGCTGGGTCTGCTGCTCGACCATTCCTATCCCGGCAACGTGCGGGAACTTCTTAACCTCGTCGAACGGGCGGTTATCCTCAGCAAAAGCGACATCCTCGAAGCCGATCTGCTCCCGCTGACACCGCCGCCAGCCGTTGTCGCGTCGCCGGACGCCGGAACGCCTTCGGTCGAACAGCTTCGGCAGCTGTTGCGCCGCCATGGCGGCAACCGCACCCTGGCCGCCCGGGAGTTGGGAGTGAACCGCACCACCCTCTGGCGCTGGTTGAAACGAATGACGTCGGAATAGCGGCGGGGCTGGCGGTTGGTCTGGCCGGCCAGGGGGAAAAAGGCTTTCGACGTTGCAATCGTTGCAGGACATGAAACGCTCATGCAACAGTCCTCTTCCCTCCTCAAAGCGCCTAACGCCCATGATCTTCCGATTTGGTGAAACATCCCGCCGTTGCACCTGCAACACCAACAAGCTTTTCCGGATCCTCGTCAAACCCGCCTTGCAGCACTTAACCATCTAAAAATAATACAGTTTTAACTTTTTACAGAAAATTCCCCGATGCGGCACGGTCCTTGGAATACTAAGGATTCATGAACTCGAATGCCGACCCCCAAAAGACCGTGCTGATCGCTGTTCCCTGTTATGGCAGCCGGGTGTTGCCCCGTTTCGGCCAGGCCCGGGAATTCTTTTTTGCTGAAGCCGATCTGGTCGCCGGCACCCTGCAGGGTCTGCAGCGGCGCTGCTGGGACCTGTATGACGAGCCCCATCTGGTGCGCTGGCTTCGGCGGGAGGGGATTGAAGCAGTGCTCTGTGGGGGGATTCATCCCCGCTTTCAGTTTGCCCTGTACGCCGAAGGGATCCAGGTGGTCTGGGGGTTTCGGGGCGAGGTGGAAGAGGTGCTCCGTCAGTGGCTCAAGGAGGGAGATCTGGCGAATGAAAATCAAGCTAACCCGTTTATCGACGAAACCGGCTGCCAACCCCGACGGATGATCCGTGGGGGCTGCCCTCGCCGGAGCAATCAGGGAGAGACATCATGAAAATTGCCATAACCGCTCAAGGGTCGGATCCGGACAGCAAGGTGGATCAGCGTTTCGGCCGGGCTTATTGGCTTCTGTTTTACGACGAGGCCAGCGACAGCTGGGAAGCTTTGGAAAACACCAGTGCTCGCAATGCCTTGCAGGGGGCGGGCATTCAGGCGGCCCAACAGGTTTCGGACCAGCGGGCCGAGGTACTGATTACCGGCGTGACCGGCCCCAAGGCCTTCAAGGCGCTGAATGCAGCCGGCATTCGAGTCATGCACGGAGCCCTGGGGACGGCGCGGGAGGCTCTACAGACTTACCTTCAGGGGGGCTTGATCGAGGCCAGTGCCGAGATGGCGGTTGGCGCGCCCTGAAACAACTTAACCCTTTTCTGCTCACTAGGAGAAACTCATGTCAGACATTCAAGTAATCGCGATTCCTTCCATGCATCCCGGCGGACTCGAGGCCGGACGTTCCGGACATTTCGGCCGCTGTGATGTTTTTACCCTGGTCGCCATGAAAAACGGCGAAGTCGAATCGGTGAAAACCGTGCCCAATGCCGAACATTCCGAAGGGGGTTGCCTGGTGCCGGTGCAGATCCTCTATCAGGCCGGAGCGACGTCACTGGTGGTGGCCGGGATCGGCATGCGGCCACGGATGGGGTTCGCCGATGCCGGCATCGAGGTGCTGGTCGGGCCGGGCAATTCGGTCGGCGAGGTGGTCGACGCCTATCGGGCCGGCCTGGTCCGCCCCATCGCCGAAAGCGATCTGTGCGGCGCTCACGCCTAGCGGGGGTGTGTCGCTGAAGGCCCGCTGGCCGAGGGCGAGGATTGGGACGACGGCAGTCGAACAAGGAAGAATCAGGTTGCCTCACGGGCCGCTGCCGATAATCCAATAAAAGATCCGGACCTTGCCGACCGAGCAGACGGATGGATGTTTTGAACTGGCGTCGGAGTTCCTCCTCCGGCGCCAATCTTTGTCACGAGTTTGAAGTTAACGAAGGAGAAAACAGATCATGAGTGGAAGCGTTTGCAGCAGTGCGGGCCAGGCTCCATGCCTGTCCAAGGATAAACTGTCGACCAAC
>MHXM01000161.1:0-1043 GCA_001825565.1 Desulfuromonadaceae bacterium GWC2_58_13
CCTCGGAAATCCCGACCCGCTCAAGAAGCGTTTCATAAACATTCTTGTTCATGGCCCGGTCCCGTTCCATGTCGGCCAGCAGCTTTTTGTCCTGGGGAAAGTTTTGCAGAATCCGCTTGTTTTCATCGATCTGCGCGGCCAGCTCTTGTTCCCGAGCTCCGAGCGCGTTCAGATCCGACTGGGTGGCATTCATGCGCATTTTGAGGTCAACGAAAATCGGATCTTCCAGAGGGTTGAACTCTTCAATCGCCGGCGTTTGCTCCCCTCCGGATTGTTCATCCTGTCGTTTCCGCAACTCGGCTATCTGTTCCTTGAGTTTAACCACGGTCGGGTATTGATCATTGTAAACCAGCAGCATCTCTTCGAGCCTGGCCTCCAACGCACCGATACGGGCATCTCCCCCTGATGTGGCGGACATATCGAACAAGGTACCACCACCGGAAGCCATTTGCTGCATCATCTGAAGCTGCTCGCGAATTGTTTTCACCGTCGCGAACATTTCATTCTTTTTTATTCTGATAGTTTTAAGCTCTTCTTCGTAGGCCTTGATCTCTTCCATGATCGAGGCCTCGCTTACCGTGGAAAAAATCCCGGTTTTCTTTCTGAAGTTGTAAATTTTGTCTTCTATTTCATCCAGTTTTTCTTTGTAGAACTTAACCTGTTCATTCAGAAACCGGTTGGCTCCGAAGGATTCTTCCCGTTTTTCCGCCAAATTTTCTTCGACATAGGTGGTCACCAAGGTATTAATGAAATCCTTGGCAAACTGTGGCCTGGGATCAATGATCGAAACAAAAAAAAGATCATCGCCCTTCAGATTGATCGTCGTTTTCTCCTGACAGTATTTGATCAGACTCTCAAGATTCCCTTCCGTCCCAGCGGAAACATCCATGTCCAGCTTTTTTAAAACCCGCTGGATCATGTCACGACTCAGCATGTGATAGCGGAGCACCCGAATCCGGTCTCCCATGGAAGGCGAGACGGTCAAGCCCTTCATGAGATTGTTGATAACATTTTTTTCGATAAAAACCGTACTTTTCGCTTCA
>MHXM01000161.1:1169-3578 GCA_001825565.1 Desulfuromonadaceae bacterium GWC2_58_13
TCCATTGGTCACCTGTGGGAAATCAGACTGAAGGTGTTTAGGCTGAAGGCTAGAGGTTTTATACCAACAACCATCAACCTTTTAGCATCAGTTTTCTATCTTCAGATCTTGGTTTATACTTCAGCCTTAAGCCTGCCATTACTAAAACATTCCTTCCTTGACGATGACGTAATCGCCCCGGATAAGCTCGAGGTTCTGATTCCATTCGCCTTCTTTCATCAAATTTTCCATGTCGATCTTGATGGTTTCGCGCTCTTCCCCTTTTTTGCGAAGAATCAGCACGGCGTTTTCCTTGGCAAACTTGGTGAAACCACCCGACTCGAGAATGGCATCGAGAATCCTCAGGCCATCCCGGTAAATGATGTATTGGGGTGTATTTACCGCTCCGACCACATAGACCTTGTTCAATTCATTCGTTGGCAGAAAAAGGATGTCCTCGGCCTGGAGATCGATATCGGCCTCCAGATTACCCTTGTCAAACAGGTCGTGAAAATCGACTTCCACTTTCTCGCCGGCGCGCATGAGATAAGCTCTCTGCAAGTCGGCGTTGCCGATTCCTTCGAGACTGCACAGCAGCTTGAAGAGGGTAGTTCTTCCCTGAAGGTTCATGACCCGCGGTGGAACCCCTCCGCCGGAAATGTAAATACGATTATTGGTAATACCCGCCACCGTTACCGTAACGATCGGGGTCTTGACATAGTTTCCCAGCACCTTGGTCAACTCCTGTCCGAGTTGGACCGGAGTGAACCCGGTAGCCGCCACATCGCCGCCAGCCGGCAGGGTAATTTTGCCGTCGGGACGCACAATCACATTGACGCTCAGCTCGGGAACCCCCCAGACGGCGATGCTCAAGCCATCACCGTCCCCAATGACATAGTCTCCCCCCCACGCAAATCCCGAACAACAGTGAACGACCAACAACAGACAAAGAACGATTTTTTTCACTTGAATTACCTCCCTCCGCGACTAAAAAGAACGACTTTGACCGTCTCAAGAATAATCATAAAATCAAGCAGCAAAGAATAGTTTTTGATGAAATAAAGATCATAGCGCAGTTTTTCCAGGGCGTCTTCCTCGGACGCGCCGTAGGGATAACAGACCTGGGCCCAACCCGTCACACCCGGCTTCATGGAATGGCGTTTGGAATAGTAGGGGATCTTTTCATTGAGCTGGGTGACAAATTCGGGTCGCTCCGGTCGGGGACCGACAAAACTCATATCCCCCTTAAACACATTGAACAACTGGGGCAGCTCATCCAAACGGGTTTTGCGGAGGAACTTTCCCACCGGAGTGACCCGGGGATCATCCTTCTGAGCCCACACCGCCCCGGTTTCCTTCTCGGCATCCTGACGCATGGTCCGGAATTTGAAGACATTGAACAACCGATCCCGCTCCCCCACCCGGATCTGCTTGAACAGTATCGGGCCCGGAGAGTCGAGTTTCACCAGGATGGCCACGATCGGCCAGGCGGGTAGAGCCAGGATAATGCCGAGGGAGGAAAGCAATACGTCAAAAATACGCTTGTAAAATCGTAGGAAGGGGGTGATCCGGAAGCCATTGGAATAGAGAAACCAGCTGGGCTGGATGTTTTCTATCAGCAGCTTGCCGGTCATTTCTTCGTAAAAACAGAGCGCGTCGATGATGTCGATCCCAGCCAGCTTACAGCGCAGCAGTTCGCGTACCGGCAGCACGCCACGCCGTTCGGTGACCGCTACCACCAGCCGGCTGGCTTTTTCCCGCTCGATCAGCTCGGCGATGTGATCGATATCGCCAACAACCCGGTCTTCCGCCACGCTGAGAATGTCCGTGGAGGGACGAACAAACCCGGCGAACTGGTTGCCACTCGGCCGTTGCTTCATTGCCTTTTCGATGGTTTCCGCCAGGGGGCCAACTCCAATGATGAGGACGCGTTGGGCAAGGCCGGGCAGCTCAAGGAATATGAAGAACCCCAGGTGCGCCAGGAACTGGAGGGCTCCGAAAATCAGCAGAGACAATGACAAGTAACCACGGCCGATCATGGCGACGGGAAGGATATAATAAAACGCGGAAAGCATGAAAAAGGAGAGCATCATGGCGACTGCCGTCCGAGCCGCCAGATCAAGGCGCCCCATTCGCTTTTCCCACCGGTACATTTCGCAGAAATAAGAAGAGAAAACCGCCATGCTGACAAACGCCGCCAGCCGCATGCCGGACGGGCCCAGGATCGTGGCCATGTCGCAAGCGCCTTCAAAGCGAAGGATATGGCCAAGAATCAAGGCCACCCCGGCAAAAAGGGCATCGACAACCACGAGGAAATATGTCAGTCGCTGCATCTGCATGGCTTACTCCGCCTATTGCTTTAACGAATCCAGCAACTTGCCGGCCTGGTCGGCCTCAGGCCCCGTTCCGCTGTCGACCGCTGCCTGCAAG
>MHXM01000161.1:3584-3936 GCA_001825565.1 Desulfuromonadaceae bacterium GWC2_58_13
CTGGCTTCCGTGGACTTTCCGGCGGCCAGCAACGCCTGTCCCTGATGCAAACGGACGGCTGCCACTTTCGGCAGAAGTTCGGCGGCCTTGTCCAGAATATTGACCGCATCTTCGGTATGGCCGTTTTTCAGGAGCACGTACCCAAGGGTATCCATGATCCCGGGATTGGTCGGCTCATTGCGAAAGGCCTTGACGGCCAAGTCCAGCCCTTCTTCGGGACTACCGTAGTTTTCCGCATAAAGATAGGCCAGATTGTTCAGCGCCGCGGTATGTCCTTCGGCTTTCGCCAACACATCCCGATAAAGATCCACCGCCTTGCGCTTATTGCCGTTTTGGTCATATAAAGACCCCA
>MHXM01000161.1:3945-9261 GCA_001825565.1 Desulfuromonadaceae bacterium GWC2_58_13
TGGCCTGCACGAAATTCGGATAGGCCTGCTGCAGTGCCGACAGGGTTTCGATGGCCTGTTTCATCCGCTCGGTACTGGCATAAAAAGTTCCCAACTGCAGGGAGAGTATCGGTGCATCCTTGGCCGCAGCAATCCCTTGTTTCAGGACGGCCTCCACTTTGTCGGTCTCCCCCAGTTTCTGGTGGATGGCGGCCATCAGCAGGTAGCCGGAGGCGGCATTGGGGAGGCTGTCGATCTGCTGTCGAGCCAGGGAAATGGCTTTGTCTTGTTCACCTCCCTGCAACCAGGAAGCAACCAGAAGCGGCAAACCTGCACCGGGTTTGACTTTTTCAAGTGCCTGAAATGTCTTGACGGCTTCTTCCGTGTTTTTCTGTTGCATTTGCAACTTGCCACGCAGCTCGAGAATCGCCGGATTCTCGGGATGAGAAGCATAGGCGGCCTCTATCAAGGCAGCAACTTTCGACTCCTCGCGATTGCGCATCAGATAGCCGACCTGCGCCAGAATACCCTCCGGCGAATCGGTATCGCGAGCCGCCTGATAACTGGCACCGGCCGCCGCCGCATCCCCCATGATCTCCTGAAGCGCTGCCTGGGAAATATGCGCTTTGACCTGTTTGGGGTCGCGTTTCAAAACGGCCCGATATTCGTCGATGGCCTTCTGCCTCTTGCCGGTGGACATATAGTAGTTGGCCAGGTTGAAATACGGGGTGAAATAATCCGGCTTGGCCGCTTTGGCTTTTTCGAGAGCCTGCACCGCCTCATCGGTTTTTTTCTGGGCAAAATAGGCCGCCGCCAGGTAGTTGTACAGCAGGGCATCCTCCGCCGTGCCCTCCAAACCCTCCTGCAGGGTCTTGACCGCCCCACTGTAATTCTGCTGACGCAGGTACAGGGAGGCCAGCAGGAACCGTGTATTGAGAACTTCGGGGGCGGCATCCACGGCCTTGGCCAATTCGATCTCGGCGCCGGCCCGGTCCCCCTGTGACAGGTTGAAGAGTCCTTTTTTCATATGCGCATCGGCCAGGGACGGATCGAGACCGATGGCCCGATCCAGGTGTTCCATGGCGCGATCGAACTCACCTTTGGCCAGGTAGGCGCTGCCGATGATATTGTGGGCCATGGCATTCTGGTCGTTATCCTGCAACACCTTGCCCGCCTGGTAAATACAATCGTCGATCCGCTTCTGGCGCAGCAGGGTCATGGCCACCATCAGGCGGGACTGGGCATGGCCGGGCTGGATATCGAGCGCGCGCTGAAACTGGTTCAGCGCCAGTTCAAACCGCCCCATCCGGTATTCCGCCAGACCGAGAAAATAAAATCCGCCGAGGTCGGGCATCCCCTGCAACGATTCCCTCAGTTCGGTCGCGGCATTTTCATAGTCCCCTTGCACATAGCGAATCATGCCGGCCAACCTGGAGCCCGCCGGATGTTTGGCGAAACGCTTGAGAAGATCATCGGCAATACGCTGGGCCGCGGCGATATCCCCGGAATCCAGGGACAACATGCCGGTCATGTAAAGGGCGCCAATATCGTTGGGGTCGATCGCGATAACCTGGCGATAGGCGTCAAGTGCCTCGGCCTTGTGCCCTTGGCTCCCTTCGAGGGACGCCAGCATGAAATAGGCATTTTTGTTCTTTGGAAAGTCTTTGATGGTCGCCGTCAGCAGGGCGCGGGCTTCGCCATCCCACTTCAAGTGGATAAAAACCTGGGTCAGGGCCAGACGGGCTGAAACATTTTTAGAATCGAGTTCAATGGCTTCACGAAAAGACTGCTCCGCCTGCACGAAATCGTTGCGCATGGCCTGGATGCGTCCCATGTATTCTCGAGAAAGGGAACTTTTGGGATTTTCCCGTTCGAATTGGCTTACCTCATCGAACGCCTCGTCAACTCGCTTGGTCGCCAGGTAGATCGAAGCCAAATCGAGCCGAACCTGCTGCCGGCCGGGATCCTGGAGGCGAACCTTGAGCAGTTCCTTTTCAGCTTTATCCAGCTTGCCCCCCTTCATATAGGCGAGCCCCAACTGATAACGGGCCTCAACATAGTTCGGGTCTTTTTCCAGGGCATTGTTCAGCAGGACAACCGCCCCCAAGGGGTTTCCCTGCTGGATTAATTGCCCCCCCTCCTGGACCATCTCTTCCTTGGTCTGGCTTTTACAGCCGGCCACCAAAAAGACAGCCAGAAATAGGATGATTATTTTGTTAATCAATGTTGTACCCTCCCGGCTTAGTTTGTTACTTCAGTCAATGTCTGCCGAACAAACGAGTTGAATTTATCATAGTCAAGGGGCTTAACCATGCAACAGGAATTCCGGATTTTTTTAAGCCGGCTCAGCAGCGTATCGCTGAGAGAGTCGGAAAGAACCAACAAGGGAAGCTCCGATTCCTTCAGAATTTCCAGTACTTGGGCACCATAGGGATAGCTTGTCACTACCAGGCCAAACGCCTCAAGATTGTCTGCAAGATCAATCAGGCCGGCATCCTGCAGGCATTCGGAGCCGAATCCGTTCAGCGCCAACAGGGCGGAACAGACCCGGCAAAAACCATTTTCGTCAATAATCAGTACCTTTTTTCTAGACACCTGGGAGACTCCGGAATTCAAAAAACCATTCAGCGATCTTTTTAACCAGAAAAGCCACGACAACCCAACGCCGCACGGGTGGCCAGGGATTCTCTTCAGAAGCAGTGTTTATGCCAAGCTTTTTTACCTAGAAAAAACGAACATTTAACATATATCATGAAACAGATTCCACCAAAAGCGTATACAATAGAAACAAATCCCTCGAACAGGTGTGTTTCCATTGGATACAATTGGGGCAGGTTCGGGATGTTTCACCAAGGATGTGTATCTATCGGAAACAACAGCGGGTGAGTCTAAAACAGATTGGAGGGGGGAAACGGACGGTGCTGCTAGGGGGAACCGAACTCCATTATCCCGAAATCCTTCAGCCTTTTATAAAATGCCTTGCGTGAAAGTCCGAGCAGCTTTGCCGCTTTCGACTTATTTCCCGAACACTCCGCCAGAGCGGCACGAACCGCCGCCTCTTCCATTTTGCGCAGGCTTACGACCGAGCGTCCTCCGTTTTCCTGAATTCCGGAGCGTGTCGGAAAAAGTTCTTCGGGGAGATCCATCTCTACTATTTCGTTTCCCCTGGCCAAGACCACGGCCCGTTCGATCACGTTGCGTAGTTGTCGAACGTTACCCGGCCAACCATAGCCGCGCAGAATTTTCATGGCCGATAAGGAGACGGAAAGCATTTTATTCTCGCGAACACAGAATTCTTTAACGAACTCGGCAATCAGCAAGGGGATATCCTCGCGGCGTTGTCGAAGAGAGGGAACCTGGATACGAACCACATTGATGCGGTAGAAAAGGTCCTCCCGAAACGTTCCGGCAGCGACTTCCTTCTGCAAGTCCCGGTTGGTGGATGAGACGAGTCGGAAATCCACCGTAATCCTCCGGCTCCCCCCCAATCGCTCGAACTCTCTCTCTTGAAGAACCCGCAGAAGCTTGGCTTGCAACGACACATCCAGTTCTGCAATTTCGTCGAGAAAAAGCGTCCCGCCATCGGCCTGCTCAATGCGTCCGATACGGCGCCCCACGGCGCCGGTAAATGCTCCCTTTTCATATCCGAACAGTTCGGACTCCAGCAATTCTCCAGGGATGGCTGCACAGTTGACCGCCACAAACGGAGCAACACGACGACTACTGCCAAAATGGAGGGCGCGGGCAATCAATTCCTTGCCGGCGCCGGTTTCGCCACAAACCAGAACACTACTGGGAGAATCCTTGATCGCCTCGACCAGATCATAGATCTTCTGAATTGGCTGCGACTTGCCAATCAGCGCGGGACGCGTCGGCTCTTCGGAAAGCTTTTGGCGCAACTGCGACAACTCTCTTTTAAGCCGGCTCTGTTCTACCGCACGCGCCAGGATGCTTTTAAGATTCAGATAATCCGGCGGCTTGACAAAATAATAAAAAGCCCCCTTGTTCATGGCATTTACAGCAGATTCCACGGTTCCATAGGCGGTAAGAAAGATGACCGGAAGATCGGGCAATTCGGCCTTGATGTGCCCATAAAGTTGCAGCCCATCCCCGTCGGGCATTTTCATGTCGGTGATGACGGCGTCCACTTCGCGACGGGCGAGGGCCTCTTTTGCACTCGCGACATCCATGGCCGACGAAACATCATAACCTTCCTGCTCAAGAATCGCCGTGAGCACGCGCACCGCGCTCGGTTCATCATCAACCACCAGCACTCGACCGCCCACGGTGGAAAACATCTATCCCTCGGCCCCTTCATCGACAGGCAGGAGAAGGATTACCCGGGTTCCCTGATCGCGGGTGCTCTGGATATCCAGGGAGCCCCCATGGTGCTGCAGAACTTCGCGGGCAATAAAAAGCCCAAACCCTTTCCCTTCGGCCAAAGCCATATCCTCCCGGGGAGCGGCAAACTCGTCGGCGGACCGTTCCGGCATCCCGGGACCGTTGTCGGCAATTTCAACAATCACGAATCCCTTACCGTTGCGGCGCTCGTAACGACTTTCCACCAACACCCGTCCGCCCTCGGAAAGAGCGTGAATCGCATTATTGAGAATATTGAGGATGGCGTGCTCAATTTGAAAAATATTCATGCGAACGGGAGGAACCGAGCCGTAGGTAAAAAGAGTCGACACGCCCGCGGCTTTGGCCTGGAGCGAAATAAACATGTCGAGTTTTTTCAACAAGGCGTTGACATCGTTGCGATTCTGTTCAAAGGCAAGAAAGGAGGTACTCAAAAAACCACTGATGAATTTATCCAGACGGGCGATTTCGTCTTCCATGATGTCGGTAAACTCAAGCAGATTGGCGTCGGAACTGTAACGATTTTTGAGGTAGACGACCGCTCCCTTGATCGCGTTAAGCGGGTTGCGCACCCCGTGGGAAAGAATGGAGGCGGTTTTGCCGATATCCACCAGATGGCGCGACTGACGCAACGTGTTCATCGCCCGGCATTCGGAAAAAACATCCATCCGGATCCGGGCGCGTGGGCAACCTGCCTCCTCGGAAGCAACGGGCTCAATGCTCACATCCGCCTCGATCTCCCCGAAAAAACAGGGGAATCGGTATTTTTCATAGGAAACCGGTTGACCGGTGGCAATGACGCCGGCAACGGCATCGCCATCTCCACGGAAAATCCGTGGGAGAATTTCATAGTAAGGCCGCCCCTGCAACTCCGCCCCCTCAAGGGCAGAGCACGGCCCACTCCAGTTCACCATTTCCAGAGTCGCATTTACACAAAACTCAATAACCGGCACAGACCTCCTCCATTACTCAAATACA
>MHXM01000162.1:0-1284 GCA_001825565.1 Desulfuromonadaceae bacterium GWC2_58_13
GAATTTGAAGCTCCGGCCGGGGGTTAATTTAAACCCCGGGCAGGACCAACTTCGCGGGCCGGCGGGGCGTCGGCTTGCAGCTCAAACCAATTTTATCTTTATCGTATCAGGAGGCAAAAGTGAGCAGATTAACTAAAATCATGGTAGCGCTGCTGGCCGCGATGGCCGTTGCCGCACCGGCCTTCGCCATTACCGGCGATGTTTCCGGTTTCCTCCATGTGCGCGGCGTCGCCGCCGACAACATGGATGGCCGCGACAAGGACGGCGGACTTTACGACGACAACACCCGCGCCGTCGACGAGCGTCTCCGCTTGTACACCACCGCCGCTCTCAACGAGAACGTCAAAGCCGTATTCACCGTCGAGGTCGACTACACTTGGGGTGATAACGACGATAATAATGCAACGGGAGATGTCGGCCAAGTGGGGGCTGACACGAAGAGTCAAATTGAAATCGCCAACCTCTACCTCGACTTCAACATTCCCGAAGCCAACACCAACGTCAAGGCCGGTACCCACTACTTCAAACTGGGCGGCGGTCTGATCCTTGGAGAGCATGCCTCCGGCGTCAGCGTTCGCAAAGCTTTCAATGATAACCTCAACCTCGGTCTGTATTGGGTGAAGGTTGTCGAAGGTGCGGTCGCGGCTGACGATCAGGACCTCGACTACTATCAGGCACAGCTGGACATGAAGGTCGGCGACATGACTATCACTCCCTTCCTCGGCTACTACGATGCCGACGATGGCCCTGTCATGGATGATGAAACCGAGCAGTACTACTATGGTCTGGAGCTGAAGGGCAAAGCCGCGGCTCTCGATTACAGCGCTGTTGCTTTTTACAACGATGGCCGTGTTAACGGTGCCCATAACGACGCTTTTGCTTTTCTGGCCAATGCCGGCTACACCCTGGGCGATACCAAATTGCTGGCCGAAGTGGGTCGCTATGGCGACAGCGACAGCGGTACCGGTGAAATGGTGATGATCGCCGGTTACAATAACTTCTCCGAGATTCTTACCGGGGGTTATTTTGACACGCGGAGTGGCGACGGTGGCGGGACTGACCAGTCCGTGGCCAACAACACCATCGGTCGGGTTAGAACCGGTAACAGCTCCTACTACATGAACTTCCAGTATGCCAAGCTTGGCGTTGAGCAGAAGGTTCATGAAAAAGGTAAAGTACGCGCTTACTACATCTATGCCCAGGAAGCAGCTGACAACCATACCCGCACGGTTGACGGCAACAGCCACAAGCGCATCACTTTCGGCCATGAAATCGATGCTTACT
>MHXM01000162.1:1385-5549 GCA_001825565.1 Desulfuromonadaceae bacterium GWC2_58_13
CTCGGCGGCGACGATGCCTGGAAAGCCGGCCTTGGCTTGGCTTACAAGTTCTAAGATTGCCGATTCCGAAACATTGTGGTACCTTGATGGCCGGGCTTTCGCCCGGCCATTTTTTCTCGCAAGATATCGTTTTAACTAAAATGTTTTGCAGTGCGATTCTCAATTCGTCAATCAAAGGAGACGTCTGACATGTTGTTTTCTCTGCGCCATTTACGGATCGCCGTGGCTGTGCTGGTAATGCTGGTGCCGCCACTCTCTTCGCTGGCTTATGTCGACGATGTGGCCCGCGATTTCAAACCGCTTGCCGGCATTGTCATCATGCCGGTCCAGGGCGAGTTCCTGATCGATCTGGATGCTTCGCGGGGGGTAGCGATCGGTGATCTGTTTGCGGTGGTGCAGCCGGGCGAAAAAGTCGTCCACCCGATCACCAAGGAAGTGATCGGCTCCCTTGACGAGGTCAAGGGGGTGTTGCAGGTGACGCGGGTCAAAGGGGGATATTCCTATGCCCGGCCGCTGGGCCAGGCCACCGGGATTGCCGCCAAGGACACGATTCGTCGCTACGAAAGCATGCCGGCCGTGTTCTGGGATTACACCGGCGGTGGCGAGTCGATTTTTGCCGAGTTGAAGAATGCGCTGCCGACCCTTGAATGGCAGGAGTACGCGGCAACCCAGGCGGCGAAACCGGAAACGCCGGCCGCGGTCGCCGGTTCGGTGGGGTTGACCTTCATCCTCAAGGGTGGGTCGCTTGAAGTGCGCGATCCCGCGTTCAATGTCCTGCGTTCCTACCCGATCGCCGCGGCCCAACCGGCCGTTACCGCGCCGGTCCCGGCTCCGGCAGCCCCGGTGAATGCCTATGCTCCGCCCGCTCCCGTGTTGATGCCGGCACCAGGCGGAGCTGGCATCGTGGCGGCTCCGGCTCCGGCCGCTTCGGCCGTGGTGGGTAATTTTTCGCCGGCGATTATCCGTCAGAATCTCGAAGAGGCCCAGCGTGGCGTCTGGGTGAGTCCGGCGGCCCAGGAGGCTTTGGTCGGTGTCGAGGTCGGCGACATGGATGGCGACGGCCGGCAGGAGTGCGCGCTGCTGTATGCCCATCGCATCGAAATCGTCCGTCTGGCGGGTGGCGTTTATGAACCCGTGGCCAACGTCGAACTCGGCGCCGCTCGCAAGGGACTGGCGGTGGACGGCGCCGATCTCGACGGCAATGGCGTGATGGAGCTGTACGTTACGGCCGCCTTCGATAAATCGCTGTCGTCGATGATCGTCGGCCGGAGCGCCGCCGGCTTCGAAGTGAAGAAAACCAATATCAATTACTATTTCCGCAATGTCGAGCTGCCCGGCGAAGGGACCGTGCTGCTGGCCCAGGAGATGGGCGATCTGCATCAGGATTTTGCCGGTCCGATCTTTCGCGTCCAGCTGAGCAACGATGAAATTCAGCAGGGCGCCAGGGTCGAAGTTCCCAATCCGGTGCGACTGTACAGTTTCGCCCCGCTGGCGGCCAGTGGCAACGGCGGAGTGGCGACGGCTTATCTCAGCTACCAGGACAATCTCCAGGTTTTTTCGACGGGCGGTGAAAAACTCTGGGAAAGCAGCGACCGTTTCGGCGGCAGCGAAGAGTTCATCACCCGCATCGATCCGACCAAGGCTCCGCAGGACGGCGACAACACCCGCGATGCCTACATGCAGGCCCGCATCGGACGGGGCGAGGCGGGAGAGATTCTGGTGCCGGTTAACGAGGGGGACTGGTTCCGGGCCCGGAGTAAGACCTTCAAAAAGAGCAAGCTGGTCGCCATGGTCTGGAACGGAACGGACCTGATCGAAGCCTGGCACACCCGCGAACAGCAGGGATATCTGGCCGATTTCCGGCTGGCCGATGTGGATAACGATGGCCAAAAAGAAATCGTCATGGCGATCGACGGGCCGACGACGGGCCTGATGGGGAGTCGCCGTTCATCCCTGTACGTGTTTGAACTGCAATAACCCCGGCCAAAATTGAAGAAAGGAAAAGGGATCCGCTCATGCGGGTCCCTTTTTTTATAACAAACCGCGACGCTCCGTGGGGTTAATCAAAGCGTGAATTACGGCAAATGACGTAAAATGGCCTTGAATTCACCAGGTTGCCGCCGAAGAATATATATCGTCATCGACTCATTGCTGAAAAATAATGGAAAGAAAACAACGTGATAACAATATGTTTGAATATTCCGGGAAAGAAAGACTTAGTTGGGATTAATCCACGACATCCGCGCCGGGATTAGGTACGGAATGTGCTTTTAATGTCTCCGACAACAAGCGGGCCCCAGCGGCCCAGGAGCAAACCTTTATTCAGGAGGCAAGCGAAGTATGAGTAGATGGGGAAAATGGTTGACCGGCATGCTTGCAGCGGCGCTACTTGCCGGTTGCGCGGCCACGACGGCTCCGGTGGAACAGGCGGCAGTTGTTGCGCCCGCGAAAGTGGAAAAGAAGGACGTTGCGCAGGATCCCCGGCTGGTTATTACCACTGCTGAGGTGATGCAGCTGCTGGCCGGTCCGGAAGCCGGCAATTACGTGCTGGTGGATGCCCGCCCGGAAGTCAAATTTAACGAAGGGCATGTCCCCGGCGCCCTGAGCATTCCCAAGCCGATGCTGGAAAAAAGCCTGGATAAGCTGTCAAAGGACAAGACGATCGTTTTTTACTGCGGCGGTTTGAAATGCGAGCTCAGCCCGCAGTCGGCGGAAATCGCCATGAAGAACGGCTTCGAGAAAGTCAAGGTCTGGTACGAAGGCGAACCCGGGTGGACCAAGGCGGGGAATTACCTCGAGGTTGAACTCCCTTACATTGAGAAACTGGTCACCAAAGGCGGAACGGAGCCGTACCTGTTGGTCGATGCCCGCCCGGCGGTGAAGTACAACCAGTCGTTCATTCCCAAGTCGGTTTCTCTTCCCAAGGCCGAATTTGAATTGAAAAAAGGGCTGCTGCCGGCGGACAAGAGCATTCCGGTCATTTTCTACTGCGGCGGCTACGCCTGTAAGTTGAGCCACGAGTCGGCCGATCTGGCTCTGAAACTCGGCTATACCAAGGTGGCGGTCTTCGCCGCCGGCGAACCGGCCTGGAAAGAGGCCGGACTGCCGATGTGGGGTGATCAGGCAAGCGGGGTGGCCCTCAAGCCGAAAGCCGATACCGGCGGTCTTCCCGAGTCGATCACCGTGGACGAATTCAAGAAGCTGGTTGCGGAAGGCAAGGTTCAGGTAATTGATGTCCGCTCGGCGACGGATTTCGCGGCCGGTCATCTCCCCGGGGCCATCCACGTTTTCGACGAGGATTTCATCTTCAAAGCGAAGGAATCGGTTGCCAAGCTGCCCCTGGAAGGCCGTGTGGTTCTGCACTGTTCAACCGGCGGCCGCGCCGGCGGCGCCTACTACGCCATCCTCGGCGAGTCCGATTACGTCAACAAGAAGAATCTGCAATATCTCGACAAGACCATCACCGTTGGCGCTGACGGGACCTTTGTTATCGAATAGGCCGAGCTTGCCGATTTGTTTAAAAGCCCCCTCGTTTCGAGGGGGCTTTTTTTTTAAAAAAAATCGGTTTGTGTCGGTCGACGAATGAGTTTTGCGGATAAATTTTTGAAAGACTCGTAAATCACATGACCGCGACGGGAAATACTGGTATTTTTTAACTGAAGCAGAAGGCGGTTGGGTCTGCTGCGGAAGAGGCCGGACAAAGAGCCCTTTGTTGAAAATGAAAAATGCGAGGAATGTCATGTCGTCTGCGGTTGAATCGGATCTTTGCTGGGACCTGCTCCCACTGTACAAGTCACTGGATGCTCCGGAGCTGGGGAGCGATCTCGAAAGCGCCTTAACGCAAGCCAAAAAATTTCGTCATGATTTCCGGGGGCGAATGGCCTCCGACCGCCTGTCGCCGGAGTTGCTGGTTGCGGCCCTGAACAGCTACGAACGACTTCAGCGGCTGATATTAAAACCGTATCTGTATGCGCAATTGCTTTTTTCTTCCGACAGCACGCCGGCACGGCATAAAGCATTGCTGGCGAAAGTTCGCGAATGCTGGAGCTCCATCAGTGAGATTACTTTGTTTTTTGAGCTGGAGGTGCTGAGGATCGAAGAAGAGCGGTTTGCCGACCTGCTCAAGCATCCGGATGTTCTCGGATATGCCCACTATCTACGGCA
>MHXM01000162.1:5620-12832 GCA_001825565.1 Desulfuromonadaceae bacterium GWC2_58_13
GAAAAGAGGCCTTTGTGCAGCTGTTTGAAGAGATGACCTCAGCTCTCAAATACCTGTTTCAGTTGCCCGGGGAAGAGCAGCCCCGGGAGGTCAGCGGTGAGGAATTGCTGGCGCTGCTGCATCATCCCGATGGGGATGTGAGGGAAAGATCGTTTGGGGCCTTTTTGCAGAAACATGCCGATAACGAACTGGTGCTGACCGCCTGTTTCAACAACCTGTTGCTCGACCATGGCAAGGAAGTGGAACTGCGCGGGTATCCCGACCTGATGACCCCGACCCATCTGTCCTGCGAGACCGAGCCGGCCATGGTGGAGAAAATGATGGAGGTCACCGAGGCCAATTATGGCTTGGCCCAGGAATATTTCGTTCTGAAGCAACGGCTGCTCGGTCTTGACCGCATGAAAAACACCGACATTTATGCTCCGCTGGGCAACTCGAGCCGCAACTATTCGTTTGACGATGCCAAGGCGATGGTGCTTGACGCGTTCCGGGGTTTTTCTCCAAAGATGGCGGACCTGGCCGAGGCCTTTTTCCGCGAGCGGCGAATCGATGTGCTGCCGGCCAAGGGAAAGACCGGCGGCGCCTTCTGCATGGGAATGATGCCCGGACTGGCGCCCTACGTGCTGCTCAATCACACTGGCAACCTTCGGGACGTCAGCACCCTGGCTCACGAACTGGGGCACGGGGTCCATTTTGTTCTGGCTCAGAAGCAGAACCTGTTCCAGTACCATGCTCCGCTGCCAATGGCCGAAACCGCCAGCGTCTTTGGCGAAATGCTGCTGACCCGCTCGATGCTCGACAAGGAGCAGGATCGGCAAGTCAAGATCGAACTCCTCTGCGCCAAGCTTGAGGACATCATCGCCACCACCTTCCGGCAGAACGTGTTGACCCGTTTCGAACTGGCCGCCCACAAGCGCCGTGGCGAGGGGTTGCTGTCCCCCGAGGACTACTGTTCCCTGTGGTGGCTGGAAAACGGCAAACTTTTTGGCGATGCCGTCGAAATGATCGAGCCCTACCGTTGGGGCTGGAGTTACATCAGCCATTTCATTCATTCCCGCTTCTACTGCTACTCCTATGTTTTCGGAGAGTTGCTGGTGTTGGCCCTGTATCAGAAATACCTGGAGGAAGGCCCCTCCTTCGTTCCCCGCTATCTGGAATTGTTGGCCGGAGGTGGCAGCGCCGAACCGAAAAAAATGCTCAAGCCGTTGGGAATCGACCTGGCGGATCCCGATTTCTGGCAAAAGGGGTATGATTTTGTGCGTGGGTTGCTTCAGGAACTGCGGCAATTGGTGGATGCGCAATGATGGGTGATCAGGAGGCCCTTCGTGCCTAGAACGGATACGAGTCGAATCGGGGCGGCTGGGAGGTTCTTCGGGCCGTCCAGCAACCGTTCGTGTCCGCTCAGGTAAAGGGTAACTCGCAGGGAAGTTGGGCGTTGGAAAGAGCAAGGGCCGGTCAGGGAGGAGGGATCCCTTGTGACCGGCCCTTGTCATGAAACAGTAGGGAGATCGGAAAAACAGGAGGTGTCACCTGCTTGCCTGCCACAACAAGCCTGTGATGGATTCAGGGTAGAACAGGTGGCGGTTGGGTGCCACCGGACAACCCGTAAAAAATCGTGACCGGAAAGGTAGCTTGAACTGTGCGAAGGCACAGTGGGCATCTTGAGAGGTTGCAGGCTCACAAAAGGAGGAGGGCCGGTCCGGGGGAGGCTCCCTGCGACCGGCCCTTTTTTGGAACAAGGGGGAAAACGAAGAAGGGCTTAATTTCTTCTCTCAAAGGGCCGCCTGCCACAACAGCTCGTTGATGGTCTTAAGATAACCGATTTATCCGTCGGCTTCCACGTTGGTATCCGTAAAAATGGCGAACCACAAAAACGGTTAAGAACTGTGCTTTTGCGCAGGAGAGGAGCCACGGCTTGAAACAAAAGGTCAGGGCCGGTCCGGGAGAAGTGCCCTGGTGACCGGCCCTGAACAGGGGGGAAAATGAAGAAGACGGAGCTTCTTCACTCACGGCCCGTCTGCCACAACAAGCCGTGAATAAAATTAGTATAGCCTCATCGGTTCAGTTTTCAACGAGTATAGCCGTAAAAATAAAACACTAAACAACGGTAGGAGAGTGTTGATTTGCACAGTCGCCGGAGGATTAGAGCTTGAAGCCGCAATGATTTTTTAGGGTGATCAGTTTTTCGGACCGGGATCCGCTCCAGCGGGCCAGCAGTTGCTCCGCGAGCGAGACGCCCTTTTGGGCGATTGTTTCAAGTTCCAGCAAAAAAATGGATTCGTCCTGGCCATGGATATCGAGGCACTTTTGTCGGGCCAGTCCTTGTTTCGCCAAGGCAATGACGGTTATGGCCAACTCCTGCATCCGGCCGTCGCGAAAAGGAGTTCCCAGGGCCTGGCGCCAGGACTGGCGGTACAGTTCGTGACGGGATTGGGACGTCAGTGGTTTGAACAGATCCCAGGCCTCGCTACGGGAGCGGGAATCATACAACAACCCTTTGAGCAGGGCGCCCACCGCCAGCGAAAGTCTGGGTGGAAGGCTGTCGGCACTGCGGACTTCGATCTGCGGACGCAGCCGGACCTCGGGAAAAAGAGTCGAAAGGTGGAGATCCCAGTCGCCCAGAGTCGCCCGGTGCCCGGAATGGCCGGATTCAAGATATTGGCGGAAGGTGAACCGGCTTGTGGTCAGATCGAGATAGGCATTATCCCGATAGATAAAATACATGGGCACGTCAAGGGCATATTCGACGTAATCGATCAATCTGGCATCCGCGTCGTACAGGCGGTCGATTATACCGGTACGATCCCCATCGGTGCGGGCCCAGATTTCCCCCCGGGTGGATAAAAAGCCCGTCGGTCGATCCTCCATGATCGGCGAATTTGCAAACAGGGCATAGAGAAGGGGAGAGAGGGCCATGGCCAGACGCATTTTGTCGAGGCAGTCGGCTTCGTCGGAAAAGTCGAGGTTGACCTGCACCCCGGCACTTTGTTTCATCATCCGCTGTCCCATGTCGCCGGTGCGCAGCATGTACGGCCCCATGATGTTGTAGCGGGATTTGGGGAGCCAGTCGATTTTTTCCAGGGGTGTGAAAGGCTGTACGCCGAGCCCAAGAAAAATCAGACCGAGTTCTTCGCCGGCTTCGATGATGTCATGGATATAATTCCGATATCCGCGGCTGCTGCAATGCAGGTCCCGGCAGAGTTCCCCGGAAAGTTCCAGCTGCCCGCCCGGTTCCATGGTGATGGATGATGACGGACCCTTCAGGCCGATCAGGCAATCATTTTCCCGAATGCCCTCCCAGGCCGTCGAGTCTTCAAGCCGCCGTAGCAGCTTTTCGATCTGGGCATAATGAGCCGCTTCCCCCGTTTCGGCATCGAGAACCAGTTTTTCCATCTCGACACCGATCCCCCACTGGCTTTTGGGGCGAGCGCCGCGGCCCAAAAAATCGACCAGATCCCGGACCGACTCGATGGGATGTTGCAGGTGTGTTTTAATTAGGGTAGTCATGACGTAAGTTTATCACGTCTTCCGCAAAATGAAAAAGGCCGGTCAAGGTGACCGGCCTTTTTTGCTCACGAGGGGTCAGGAATTGAGATAGGCCGTAATGGAGGCGGAGATGGTTTCAAAAATCTTGGTGAATTCCTGCTCGTCCCGTTCCAGCAGGGTGATGCGGAAACCCTGCTCGGCGGTGCAGAAGGACGACAACGGCACCACGCAGATGCCGGTGGAGGCCAGCAGGTAGTAGACAAACCGTTTATCCAGCGAGGCGCCGGGTTGGTTGACCAGCCCTTCCACGAGCTGCCGGACCTCATTGATTTCGATCGGCAGGGTCTGGGCGTGAGTGAGTCGACCCTTATCGAAAGCCACGGCCATGTAGAAAGCGCCGTTGGTGCGGTTGACTTTGATTCCCGGCACGTTCTTCAGCAGGTTGTAGGCGATATTCGAACAGCGCTCATAGCGGCTTTTGCGTTCTTCGAGATATTTCGGGTATTCGGGATGGCTGAGCAACGACGGGATGGCTTTCTGCGGCAAAGTCGTGGAGCACACCTCCACCATCTTCGAGTTGAGAATACACGAAACATACTGTTTGAAAATCGGATCCTTGTCGGCGTTGTAGACCTCGATCCAACCGCAGCGGGAGCCGGGCCAGGGAACTTCTTTGCTGATCCCCTTCATGGAGATGGCGGGCACGTCGCCGATCAGGTCGGAGATTGGCTTGGTCGATTCGCCGTTGTAAACGATGTTGTGATAAATCTCGTCGCAGATAACGAACAGGTCGTATTCCTTGGCGATGGCGATCATTTCGCGCAGGATCCGCTCCGGATAGACGGCCCCGGTGGGATTGTCGGGGTTGATGATCAGGATGCCGGAAATGGCCGGGTTGTATTTGACCGACAGGCGCAGGTCGTCGAGGTCGGGATACCAGTTGTTGTCCGGGTCGAGGCGATAGGAAACCGGCTTCTGGCCGGCATGGGCGCCTTCCCCCGAAGAATGGGTCGAGTAGGTCGGCGAAGGACCGATGACCCGGGCCTCGCGGCGCAGAAAGCCGTAGACCTTCTGAATGGCATCGCCAAGACCGTTGAAAAACAGGATGTCATCGGCGCTGATCTGGGTCTTGCCCCGCTTGTTGGTCATCTCGGCAAGAAATTCACGGGTTTCCAGTACTCCACGGGTAGCGCAGTAGCCGTAGGAGCAGTCCTTCATGGCCAGATCGGCGACTATTTTTTTGATCCAGGTGGGAATTTTCTCCCCCTTGGCCACCGGGTCGCCGATGTTTTCCATGTTGGTCTTGATGCCGAGTTTTTTGAGCTTGTCGGCGATGTCGACGATGGCCCGGATTTCGTAAGTCAGTTCCCCCGCTCCGATATGGACGATGTTGTTGCGCATGCTGAGCTCCCCGTTGAGTTTTGAAAAAACCGCCATGGCGGCGGACTGGTTCATTCGGGCAAATAAAAAGGCCATGGATGTTGTACCCATGGCCTCGGTGATTCTGTTGTATGCAGAGTTATGGACAACTCTCCGGGCAACAGGCAGAGGCCAGGCAACCGGCCGCTGCGGCCGCGATGCACGCTCGTGCGGCGTTTGCTGCGGAGAAATTTCTTTCCTGGTCCACGATCATCTGGGCGTCTCCCGAAAATGTTAGTGTGCTTGGTTATCACAACGCGCAAGCAAAGTCAACGATTTCCTTTGCCGTGACGGGTAAAGGGCCGCCCCGACCACAGAATCGGGTTACTTGATGACCTTCAACCCATTGCGGGCGGGTTTGTCCCTGGGGGATTTCGCTTGGGTGGAGCCGCCGGTCGGCTCGGGGTCCCTGTCGGGATTGATTCCTGGCAGGGTGCCGTTCTGGATCATCCGGCCGACGGCGTCGGCGATGGTCAGGCACTGTTTCATGCAGACCCGGTGGGCGGGGCAGGCGGTGCAGTCGGCTTGCCCGCCAGCGGCCCGCAGGGCATGGATCACCAGTTCGACGCTTTCGACCTGGGACAAGGGGATGAAAATCATGGGGACTCCCGAAAGACGACCCGGGGAACGATTGGCCCATCGGCCGTGGCGCGATTTCGTTCCCCGGGTCGGTTGATTGTTACAACTTCTTGCCCGCGACCGATGCAAAGGCGCGAAGTTTTTCCATCATAGCGGCGAACTCCATCGGGCGCAAGGATTGCGGCCCGTCACTTGCGGCCTTTTCCGGGTGGGGATGCACTTCGACGATCAGGCCGTCGCAGCCGGCGGCCACGCTGGCGTAGCACATGGAGGGCACCAGGCTGGCATGGCCGGTGGCGTGAGAGGGGTCGATGACCACCGGCAAGTGGGTCTGCTCCTTGAGAACCGGCACCGCTGAGATGTCGAGGGTGTTGCGGGTGGCGGTCTCGAAGGTGCGGATGCCTCGTTCGCAGAGGATCACCCGTCGGTTCCCTTCGGCCAGAATGTATTCGGCGCTCATCAGAAATTCCTGAATGGTGGTGGCCATGCCGCGCTTGAGCAGGATCGGCTTGTCGAGACGGCCGAGCATCTTGAGCAGGGCGAAATTCTGAATGTTGCGGGCGCCGACCTGCATGATATCGGAGTAACGGGCGACCAGTTCCACGTCCCGGGGATTGACCACTTCAGTGACGATCGGCAGTCCCGTCGCTTCGCGGGCCAGGGCCAGCAGTTTGAGGCCGTCCTCTTCCATCCCCTGGAAGGAGTAGGGGCTGGTCCGTGGCTTGAAGGCACCACCGCGCAGTACGGTGGCTCCGGCTGCTTTGACCGCGTGGGCGGTTTCCAGGATCTGCTCTTCGCTTTCCACCGAGCAGGGACCGGCCATCACCACCAGGTTTTCGCCGCCGATCAACACCCCGCCGCCAATATCGAAAGTACTCGGCTCAGGCTTTACTTCTCGACTGGCCAGTTTGTAAGGCTTGAGAATAGGGACTACGCTCTCCACTCCCGGCATCACCTCCAGGGTTTGCAGCACCGACTTGCCGCGTTCGTCGCCGACCGCGCCGATAACGTTGCGGGTTTCGCCGTGGATCACGTGGGGTTTGTAACCGAGTTCACGGATGCGTTTTTTAACCTCGGCCAGCTGTTCTTTGTCGGCCCCTTTTTTCATGACGATAATCATTGTTTTTGCTCCTTGTTCGATCGATGAGTGGTTGATGAACGGTAATGGTGGTGCAGTCCGCTATCACCGAGCCGGCACGGGCAAAAAAATCAAGGCCACCCGGTTTCCCCTGTGGCCTTTTCATTTATCGGGCAAAAACGAAAAAACCATGGGGACCCCGGAATCGGTCTGCCCATGGTTTTGCTGGTTCGATGTTTGGTCTTTTTGCTACGCCAACGAACCAGTGCCCCGGGCAGACGGCCTAAAATAAAAGCCGAACCAGAAGTAAAAGTTCATAAAGTTGGCAAAATGACACAGCATGTGGTGAAACGTCTCCAAAAGTTGAGTGCTGAATTATTAACAGAGATTTTTCTTCCTGGCAAGGGAGAAAAATCGGAATTCATATTTTGCCCCCTTCAACTATGCGTATCCTCGCGCGGACCTCGAAACAACGGCCCGAGAGTTTCATTGGCGAAACCCAGGTAATGTTTTTCCCTTCGCGCACGCCGGGAATCTCCGCATGAAAAATTGAGGACCATTTTTTCTTGACAGTCAAATCCGATTCAGATATAAACGGTGCTCTCTTCGCCCAGATAGCTCAGTCGGTAGAGCAGAGGACTGAAAATCCT
>MHXM01000163.1:0-1205 GCA_001825565.1 Desulfuromonadaceae bacterium GWC2_58_13
GGTAGCGGGCTTCATCGAGGGACAGCCCCTGGTCCTGGATGGTGGCCGCGCCGCTGCGACGCAACACCGCTTTGACCCGGGCCACCACCTCGCGGGGGCTGTAGGGTTTGCAGATGTAGTCGTCGGCGCCGAGTTCGAGGCCGAGCAGGCGGTCGATCTCTTCGACCCGGGCCGTGATCATGATGATCGGCACGCTGGAGAATTTGCGGATCTCTTTGCAGATGTCCATGCCGTCTTTCCCCGGCAGCATCAGGTCGAGCAGCACCAGATCGGGTTGCTCCTCGCGCACTTTCGGTACCGCGCCGAGGCCGTCGGCGACGAGCAGGGGCTCGAAGCCGCTTTGGCGCAGGTAGTCTCTCAGCAGTTCGGCCAGTTTCAGTTCGTCTTCGACGATCAGGATCTTTCCACTCATGGGGTGCTCCTCGTAATCGGTAGCCGGACGGTGATCCACAGCCCGCCAAGGGGGGAGGGGCGGGCAATGATCGTTCCTTCGTGGGCCTCGACGATGTTGCGGCAGATCGAAAGGCCCAGCCCGGCTCCCCCGGTGTGGCGGTTGCGGGAATTTTCCACCCGATAGAGCCGGTCGAACAGCTTGCTCAACTCGGCCTCGGTCACTCCTGGGGCGCTGTCGCTGAAATGGATGACGGCGGCGTCATCCGCGGTTTCCAGGCGGATGTCGAGGCGGCCTCCGCCATCGGTGTATTTCAGCGAATTTTCCAGCAGGTTGCCGAACAGCTGGTGCAGCCGTTCGGGGTCGGCGAAGAGGATCGGTCCGTCGGTTCGGGGGCGTTCGAAGTGCAATGCAATCCCCTTGCGAGAAAATTCCGTTTTAAGGGGCTCGATGACCTGGTCGATTTCCTCGATCAGGGACACCTCGGTTTTGCGGTAGGTCAGGGCGCCGACGTCGGAGAGGGCCAGTTGGTACAGGTCGTCGACCAACCGGCCCAACCGCAGCACTTCGCCGTGCAGCGAGCCGATGGCCTGGGGGGTGGGCTGGCGCACGCCGTCCTGCAGGGCCTCGATTTCGCCGCGCAGCACCGTCAGCGGGGTGCGCAGTTCGTGAGAGATGTCGGCAATCCACTGGCGGCGGGCCTGCTCGTTTTTTTCGAGAACCAGGGCCAGGGAGTTGAAATCCCGAGCGAGCTGGCCGAGTTCGTCGGAGCGATCGGCCGGCACCCTGGAGGCGAAGTCGCCGGCAGCAAGCC
>MHXM01000163.1:1267-10528 GCA_001825565.1 Desulfuromonadaceae bacterium GWC2_58_13
AGCAGGGCCGAAACCACCAGCATCAATCCGGCGATGAGGAACATGGCCAGCTTCTGCTCGCGGACGAAGCGTAGCTGGTTGGCGTCGGCGAGGTCCTTGCGGGGAGCCAGGCCGAGATAGCCGATCGTCTCCTGGTCGTGCAGCAGCGGTCTGAAATTCACGGTCGAGGGAATTTTTGCCGGGGCCAAGACGATATTTCGACCGCTGTCCTGCACAATAATCCGCTTTTCGAACACATCCGAATTGGCGGCTTTGAAATCGCGGCCCATCCCCATGCCGCCGGCTTCCTGCCGGTGCTTCATCCGGCGTTCGAAACGTTCGAGCTGCTCGGGGGAGAACTGCCGCTCCGGCAGGGTGCGAATCACCAGCCGGCGCAGGTTGACCGAATCGTTGCGTAGAAAATCCCAGCTCTGCTGTTCGGCATAGGCCTGTTCCAGCTCGATGGCCAGCCGTTCGAGGCGTTCCTGCTCAAGGGTGTTGACGTACTGTAGAAATCCCCGGTCGATACTCCACTGCATGATCAGCATAATTCCTACCGCAACCAGCCCGGTGGCGGCCAGCAGGGCAACAAACAGCCTGTACTTGATCCCGGTTCTCATGCCGATTCCTTTGTGAAAAATGTTCTGACAGCTCTGTTCTAGCACAGCTTTCCGCGATAATTCCACCGCAACTCCGATCGAAGATCATCTTTCCTTATTTCTTTCACATTCCCTGCAAGATTGATTGGTATTCCTATATCCAACAGAGACCAACAGCTTCCTGAACCGGTTCGCCGTTCAGGTATCTCAGGGAGGACATCATGAAACAAAGAACGTTGATCGCATCGCTGCTCATGGCCAGCCTGCTCGGAACCGTTCCGGGGATGGCGCTGGCCGACGGTCATGGCAATTACAAGCCCAGAAAAGAAGAGCAGCGGCAGTATCGCGACCGTGACCATGTGCGGCACGGCAATCAGGATTACGTCTATCGTGGCGGGCGTTTCTATCGCCCCGGCCGGAGTGGGCTGGTTGCGGTAACGGCGCCTGTCGGAGCCATCGTAGCTTCACTTCCCTTCGGATTTTCAGCGGTGGTGGCCGGCGGTCAAACCTATTTTCACGCCGCAGGGAGTTACTACCGGCAGTCGCCCCGCGGCTACATGGTCTGCGAAGCGCCGGTTGTCGCTCCGGTGTCGCGGTACCGCGATAACCACTTTCCCGGCACGGTCGTCGTGCGGCCGGCCATGCTCAACGTCCGTTCGGGACCGGGCCAGTCTTTCGCCATCAGCGGCCAGGTGGCACGGGGCGAGCGGCTGCACATCCGCAGCAACTCGGACGGCTGGTTTTATGTTGAATCGCCTCGCGGTATCAGCGGTTGGGTGATGGTCCAGTTTACCTCGCCCTACGTTGCCGGTTAATTTATCACATGCCCACAGGGGCACAAACAACCAAAGGAGATCACTATGAAAAAGCAGATTTTGACCATGTCGTTGTTGACGGTTTTCGCGCTGACCGGTTCCATTTACGCGGTTCACGCCGACCCTCTGGCCGGAAGGATGATGGGCGAGATGCGCGGCGGGGGAATGGGTGACGGTAGCGGCTCCGGTCGCCATCTGGCGAAAATGGCTCGGGTTCTCGATCTGAGCGAGGACCAGCAGACTCAGATTCTCGCCATCGTCGAAGAAGAGCGAACCAAAACCGAGCCGTTGCGCCGGCAGATGGCCGAAAATCGCGATCAACTGCGTCAGCTGACGCATGCCGACACCTTCGATGAGGCGGCGGTGCGAGCCCTGGCGGCGAAAAAGGCTGAAATCGGCGCCGAGCTGATGGTTTCCCGCGCCCGCACCCAGAACCGCATCCAGGCTCAGCTGACTCCCGAACAGCGCCTGCTGGCCGAAAAAGTGCGGCCGCTGATGCAGGAACGGCGCGGCGGCATGGGCAAACACCGGAACAACGACTGCTATTCCCGGCTGGCGGACTGCCCGAAAACGGATGCCCGGTTGTAAGGGGTAAAAAGTCTCGTTAAATCAAAAAGCGGCTGGCGGTCTTGAACCACCAGCCGCTTTTTGGGTTTGGACTTTTTGTGAACGGATCCACCGGACTATACGTATTAATTAAAAATACCTTTTATCGCATCTTTGTCTGGAGCGCCCCCTTCCGAACGCCGACATTGCCAGGATTAATCTATACTTGACCACTTACGAATATCTGTGTTTATATACATTTCAGATTGAAATATACTTATGAAGAGATGTATGGTTGCAATGTTGTCGGTTTTGATAAGGGCGAGCGCGGCTTACAATGACATTGGAAGAACTTCACATCGAAAAGCTTCCCGCCGTTCCCCAGGTTCTGGTGGAACTGCTTCGCCTCTGTCACCGGACGGACGTCGAGTTCGATGATTTCTCCAGGTTGATCGAGCAGGAACCTTCCCTTTCCGCCAAAATCCTGCAGGTTGCCAACAGTTCTTATTACCGTCAATGGTCCGAAGTCAACCACCTCCGGCGTCTCCTCGTCGTTCTGGGACTCGACAGCGTCAAGCAGATCGCCGTCACCTGCGCCATCCATCAGTTCTTCAGTAGTTTTTCCGCGAAAGAAGACACCTTTGTGACCTCGATCTGGGTGCGCTCGCTGCTCTGCGCCCATGTCGCCCGGGATCTCGCCCGCCTGACCGCCAGTTATTCGGAAGACGACGCCTACCTCGCCGGCTTGCTGCACCGCATCGGCCAACTGGTGCTTTTGCAGAACTTCCCCGATAAATATCAGGACATCCTCTTCATGGATGATCCGGATTCGGTGATCGAACAGGTCGAGAGAGCACTCTTTGATGCTTCCTACTGCGAGGTGGGGGCCATGTTGATTCGCAACTGGCCCCTCCATCCTTTTGTGGCCGACTCCGTTCGGTATCAGAATCTGCCGTCGTCTTCCCTGGCCGACGCCTCGGCCCTGGTCAAGCTTCTCAATCTGGCCAATCGCCTGACCCGCTCGATAGTTCGTGGACCGGGGGATGGTATCGATGTCGACGATGAACTGTTCGGGTTGAATGCCGCTCTCCTCACGGAGGTTTTTACCAACGCGCGGGCCGTGGTCGTCGACAGCGCCAATGCTTTCGGCATCGACGCCGAGCCGTACCTGAGCCACGTGAAGCCGAATCGTCCGGCCGAAGACATGGCGGCCCGCCAGCAGGTCCGGCAACAGTTGGCCGACTACGTTCAGCAGGCCGCGCTGGTGGGGAGCGCTCAAGCCGGGCGGCCCGGGCTCGTCGGCCAGAAAGAAGCCTTCCAGCGGATTCGCCGCGACCTGGCGATTGTATTTGGCTTGCACGATGTCGGATTTTTGCTCATCGATGACGGCGGCCGGCGGTTGACCGGTGCCGCCGATGAGGCCGGCCGACCGACTTTCGCCGAACTATCCGTCGCCCTGGGGGAATCGACCAGTCTGGTGGCGCAGTCCCTGCGGGAACAGCACCCCCGATGTACCCTGGATTCGACGGATAAAGCGCCCGTGTCCATTCTGGACCAGCAATTGCGCAACCTGTTTGCCGCCGATGGGATGCTGTTTCTTCCCCTGGTTGTCGAGGGTCGCCCCGTTGGCGTGGTCGCGGCTGGCGTTTCCCGCCAAGGCTGGCAGCGTCTGGCGCCGCAGAGTTGTCTGCTGAGCCTGTTCGCCCAGCAGATGGCGTGTTGTCTCGACGATGTATTGCAGGTGTCCGGTGCCCAGCGGCGCCAACGGGACGAACAACGGGAATGGCAGCGACTCGAAGTCCGGAAAATCGTCCACGAAGCCAACAATCCTCTCGCCGTCATCAACAATTATCTCCACGTTCTCGCCCTGAAGCTCGGCTCGGACAATCCCGCCGCCAGGGAAATCACCATCATCAAAGAGGAAATCGCCCGCGTTGGCGACATCCTTGCGCGCATGCGGGATATCGACCTTCCGGAGCAGTCGAAAGAAGGGGCTTTGCATCTCAACGGGATCATCAGGGATCTGTTCAGGCTGTTTGAGGGCAGTCTCTTCCAAAGTCACCGCATCAAGGCCGATCTGGACCTGGATGACGACATCCCGACCTTGGCGACCGGGGCGGGGGCGATGAAGCAAGTGATGATGAACCTGGTGAAAAATGCTGTCGAAGCCATGCCGGATGGCGGCACCCTGCGGGTATCGACCCGAGACAAGATCCATAAAAACGGGGCGCTCTATGTGGAGCTGCAGATCCGCGACGACGGGCCCGGCTTGCCCGAGCAGGTGATGTCCTCATTATTCAAGCCCGTGGCCAGTACCAAGAAAGATCATTCCGGATTGGGGCTGACCATCGTGAAAAACCTGTTGGACCGATTGTCGGCCGAGATCGCTTGTTCTTCAAGTGCGACTTCCGGCACCCGGTTCCAGATATTTTTACCGCGTACCGTTGAAAGGACCGACACTGTCTGATGACTAGCGATTCTACCAGGAGAGAAACGGTCACGGATGACCTTGTTTCGCAACGGGGGGAGAGATCCGTGCAGCAGTCGCTGTTCTCTCCGGCAATCCTTGTGGTTGACGATGAACAAAGGCTTCGGGACAGTTTGAGCGAGTTGCTGCGAATGTCGGGATACGAGGTGTCCTGCGCCGCGAACGGACGGGAAGCGATAACCCAGATCGGCGGCCGGGGGATCGATCTCGTTCTGTTGGATATTAACATGCCGGATATCTCCGGACAGGAAGTGCTTGATTTCATCGTTGCCCGGCAGATCGATACCAGCGTTGTCATTCTCAGTGGCGAATCGACCTTCGTTCAAGCCACCCAGGCCCTGCGCAAGGGGGTCGAAGATTTTCTCACCAAGCCCTACGATCCCGAAAAACTGCTGGCCACCGTTGCCAACGTCCTGAAGAAACGGCAGCGTAAAAACGATTTTCTCCTCATCCAGAAACGCCTGCAGGGCTCGGAGGAACTTCATCGTTTTATTGTCAACAGCGCGCCCGATTTGATTTTCATGTTGGATGAACAGGGGTGCTTCGCCTTCGTTAATGAACGGGTCGAAAGCCTGCTCGGCTGTAGCGCCGAAGACATCCTCGGCAAACATTACTCGGAAATCGTCTACGAAAAGGACCGCGAAAAAGCCAGATACGGTTTCAATCTGATACGGCATCCCGGGCTGCGGGCGAGCCGGCGGATCGAGCTGCGCCTGCTGGGAAGAAGCGGTGACGAGCCGCGTTACGTTGAAGTACGGGCCATTTCCGTCGAGTTGAACCCCAAGGGGGTTTACACCACGGAGCATCGGCGCCAAGGCGGAGGGGTCGGCACCTACGGCGTGGCCCGCGATATCGGCGACCGCAAGCAGTCGGAAGAACTGCGCCGTTATCAGATGTACCACGATGTTCTCACCAGTCTGCCCAATCGCACCCTCTTCAACGACCGCCTGGAAATCGCTCTGGGCCATGCCAAACGCTCGGGCAGCAAGTTGGCGGTGATGTCCCTGGACATCGATCGGTTCAAAAAAATCAACGACACCTTCGGGCATCTGGCCGGCGACGAATTGCTGCAATCGGTGGCTTTGAAACTCAAAAAGTGTCTCCGTGAAGGGGATACCCTGGCCCGTGTCGGCGGCGACGAATTTTCTCTCCTGCTCCCCAGTCTTTCACAAAACGAAGATGCCGCCACCATTGGCCGAAAGATTCTCGAAGTCAGTTCCCGGCCGGTCTGCCATCAAAATAAAGAACTCAGGATTACCTTCAGCATCGGCGTCGCCGTCTATCCGGATCATGGGGAAACCAAGGATACCCTGTTGCGGAATGCCGATCTGGCCATGTATCGGGTCAAGCAGACGGGGCGCAACGGTTTCCATTATTTTTCCGAGGAAATGCGTCAGAACAGCTCCCATAGCCTGGATATCGAAAACAGCCTGCATCGCGCCATAAGAGAAAACGAACTGCGGCTTTACTATCAGCCGCAGATCGATATGGATACCGAGAAGGTGATTGGCCTGGAAGCGTTGAT
Organism: Desulfuromonadaceae bacterium GWC2_58_13; assembly: GCA_001825565.1. Lineage (GTDB taxonomy): Bacteria > Desulfobacterota > Desulfuromonadia > Desulfuromonadales > Trichloromonadaceae > Trichloromonas. The sequence continues at coordinate 7,220 of MHXM01000163.1, forward strand.
CCGCTGGGAGCACCCTCTGCGGGGCCTGTTGCTGCCCGCCGACTTCATCCCCATCGCCGAAGAGACCAAGCTGATCTGCGATATTGGCGACTGGGTGCTGAGGCAGGCCTGTAAAGACGCTGTCGTGTTAAAAAATCAGGGGTATGGGGATATCAAAATTGCCATCAACGTTTCGCCCCAGCAATTTGAAATGGAGGGATTCGATCGGACCGTGTTTCAGACCATCAAGCAGCATGGTCTGGATACCCGGTTCCTCGAAATCGAGATTACCGAAAACAGCATCATGCGAGACATGAACAAATCGATGGAAACCATCACGGCTCTGGCCGGGGAGGGGGTCACCATTGCCGTCGACGATTTCGGCATTGGTTACTCTTCGTTGGGTTATTTGCATACCCTGCCACTGACCACCCTCAAGCTGGATCGTTCTTTTGTAAAGAACATTGTCCACGACGCCGAGCAGAACACCATCGTTACCGCCGTTCTCGCCATGGCCAAGGGCCTGCGCATCAATTTCATCGCCGAAGGGGTCGAGGTTCAGGCGCAGCACGATTACCTCCTGGCCGCGGGCTGCCCTTTTGCGCAGGGGTTCCATTATTCCCGCCCCCTCGAATTCAGCAAGCTGATCCCCTTCCTTTCCGCGGAGGGGTAACTTCCCGCCGAAGCCACCGGTCCTTCCCCCGGTCGTGGCGAGTTATTGCCGCGGATCGGCGCGGGCCTGGTCGGAAAGGTAGTTTGTCAGGACATTGCGTAAAATGGCGTTGCCCCGTCCCAGCGTCCGCTCGTTGATTTCCTCGCCACCGACCTCCAGGTAATTCTATTCCATGAAGGCGGATACGGAAAAGCAATCCCAATTTTTGAGTTTGTATGTTGCCGACACGCATGCCCGCAGAGACAGTCCCATGGGGTTGTCCCTGCGGGCATGCGGCCATCGGGGCGATGATTCTGGCCGGGCAATCGGCGGCACACTGGCCGCCTTGGGCACGATTGACCCTGATATCGAGCATGGGAGATGTCGTTCGGAATGGAGCTTAGAATCCGGAATCGGTCAGATTCGGCGTGATTCCGCCGTGGAATAGCACCAGATCATAGCCAAAACCCAACCAATAACCGACCAGCCGAAGAATAAATTGGTAAAAAAAATGGATCGCCGGCTGGGGTGCTTTTTTTTGAAGGCAATGATCGTTGGCACTAAATAAATAGACAATCCCAGCAGCAGATAAAATGCCATGTCCCAGTGCATGACGGTTTCGACAAATGCTATGAATTGTTGATAACCATCCTTTGCTGAACCTATCAGCATGACCCACATAAATTTAGACACGGGAATAATGAGAAAAGCCACGGTCGAATAAAGCACGCCCAATAAAAGAACGACGGCCACTATGTTGACCAGCATGTTTTTAAGTTTAGATCTATCCATTTAAACGGATCTCCTTTGGTTCATGGTTGCCTGACGGCTCCAGGGTTACGGGAGGCTTGCCGACACTGGCGAGCTACGGAGTGGCCCTCGGTTGATTCTTCCAGGGCGATCGGTGGTTGTTCGGCGTTTTCGACGACCGGGGAATTGTACTGCCACCAGAGCTTGTTCGGCAACCGCCAGTTTTGCTTTTTTGATTCCGGAGGTCGGCGTCAAATATTTCAGCGTCTTACGTTCGGCTTAACCGTTTGGAGTGAAAGCGTAGCGGTGTTACCCCCCGATAAAGCAACAAAACACATAAAACGAGTATCGAAGTTAAATAATTCCAAACTTACTGTCAATCCTATTGTGGGATAAGTCCCTGTAATAGTGATGGAGACGGTATGTCGAATGCAGGAAACCGCGCCCTTGGTGGCCTTGCCATTCTCAAAAACGGGCGTGTTTTTTGATTCGATATGCATAAAATTAAATTGACAATGGCCTGTCCGGTTGGTTATTTTGATTCGACAGTTATCGAATCAGGAGGCATCCTATGAAAACCGAACAAAGCATCGCCATCATGAAGGCCCTGGCCGATCAGTCGCGGTTGGCCATTGTCAATTCGCTGCTGGAATCGTCACAATATGTAGAAGAGCTGGCCAAGCGCCATGCCCTTGCTCCATCAACCGTGTCGTTCCATCTGCGCAAGCTTGAACAGGCCGGTCTGGTGACCAGCCGCAAGGAGCAGTATTACGTGGTCATCCAGGCCAACGACGCCATTTTCGATACCACGCTGCGGGAGATCGTTTCGGCGACCCCGGTCGGCAGGGAGTTGCAGGATTCGCGCATGGAGGACTACCGGCACAAGGTGCTCGATGCGTTCTTTCGCCACGGACGATTGGAAAAACTGCCGGCGCAACACAAAAAGCGGCTCATCGTGCTGGAGCAATTCGCCGCGCGCTTCGAGCCGGAGCGCCGTTACAGCGAGCAGGAAGTGACAGGGCTGATCATGCCGCTGTTCGACGATTACTGCACCATCCGTCGTTTGCTGGTGGATGACGGGCTGATTCGCAGGGATGGGGCAACGTATTGGCGAAAGCCAAAAGTCGGTGAGCCGGCAGGGCAACCGGCTTTGCCGGTGCCTGGCGGGAAGGGGGCGGGGAACATGCGGAAAGTGACCAAACGCTCGGAAATCAAACGGGCCTATAAACAGCAGGCTCCCGCCATGGGCGTATTTCAGATTCGCAACACGGCTAACGGCAAGATCTATGTCGGCAGCAGCCGGAATCTGGAAGGCGAGCGCAACAGCCGGTTGTTTCAGTTGAAGATGGGGAAGATCGTTTTCAACCGGGAGTTGCAGCAGGATCTGACCCAGTACGGCGCGGATAAGTTCGAGTTTACCGTGCTCGCCGTGCTGGACAAACCGGAGCCGGAGATTGATGTCGAACCAGCGCTAGCCGCGCTGGAGTTGCATTGGCTTGAGCAGCTGCAACCGTTCGGGGAAGCCGGCTACAACAGCGCCAAGGGATATCGGCGCAGCTTGGAACAGTTGCAGACCAGGGGCGGAGTCAAGCTCCCCTGATGGGTGGATTTACCACTATCAGGTCGATAAATACGATATATTTCAATTGCGGTTTCGATCCGTTATCAAAGTTTTGCCGGTTAAGACGAGGAGGTTCCCATGCCCCAGATATTCAAGGATCACTTTTCCCAGGTATCCGGCGCCTATCGGACGTTCAGGCCCGATTACCCGAAGGAGCTGTTTCAGTGGCTGGCGGATATTTCCCCGCGCCGGGAATCCGCTCTCGATTGCGGTTGCGGCTCGGGACAGGCGGCGGTGGCTCTGGCGCGGCATTTTGCAAGGGTGTTCGCGGTAGATCCGAGCGCCGAGCAGATTGACCATGCCATTC
>MHXM01000163.1:10551-12435 GCA_001825565.1 Desulfuromonadaceae bacterium GWC2_58_13
GTCGCCCCGGCGGAGGCGACGGGATGCCCCGACGCAAGCCAGGATCTGATCATCGCCGCCCAGGCCCTCCATTGGTTCGATCTCGATCGGTTTTATCCGGAAGTGCGCCGCCTCGCGCGCGAAGGCGCGGTTTTCGCGGCCTTCACCTACGGGCTGCTCACCGTGGACCAGGATCTCGACCCGATCATCCGACATCTTTACCATGACATCCTCGGCCCCTACTGGCCGCCGGAACGACGGCACGTCGAGTCGGGCTACCGGACGCTACCGTTTCCCTTCCGGGAGCTGGTGGCGCCGGAGTTGGCGATGACGGCGCACTGGCGGGCGGATCAGCTGCTGGGTTACCTGTCCACCTGGTCGGCGGTGAAGGAGTGTAAAGCCCGGACGGGCAAAGATTCTCTGGAAGGGATAGCCCTGCGACTTCGAGACGCCTGGGGCGCTGCCGAAGGGATGAAATGCGTTTCCTGGCCGCTGGTCATCCGCGCGGGGCGCACCGGATAAGTTCGGCTGGTTCCGGTTATTTGCGACCCTCTCTCCCGGTAAGGGTGACCAGCGAGACAACCAGACTTCGGCCCTCGACGTTATGCACCACGTCGAGCGTTACCGCCGAGGCGTCGCCGGCGGCCTTGCTTCGTTTGATGCCCATACGGTCGACAATCAACGTTTCCTTTTCGCTCCAGAGATGCTCCTCGGGCCGACTCAATACGTCGCTCACGATATCAAGATAGACTTCAAGCATCCGGTCATCCCGGCCAAGGTTCAGGAGTTGCCGGTCAATCCGGTCGAGCTGCTCTTGCATGCCGGCAACCTCCAGGGGGGCGGCACCGAGGGCATTGCTCCCGCAACCCCCGCGCTGCTGCAAGTTGAGCCTGGACTCAATGATCGTACGGTATCGTTCGAGGCTGCCGCGTTCGGTCTTCACGATGGCAATGCGGTTGAGGGCCAGACTGAGCAGGTGATCGAAAGCCCTTCGCTTGAGGTTGCGGCGGGTCTTTTTTTCACTTTCCGACGGATCGAGCAGGCGGTGGTCCTCGAAGCTGACCGAGATCTGGGGAACGTCTCGCTGGATGATGTTTCCCGACAGAGCAGCGCCCAGAATCGCCTTTTCCTGTTTTTCCATGGTCAGCAGGGCATTGATCCGGGACAGATTTTCTCCCCCCTGTTCGCGGCGGAACTCCGCCAGATTGTGGTCACGGTCGAGGACCTTGCACATATCGGCGGTGGAGATGAAAAAGTTGCGCAGCCGGGGGTCGCTGGCATAGCTTGCGGGTTCCAGGCCGATCGGGGGCGAAATCCCGTCCACCAGCGCCCCCACGTGGTCGATGGCCCGCAGGACCGCCGGCCGCAATTTTTTCTTGTAGCCCGATACGGCGCGAATCCACGGATCGGTTCCTTCCACCGCGCGCTCGATCGCCGATGCGACGAGGGCCTCGGAAAAGCCTTCCGTCCTGGTTGCGCTGCTGAAGAGGGAATGGAGGAACTGGAACATTGCCTGCCTCTGGACTTTCCGCCGGAGAGTTTTTCCATTAAGATTTAGCAAGACTCGGGCCAGGTGGCCAGGGGACGCCGGGAGGGGTTGCCCCAATCCCAAACCCAGCCACTCTCCGTTCTTTCACCGTATGTGTCCATTTCATAAGGTGTTTTCACCGAGTCGTCCGGGCCGGTTCTGGCGTGTCGAGGGAGATTCCCGGTGCCGGGGCGGTCATGAAACGCCGGGGTGGTCAGGGCTGGCGGGCCGCAAAAGGGTTCACGGCAAAGGGGACGGTTGACCCATGATCGGCAGGCTGATCATAAACGTCGTTCCCCGGTCGACTTCGCTTTCGACCTTGATTTCGCCGTTGTGCTTTTTAACGATGTCATAGGCGATACTCAGACCCAGGCCGG
>MHXM01000164.1:0-6653 GCA_001825565.1 Desulfuromonadaceae bacterium GWC2_58_13
AAACTGAACGGGATGTCGATAATCGTCTTGCCCAGCAGCAGCACGCCAAAAAACAGCACCCCGCTCCATACCGGCGAATCGGTCAACGACTGCACCCATCGATCGTAAACCGGCAGCCATCCGGCAAAAACGAAAGCCAGCAGCAGGGTACTGTCGACCACCGATTCAACCAATCCGAGACGGCTCTGGGCGAGGGTGTAAGCCGAGGCCCGACGCAACGTCGCCACATCGACGACCTGCTCAAAACCCCGAGGGACACGGCTCCCGTAGCGCTTGAGGTGGTTCAGGTTAAGGCCCCGCAGCACGTATCCGGCGAGCAGGACCAGCAGGTAGGACAGTAAGAGGATTGTCGGCATGGAGGCATAATAACCGATCCAGCCAGTCGGGTCGAGGGATGAATTAGATCGTGTTGTAGCACAACATCTATCCGGGTCATTCTGCCTTTTGCAGGACCGAGACGCACAAAATCGTCTTGCCGAGAATCCGTTCGTCATTTGCCACCCGTCTATCGAAGATACGCACCCGAAAAACCTTTCGGGAGTAAAAAAAACCGAGAAAATGTCGAGATACTTAACACTCAACAATCTTGCCCCCCGGCAAGACAAGAGGTAACTAACTAAAATCAAGATGCTTTCTTGCCATACCTCAACTGGCACCATTCTTGCTCAAGGTATATCCAAAGGTTTTGGAAAAGTCATGCCTTTAATACAAAAAGAAAAAGTCCGAGGAAGCAAAAAAAACTGTTCCGGTATTACCTTGCGCTTGTTTGTGAGTAAACAAATCAACGAAGTAAATGACAAAAAAGGAGACAACTGATGAAAAAATTGTTGTTGTTATTGGCGGCGATCAGTTTTATAGGCACATCAAATGCGTCTGCGTACACCTTCATCGACACTTATTGGGATTTAAATGCAGTTGATCCTGCTTATTTCACAGTCGATGACGGGATAACCGAACCCTTTTCTCAATTATCGTACGATGCCATAACTGTTTCTCAAATTTCAGCAACGGGCGTGGTGGTGGACTCTGGCTTAGCTTACGTCACAGCGATGACGCCTGTCGCTATGACCATCCCGCCAGACAGTGAAGGCCTGGGCACCTCCTATGGGATGGCTATAGTCTGGACAGACCTGACAGGGCAAGTCACCAGCAATGATGGCAATACCATCAAAGCGGATTATTATTCGGGGACCATTGACTTCTACATCGACTACGACCCTTACAATATTGTTCTTGGCAATGCAGCTACATTTACCGATGGCACGAAGGTCGCCTCGATTAGTGTAGAATCCGGGGGATATAGTTTGTCGCTGGACGGCACTGATGGAAGCTCCTACTCTCTCTATGGCACCATTACCGAATTGCTGGACAATTTCTGGTTTGACGCTAATACTGGCGAAGACCTTGCTGACACTCTTCTTGGCCTCGATTGGCTGTTTGCCTACTCCGCTGGGGACAATGACCCGGAAAGCGTTACAATAATTAATAATCCGGATGGCAGCATTACTGTAATCTCCGACCACAATTCGTCTTTGTCCGTTGGAGTGGTCCCCGAGCCTGGAACGATCGCATTGCTTGGTCTTGGCGTCTTAGGCTTAGGCTTTGTGAGCTACAGAAGAAACAACAAGCAATAAGCTAATCTTCTAATTTGAGCGGTAGTTTTACAAACAAAAGCCCCACATCATTTATGATGTGGGGCTTTTGTTTGTAGCGTCGTCCCTTATTCTATCCTATAAACAACTACCCCCCCCCAAGTCCTCATCGTTGAGAGATGCCGCCTTCGATAACCAACTCGACTAGGTGCCCCCATGGAAGTTTCCTATCGTTTTGACCACTTTGCTAAAGAAGCGGCGAGCACTGGACATTGTCCATTTTTTAGCGGCATAAAGACCGTCAATTTCCGCACGTAGCATTTTTAGGTAACATCATCATGGCCGGCAACACCAAAAGGTCACAAACTAGCGCAAGGAGCATAACCATGGAACAGAGAAAGCCAAACTGGATAGTGGGCACGAAGCTCGATAGCACCAACACCCCGAAGCCACCCATCAGAATAAGCGAGGTGGTGACAATGGCCCCCCCCTTTTTTTCTAGAGCAGCCAACACGGCCGGATGCCGCCCCATTCCGCTACGGCGATCTTCCTGGTATTGATGGATAAAATGAATGGTGTCATCCACCGCAATGCCGATAGCGACGGCAGAAATAATAGCCGTCGCGGTATTCAATGGGATGCCGAGCCAACCCATGAGGCCCAAATTGAAAACAATCGGAAGGATATTGGGAACCAACGACAACAACCCCAACGAGAGGGAACGGAACACCCCCAAAAGAATTGCAAAAATCACCCCGCAGGCCAACGCAAGACTCTGCACCTGGCTGTCGACAATGTTCTGCACCAACTTGTTCACCAGCGACGTCTTTCCCGTCACAACAATCTCCAGCCCCGATCCGGCAAACCGATTCCGCAAAAATATCTGTAGATCTTCAATCCGTCGCTTCAAGACGCTGGAACTATGTTCACTGATCTGGGCAGACAACCGTGCCCATCGGTAATCGCTGTCGATAAAGTTTACAAGTTCATCCCCATCATACAAAAGCAGGTATTGCGCGACCATTTCCCTGGAATCGGGCAACGTATAGGCCTCTTTCCGCTCGCCATGAAAAGCCCGGTTCATTTGCTTTAAAAAGTCGGCTACCGTTGTCGACCGGCTGATATCGGGCTGTGATTCCAGATAGACGGCAACCTCTTCAAGAATTTGCAGATTGACCGGGTCTTTAAAAGCATCCGGCTCGGAAGACAAAAAAGAAACTTCAAGGGTGTTCACTCCCCCAAGATGTTCGTCGACAAAGTGGGTGTCCTGATACACCGTGCTGTCTTTTTTGAAATATTCGATCAGGTTGGTCTCGACTTGGAGACGGGTTATACCAACGATGGCAAGTACGACCAGGACCGCCGACACCACCAAGACATAAAGCGGGTATCGGCTGACCAGCCGCTTGAGCACCGCCCCTCCGAAATAGCCTCCGGCATAAGAACCTGCACGCTTTTTCAGTAATCCCGGCCGGCGGCGCAAAAACCAGATTCCGAGCGGGAGTACCGTTATCGACAGAACAAATTCGGCCATCATGCCGCAGGCCGCCGCCAATCCGAAATGCCGGATAGGGGGGATGTCGCTGACCGCCAACGAGGCGAAACCAATGGCCGTGGTCAAACTGGTCAGAAAGCAGGGAACCGTCAACCGCTCCAGGGTCTTTCCCATCGTCTCGACCACATTTCCCGCGGACCGCTCCTGCTTAAGAAAATCGGAAAAGATATGCACTGAGTCTGATAGGGCCAGAGCCATCATCAGAGGGGAAAGAATTGAGGTCATGGGACTCATGGCTCCGCCGACCAGATACAAAAAAGCCATGGTCCAGATCAGACAGAGAGAAATGTTGAGCACCGAGATACAGACTGCATACCCGTTGCGTAAAAAAAACCAGAGCAGAACAATCAGAAGCAGATAGGTGATTGGCATGAAGATCACCATATCGCGGTTCATGTAGCCGGCCATGTTGACATCGGTCACCAACCAACCAGCCAAGTGCCATTCCAGACCGGAAGGCATTTCCACATCCTGCTGAAAATGGGATGTTACCTGTTCGATCAGTCGGGCATCATAGGTTTCGTCGCCGGGGTGCGGGACGGTCCGTATCAAAAACAAAGAGGCTCGGCCATCATTTGAGATCAGGCTGCCGCGGATAAGAGGGTTGTCGAGAGCTCGCTGACGAATATGCAAAAATCCTTCAGGCGTTTCAGGTATTTTTTCGACCAAGGGGCGAATGATGAAATCATAATCACTGCCGACAATGTCTTCGACCGTAGTCAAACTGACGACCTCGCGAACTTCTTTAATCCCTTCCAATTCTTCGTTTTTTTCAGCAATCCAGGCGAGAGTACTAGCCGAAAAGATTTCTGGCCCGGCAAAAGCCACCACAAGAAATTCATCCTCGCCGAACTGCGATTTAAATTTTTCATAGAACAGCAGATCGGGGTCATTTTCGATGATCAGGGATTCTACGGATGTCTCGATGGGCAACCTTGAGTATCCAACGCCGCCCAAAACAGTCAATATTCCCAGCACGGAAACGATGGCCTTGGGATAGTTCACCAGAAACCGATATGCTTTTTGAATCAAATTTGCGGTCATCGCCGTCCCTCAAATCAAGGAAAAAAGATCAGAAAAAATACTTAAACCGAGTAAATACCTGATCGTTATGATTGTACAACCCGAAGAGTGAATCATCGTCTCCCTCGAAGACATTAGCCCCCAAGGTCACCTCGATATTTTTAAAGTATTTCAACTCCACTTCCGGCTGGAGATAGAAACTGCCGTTACCAATATTGAAATTTGCCTTGATCCCGGCCTTGAGTTGCCCACGCCAAAAGGTTTGATTCAATTCGGCCAATAGAGCTGTGTCGTGCTGATCAAAATAAAGAATCCGGGCATCAGACCCGGCAATGATCTGATGCGACCACTGAAGATTGGCATACCACTCGGAGGGACTCGAGTAGTCAACCCCAAGCACATAGTGAAGAACCGGACGCCGCACTGAAGTCAACTCATCCGTTAAAAATGAAACCCGATCAAAATACGCGGCCTCACCCCGCAAACCGACCGGACCTGCCGTTGTTTCAAACTCGGCGCCAACGATCTGCTGACGCCGATACTCCACCCGAATCGGTTCGTCAACCAGCACTGCTCCTTCTAACGCATCCAACAGGTTCTCACTGGAATAGCCGCCGTCAAGTTGCAGATTTTTTATCGGGAAACTTGAAAAAAATGGGGCATCTTCCCACCCATACAGATAACTCAAACCAAAGTCCCAACCTGACAATGTAGCCGTCACCCGTCCGCCGAATTCAGAGTTGTGCAACGTTTTGGCCGGTTCGCGCTGTTCAACCCGGCGACCAAGCAAGTAGCTCTGAAGCACAGAGGGCAAGGGGCCGTCTTTGACGTCTTCCCGAACCTGACGATAGACCGCCCAATCCGAATCGAAGTAATCGAAAAGGGACGGTTCAAACCAAGGGATATAAACCCCTTCAAAGGTCAATTTGTCGACAAAAGCACGGCCTCTGAGCATCCAGATTGGAATTTTTCTATCTTCCAGTTCACGTAGAATGAATTGTCTGCCGTCTTGCGGATTCAGGTTGTCAACCGGGCTGACCTGATCGGTTTTTCCCCAGCGGATAATCTGTTTGCCCGCCTTTATTTCGTAGCGACCCGTTGCCCACAAGAATGAAGATTCATGAAGTCGTAAACGCAGGTCATCATAACTGTGGTCCGGGCCCATCCACAGATAATCACCCTGAAGGGAAACCAGCGCCTGCCAACGTTTATCCGTAGGCACCGACGTTGGTACCACCCCTTGCCTAACCGAGTTCAAAATCCCCTCGAGTTTCAAAACATTTCTAAAATCGTACAGATGCTCGTTGGGCTCGTCGTTTTTCAGATCTGCTCCTGCCGTTGCGTCCCAAAAACCACGCAAGGCCAGTCGGTCGACCAAACTCAGTTCTTGCACAGCGGCTTTTTCCAAGGGCGGAGATAAACTTTCATCAAAAGAAAACGAAAAGGAGTTGCCTTGCTTCCCAGAGTTACCTTCTTTTTGAACAGGAGCTGCCTTCTCAAGCGCCGTAGCCCTTTCGGCAAAACCAAACAAAAGCAAACCAATGATAACGACAAAAATCCACTTATTCATATCAGTCTTACCATCTTTCCAGATTTCGTTCGGTAAACAGCTCATCAGCCAACCCCGAATTATAGACGACTTTTTCATTTTTCATGACAGTCCGATGGCTATTGATAACATCGAACATACTGACCGCCATTTCGGTCCAAACCCCTTGAACGTTTTCAATATTGTTAACTCTGTACTCTTTGAACAATCGATTTTTTTTATCGAAATAATCGACTTTTACGGGCACATTGATATCCTTGATAACCCAGGATTTAATAAGGGAGTACTCTGTCTTGGTCATTTTCTTCGGCACACTCTCAAGTACGAAACATACCGCCTGACCGATTTTTTCGACGGCAACTACCTTATGATCCCAGAGATCCACATCTCTGCGTTCCATATCTTCATAGGTGAAGTCTGTATTGACGAAACTGTGACCTTTTTGCGAAGAGACAATTCTCCGAGTCCGCTTCAGGACCGGCAGGTACAAAAACTGCTCAGTTTCTCCCTTGCCCAACTCTACAGAAAGGAAGGCTGTTCCGGCAATATCGGCAGGTGCCGCAAACCGCAATACTTGCTGAGACAGATCGCCCTGATCTTTTCGATAAAGCACAAAACTGCGTTCACGCCGATTATTGTTTTTATCAATCAGTTCCATTTTTCCTTGGCCCAAAAAATCGTCGCCATTCTCGCGATTGCGAACCAGTTGCGCCAACTCACGACCACCAATCCCAAAATTGTCTTCTCCGATAGCTTGCCCCATCATTCCGAAGAGAGCGAAAAAAAACATCAAAAATCCAAAGGGTATCTTCATCTGTCCGTTCATAACTTGAGCACAATCCTTTCCGGGCCAAATCAACCGTAAGTAGCCAGAACTATAGTGCGGATGGAAAAACTATAACATTTTTACAATAACGATGGTGCCTAATCAAAA
>MHXM01000164.1:6699-12538 GCA_001825565.1 Desulfuromonadaceae bacterium GWC2_58_13
AAAAACAATCCATGACAGGGGAACATGATGCTGAGTCTGATTAACCGCGAATTTTCCCGTAACATCGGCCTGCTGACCGAAGCCGAACAGGCTCGCCTGCTCGAATCCCGAGTCGCCGTTGCCGGAGCGGGGGGCGTGGGGGGCATTCACCTGCTCACTCTGGCCCGGCTCGGTGTCGGAAAATTTAACATCGCCGATCTCGACGTCTTTGAACCGGTAAATATCAGCCGTCAATTCGGAGCGTTTCACAGTACGACCGGCCGCCCCAAGGCCGAGGTGATGGCCGAAATGATCCGGGATATCAATCCGCAAGCGGAGATCACCTTGTTTCCCGAAGGGATTTCATCAACCAATGTTGAAGAATTTCTCGAAGGAACGAACGTCTATGTCGATGGCATCGAGTTTTTTCAGATCGATATCCGCCGCCTGATTTTCAGCACCGCCAGGCGCAAGGGGATTTATGCACTGACCTCGGCTCCCTTGGGATTCGGCGCGACCTTGCAGGTCTTTGCGCCAGAGGGGATGTCCTTTGACGACTACTTTGGCATTAACGACGGGATGGAAAGGCTGGAAAAATTGGCGGCGTTCGCCGCGGGGCTAGCCCCGCGACCCTACCATTTGAAGTATCTAGACCGCAGCAAGGTAAGCATTAAAGAAGAAAAGGGCCCGGCGGTGTCGCCGGCCTGCACCCTGGCCGCCTCACTGGTGGCGACCGAGGTGGTAAAAATTCTTACCGGCAAAAAAGGACCGAAACCGGTCCCCCACTACCTGCAGATCGATATGTTGCGCAGAAAGCTGCACAAAGGGTATGTCTGGGGGGGGGGGAAGAATCCGCTGTTGCGGATTCTTCGCTACTACATCCTCAGAGAGTTTCGCAAGGAATATGGCGACAACCTACCGGCTTGAACCACTATCAGGCCACCTCGCAGATCCGTTCCGAATCTTGAACGTCCAGAAACAATTCCGAATTTTTGCTGAGGATATCCCCGACGGCTCCGATGTAAGGGGCACGAAACCCGTGATATTCTCTTTCGGGTCCGATTTGGGAAAAGAAAATTTTCTTGCGCGCCAGAAGGATCGGCAATCCCCTTGCCATCACCGCGTACAGATGGGTGATGTCTTTCGTCACGACTTCGTGAGCCAGGCGGCGAAGCAGTCCGTCAACCAGGCAGCCTGCCTCGGATTGCCAGGGGAGTCGACGCTTAAACTCGAAACAATAGTGTTTGGACAACGCCAGTCGAGAAATTTCGCCGATCTGGTTGCGCCTGAGATGGGAGAAGTTTTTGGTAAATTCAAAGGTCCGTTCAATGGGCAAAGTGTTCTCTGAACCGAGAATCAGGCGAACCGTACCAACGACTTTTTGCTTTTGCCAACCCTTGCCGTAGTCGCCCGGCGGCAGAACCGCGGCAAAATGGACAGCATTTTTATCGTACTCATCATGTTCCAGCCCATCGCGATGGTCCCGCGGATTTTCAAATCTTCGTTCTTCGCAATAAACCTTGTATCTCAGCGCCAGTACATCGTTTAATAAAGGATCGTGTTGTTCAACTCTTATAAATTCGAAGGGATTCAAAGGGATTCCTCTTTGGAAGACGGTTGCCAATTTTAATCACGCCCCCCTGGTACAAAGCAAATCATAGCATCCCTCCGGGAAAAAACAGAAATCCTTGGTCACCACAACACAATGGGCACCATTAAGCCATTACCATGCCAAGGATAAAAACATAAAGATTACATAATATTACAACATAACAAAGCAATAAAACAGGGATTAATCAGTGAAAGTGTCTCTTTTAGCCTACACTTTTCAACAAAGATAACATTAGTGGCTGAAAACACAAGGATCCATCTGTCGCCGACAACCGACAAAATTACTCATTAGCACCCACTAGATTAATCCCTTCAGCTTCAGCGGCAGAAAATCCATGGCGGTCTGATAACCAAGCCGAAATAACTTATCTTTCGACTCGCGGCTTAAACTGAACTCTAACGGCGAAAAATCGTCCGTTTTAACCAGCAACGTTTTCGACCAATAGAGATCCGCAACGTATTCTCGGGAAAGAGACGTCAGAAAAGTGCGAATCAGCATCAGCACATACTCCGGAAGCGGGAAATACCGGTTACGAAACTGACTCGAACGGGTCAGGGAGGCTCGCAACCTGAAAAACACCAATGGCGCGCCATCTCGGCCCCAATCCCGTCGAAGTGCGTCCTCGGCAAGAATGCTACCGTCAACCAGCAGCTTTTCTCCGTAATGCTTATAGGTGAACAGAAGTGGGATGCCAACCGAAAAACGCACAGCGGTCGAAACCTTTAGATCGGGTGTCGTTTCCCGATCGAAGATTACCGGTTCCTGGGAAAAAACATCGGTGGCAACCACATGCAGATCGAGGGGAAGATCGCGAAACGTCACTCCCTTCAACTGCTCATCCATCCAGCGTTCGAAGGAGTCCCCTGAAGAAAGGCCTCCTTTTCGGATCAGGCTGGGCAGGGAAAACCCCTTGAACTGTGCAAAATCGATATCCATGGCCAGATCAAATAGTCTGTCGACTGACCAGCCGGCACAATAAAGAGCGGCCACCACGCTGCCGCCAGACGTTCCAACCATATGCCGGAACCCCAGCTTGTATTCCTCAAGCGCCTTCAGTATCCCGACATAGGCCGGAAGTCGTGTCCCGCCGCCGGCAAACACAGGGATGATTTCAGACTTGAACAATTGTGACATCGGGACACCCTGAGCCAAATATCATGCGGCCAATGCGAGAAATTAACAGAATAGTTCCAAGGATTTCAAGCGGCAATTGCCTGCAACGCATCAACCACCCGCGGGTCATAGAATTTTCCCGCATTCTTCTGAAGTTGTTGCAATGCGTCTCCCGGACTCAACGCTTCGCGATGGGGCCTCGGCTCGGTCAGGGCGCAAAAGGCATCGACCACGGCCAGCACCCTGGCCATCAACGGGATATCGTCTCCCTTGAGACCATCCGGATAACCGCGACCATCGAAACGTTCGTGGTGGTAAAGGATGGCCTCGCTGATCGTCTTACCCGAGAATTCGATCGACTCAAGCATGGCCAGGGTGGTTGAAGGATGTTTTTTTACCGCCAGGTTTTCTACGGGAGATAATGGACCTTTTTGCACCAACAACCGATCGTCGATCAACATCAGACCGAGATCGTACACCTGGGCAATGTACCGGGAGATACCGATATCGCTATTACTGGCCCCTAACTTCTCCATGAGTCTACTCATCAATTCGGCATAACGTTCATGCTTTTTACGATATCTGTTTTCAGCGGCCACCAGCGTATCGAGCCCGGCGACCAATTCCCGCAATTCCCCTTCACACTCACAGCTTTTGGATGTTTTTTCGATCAACAAGGACACCCGTTCGCAGACGGTGGATGCCAGGGCCAGGTCTTTTTGGGTAAAACTCGCCCCGTTCGATTTATTGTTCAGGTTCAACACCCCAAGGGTCCTCCCCTGACTTACCAGGGGTAAAGACAACAGGGATTTGGAATGGTACTGTCCCGCCAAATTTTTACGTCCAAATCGGGGGTCCGCTTCGATATCTTCAATCAGAACCGGGCGGCCTTCCAAGGCTACCCAACCGGCGATCCGGTCTCCCGGTCGGATCCGGGTCTGCTTCACGATCCAGTCATCGAGCCCGCGCGACGAACGGATGGTCAATTCACCGGTCAGGTCATCGCTGAGCATAAGTGAACAGATTTCAACCCCGAGCAACTCAGAAACAAACCCGAGAGCCCTGTCCATAACCATGGACAGGGCCGCATCGCGACGCATGGTGCCAGCCCGCGGGATCTGCAACGACACCCGGAAACCTTCCTCCGCATTGCCGATGCCCAGGCGCCAGCCATGACTTTCGGCCACCTTCATGGCCAGATAAAATTTGATGGAATCCTCGGGCCGATCGGAAGAATAGATATTCTTGACCGCGAGAAGACTTTCCACCACCGCGTGGGGCACTGTCTCAAAAATCTGGAATATAACGGTAATCGTCTCTGTCTCACGGATCGAAACCCGGAGCCTGGCAGGCTGAGAAAGAAAGGTCGCCAATCCATCCAGAAGATGGACGAACATTTGTCCGACGAGAATTTTATCCCCTACAATCTCAACCGGATCATTTGGGATATCCAAGGCCACATCCAGTTTCTTATATGAAAACTGGTCCAGCCCCACTCCAACATGAAAACAATCGCGCAGAATTGTTTCTAGAGACAAAAAAGTTTTACGCAGAATCCGACTTTCATCCTCAATGTGAAGAAAATCAAGCTGTCGGTTCACCATGGCCAAAAGCCGTTCGGTTTCATGAGCAACGATGTCCTGGTATTCCCGACGAGGGGTAATATCATCCGCATCGGAATTTTGAAGGAGATGAACCGCCCCCTTGATCGCATTCAGCGGCGTTCTCAACTCATGGGACACTCGGGTCAGGAACTCGGTTTTGGCCAGATCCTGCGTGATCAGCCTGCGATTGGCCTCTTCAATGTCGACGGTTTTCTGCTGAAACTCCCTGACCAAGATGATTTTTTCGAGGGCCAGCGCAACCTGACCCGCAACCGCTTTGAGAAATTCCAGCTCTCCATCCACAAAGGGCCGGCCAGAACGCTTGTCCATGATATTCAAAACGCCAAGAATTCTGTCCTTGCCGATTATGGGACAGGCAATGAGAGATTGGAATCTGTTCGGCTCGCAACTCAAATCGTTAAACCGGGGATCCGCCTGCGCATTTCGACAGATGATCGGAGTAGCGTTGGCCGCGATATTTCCCGCGATTCCTTCCCCCAAACTTCCCCTCCACCCCCTCGTTAGCTCTGGATCCAGCCCACGGGAACAGAGAATCGACAGTTCCTTGCGATTGTCAACCAGCATCAGGGAACCAATTTCGGCATCAAAAAAAGAAACCGTTAAATCGACTATCAGATGAGCGACCATGCTTAAATTGTCGCTCGACATGACCGCCTCGGCTATTTTCCCGAGCAAGGCAAGTTTTTCTGAACATCGCCGACCAGACATGTTTTCGCCCTCCCACTTCACGGCAGCCGACAATCTTTACCCACGAGCCCTAACCGATCTTTAATCATCAATTATCGTGCCACAGTCTTTTGTCATTATTTTCGGCAAGTTAGCATTCCTATAAAAACGCCCCCATTCGAGTGTAAAGTTTTCCGACGGCTTACCCTCGCAACTAATATCTGGCACAAAAGCTGCTTCATTATATTTTTTTCAAATCAGACCAGTTCGTAAAACACCCAAACAAACGTGTTATTCAGACCCGGTTGGCTATTCCTTTTTCCAATAGGAGACCTTCGGCATGAAATCCATATCCATGTGTTTTTACTTACTTACCGTAAGTATTCTTTTTTGGGCATTGCCGGCCATGGCAGAGGAGGAGCAGTTCGACATCCTCATTCAAGGGATCTCCGTGCCCGGCGGCTCACCAGATTTGACAGTGGATGTAGGCATCCGTTTAACAGAAAACAGTCAAAAATCCGACTGGATGCTTCTGTTCCCTCCCGGAAAAGCGGTCCCCACTATCGATCATCTTAAATTTACCCTGGATAATTCGGCTGACGTGGAATCTATCGCCAGCATGTGTGGTGCCTCCATGCCCGATGGGTGGGTTTTAAGCAAGGTGGAAAATACCGAGAACCTTTTCGCTCTCGACAGCCACAATGACAATCCGCCCCTGTCCTTTGAGTTCATCCGCGCCGGTCAAGCCGCCACCGATGGATCCGGCGGCACATCCGGCGGCACATCCGGCGGCACATCCGGCGGCACATCCGGCGGCACATCCGGCGGCACATCCGGCGGCACA
>MHXM01000164.1:12591-16474 GCA_001825565.1 Desulfuromonadaceae bacterium GWC2_58_13
CATCCGGCGGCACATCCGGCCCTGCACCCGGCGGCGCACCCGGCCCTGCACCCGGCCCTGCACCCGGCCCTGCACCCGGCCCTGCACCCGGCGGCGCACCCGGCGGCGCACCCGGCCCCGCACCCGGCGGCGCACCCGGCCCTGCACCTGCATACATTCCGTTGCCGTTGCCGCAATCCGGCGGCCCTGTAATCCTTCCCCAGCCGGATGATGGAGATCCCAGGGAGCAGGCCCCCACGGCAACTCCTGTGCCAGAGCCAGCGTCTTTTCTCTTGCTTGGCGCCGGAATCGTTGGACTGCTATTTTTTGGTCGAAAAAAAATTCGCCGAGACTGATTCGTTTTATTGACCTGCGGATACCCCGCCCCCATAATCGAATGACTGATTATGGGGGTTTTTTACAGGAGGGACCATGAACAAAAAAAGCACTCTGCGAATCCTTCCCTTTGCCCTGTTCATGGGATTCATCGGCATCGAGGAAGGTGTTCGGTTTCTACGCGAGCTGGGTCTGATTGACTTCACCGACCTCGACCTGCTTTACCTTTATCCGATCAAGGCCGGGCTGGTCGGCCTAACGCTGATTCTGCTAGCGAAGAGTTATGACGAGATCCGCCTGCGGGATTTCGCTCAAATCGGGCACACGGCGATCAGTGTTATATCGGGCCTGGGGATTTTTCTTCTGTGGATCAACATGGACTGGGGATTCGCCACCCTCGGCAATCCGCAGGGGTTCAACCCCAACGTGATTGCCGATGATGGAATGCGAAATTCTATAGTGGCGGCACGGATGGTTGGAGCGGTGCTGGTGGTACCGGTCATGGAGGAGTTGTTCTGGCGTTCATTCCTGCTGCGTTACGTGATCAACAGCGATTTCTCAAAAATCGACATTGGCCGTTTTACCTGGCCTTCTTTTCTGATCATTACCGTTTTGTTTGGACTGGAACACAACTATTACCTGGCCGGCATGATGGCTGGGGCTGCCTTCAATGCCTTGCTCTATTACACCCGCAGCATCGCCCAGTGTATCCTCAGCCACGCCATTGCCAACCTGGCCCTGGGAATCTACGTACTGCAGAGCGAACAATGGCGATTTTGGTAGGGACAGGGTATGCCGTGCCCTTACTTTTCTTCGTTCTTCCCCTGGCTGAATTTGCGCAATGATTCGGCCATCTGCCGTAAACGCTTGTCGACCAGACCGTTGACCGTTCCTTCGGGCCAGCAGCCGTCCTCCCGCCGAACTCCGGCCGGCGTGCCAGTGAGAATTTCAATCCCCTCGTCAATCGTCGATACCGCCCAGATATGGAATTGCCCGCCGGCAACCGCGGCGATCACCTCTTGGTTCAGCATGAGATTTTTCACGTTCTGCACCGGAATGATCACCCCTTGCTGACCGGTCAACCCCTGGGCCTTGCACACCGCATAGAATCCCTCGATTTTTTCGTTGGCCCCGCCGATGGGCTGAACCATCCCACGCTGGTTGACCGACCCGGTCACCGCTATCCCCTGGCGAACCGGCAGCCCGGAAAGGGACGAGAGGATCCCGTACAGTTCGGTGGACGAAGCGCTGTCCCCTTCTACTCCGCTGTACGACTGTTCAAAGCAGATCGAAGCAGCCAGCGCCAGCGGTTTGTCCTGGGCGAAACGTTCGCCGAAGAAGCCGGTGAGAATCAGCACCCCCTTGTCGTGGATCGGCCCGGAAAGCTTGACTTCCCGCTCAATGTTGATCATCCCCCCCTTGCCCAGGTAGGTACGCACGGTCACCCGCGAAGGTTTTCCGAAGGAATAATCGCCGAGCATGTACACCGACAGACCGTTGACCTGACCGACCACGGCACCGTCGGTGTCGACCAGGATCGACCCTTCCTCGATGAATTCCTGGATCCGTTCCTCGACCTTGTTGGAGCGGTAAATCTTGGCTTCGATAGCCAGATCGACATGGGCCGCACTCACCAAAGCATGATCCTGGCGAACAGCATAGAACGAAGCTTCCCGGATCAGATCGGCGATATCGAGAAAACGCGACGAAAGGCGTCCCTTGTCCTCGATCATCCGGGCCGAATACTCGACCACCCGCGCCACTCCGGTCGGATCGAAATGCCGGATCTTCTCCTCATTGCACTTGGCTGCCACGAACAGGGCGTACTGCTGGACATTTTCCCAGGTATTTTTCATCATCCGGTCAAAATCGGCTTTAACCTTGAAATATTTTCGGAAATCCTGATCGAGATGATAGAGCAGATAGTAGAGTTGCGGGGTGCCAATCAGGATGATTTTACAGATAAGAGGGACCGGTTGTGGCTTCAGGGATACGGTGGCGATCAGGCGAAACTGTTCGGCCATGTCTTCAATCTTCACCTCACCCTTGCGGATACTGCGCTTCAAGGCTTCATAGGTGAACACATTGATGAGCACTTCACGGCAGTCGAGAATCAGGTAACCGCCGTTGGCCCGATGCAGGGCGCCGGGTTTGATCATGGTAAAATTGGTGATGGCGTTACCCATCTGGATAACATGTTCGATCCGGCCGAACAGGTTGAAATAGGTGGGATTGGCTTCGTACACCACCGGGGCTCCGGTCAGCTCGCCGTTGTCGACAAACAGGTTGACCCGGTATCGGTCAAAGGACGGCTCCTGGGTCATCCCTTTGAGTCCCGGAATGGGCAGACTCGGGCCTTCCGACGGTCGAAACTCGTCGATTCGCTCAAGAATGTCTTTCTTGCAGTCGGCAAAATGCTCCAGCACCTGATCGTAGTCCCGGTATTTTTCCTCCAGCTCTTCAAACAGGTGACCAACGGCAAAGAGGAGCACTTCCTTTTCCATCTTCACGGTCGCCGCCCGCATTTCTTTTTCCTGGTCCCGAACCTGGCGCATCACCTCGGCCAGGCGTTCCTGCAACTCGCTCCCCTTCTGGTCGAGGATCGTCCGTTCTTCGGTCGAAAGGTCTTCGTATTCCTGCTGCGACAAGGGTTGACCGTCCCTGGTTGGAACCAGCACCAGACCGCTCACCGACCGCTGCAATACAAATCCCTTCCGGTTCGCTTCGGCTTCCAGATTTTCAAACAAATTTCGGTGTTTTTCCTGATAGTCGTTTGAAATCTGGTTTTTCTGCTGCTCGTATTCCTTGCTTTCGAAAACCTTGGGAATCTCCTCGGCCAAGCGCCCGACCAGCCCCTCCACCTCTTTCTGCAATTGGCGTCCGGTACCGGCCGGCAGACGCAGACAGATAGCCCGACCGGTTTCTTTAAAATCGTTGAGATAGCACCAGTCGTCCGGAACCGGCTCATCCTTGCCCCGACGATTCAGTAATTTTTTGATGGTGGAGGAACGCCCGGTACCCGGCTCACCAAGCACGAAGACGTTAAATTTGCCATCCCTGATCCCAAGGCCGAACTCGATGGCGGTCAACGCCCGGTCCTGACCGATGGTCCCCTCCAAAGGCGGCAATTCTTCGGTAGAGGCGAATTCGAACTGGGCCGGGTCGCATTTCCAAGCCAAATCGTCCGGTTGAAGACGTAAATGTTCCAAGACGTGTTCCCTTCTTCAGGATAGGGGAGATCAGGATTCGAGCGTGACCGGCGCTTCGAGATAGCTCTTAACGGTGGCGAGAAAATCGGCAGCGTCGGCACCGTCGAGAATCCGGTGATCGGCCGACAGGGTCAGGCGCAGCATCGGCGCAACTCCCGGCTCGCCGTCGTTATTGACCACCACTTCGCCACGGATGGTCCCAACCGCGAGAACTGCGGCCTGAGGGGGCGTCACAATGGCGCTGAACGATTCAACGCCGAGCATCCCCATGTTGGACACGGTAAACGTCCCACCGGCCATCTCGGCCTGGGTCAAATGCCCCTGGTGCGCCTTGGCCGCCAACTCGGCGGCCCTGTTGC
>MHXM01000165.1 GCA_001825565.1 Desulfuromonadaceae bacterium GWC2_58_13
CCGGTGGTAGAGCGGGAACTGCAACAGCTTGAAATTCCCGAAGGAGCCTTGATCGGAGGCATCATCCGCGAGGGCGAGGTGATCGTCCCTCGGGGGAATACCCGACTTTTCGGCGGCGACCGTCTGATCCTCATCAGCCAGCCGGACTGCTACGACCAGGTTCTGCGGCTGCTGACCGGGGAAGAGAACCAATGAGCGAGTCCCGTTACGCCCGGCATCTGCGGAGTCGCTACCGGATTCTGCTCGGCTACTCCGGCCTGATTAACGTCCTGGTGGGCGGCCTGATAGTCTCCCCCTGCCTGCTCCTTCCGGCCTTCCCCGTGGAACTTCCCCTGGCCTGGGGCCTGGCGGCGCCGGGACTGGGACTGGTCGCTGCCGGGGCACTGCTGTGGCGAGGCTGTCTGCCTCGTGGCGGGGAAACCCTCACGCTACAGGAAGGGGCCGTCGTCGTTCTTCTGGCCTGGGTTTCCGCGGTGCTGGTCGGGGCCCTCCCCTTCATGGCCGTGGGCGGCCTGAATTTTACCCAGGCGGTTTTCGAGTCGACCAGCGGCTGGACCACCACCGGGCTGTCGGTGGTCGATGTGACCGCTGCCCCACGGCTGCTGCTTTTTTACCGCAGCGTCATGCAACTGGCCGGAGGGGCGGGGCTGGCGGTGATCATGCTCAGCGCCCTGGCCGGACCGGCCGGTACCGGCCTGAGCGCCGCCGAAGGGCGGGCCGACCAGTTGGTGCCGAATGTTCGCCGCTCGGCCAAGCTGGTGATGACCATCTACGGCGGCTACGTCATCTGCGGCTGGCTGGCCCTGATGCTGGCCGGAATGGGATGGTTCGACGCCATCAACCATACCTTCGCCGCAATATCCACCGGCGGTTTTTCCACCCGCCCCGAATCGCTCGGCTTCTGGGACAGCCCGCTGGTGGAGGGGGTTTGCGTCGTCCTGATGCTGTTAGGAAGCATGAATTTCGTCACCGCTTACGCCTTGCTGCATGGCAAGTTCCGCGCGGTGGGAAAGAACGGCGAAATCCGGCTGCAGGCGCTGCTGATTCCGATAATGGTACTGGTGATCTTTTTCGGCGTGACCGCCGGCCTTTACCCGACCCTCGGCAAACAATTGCGGGTAGCCATTTTCGAAGTGGTCACCGCTTTGTCCACCACCGGTTTTTCCACTGTCGGCTACGGGGACTGGAGCGGCCTCGGCTGGCTGGTGTTGATCGTGCTGATGATCATCGGCGGCGGCACCGGCTCCACCGCCGGCGGGCTCAAACAATACAGGATTTACGCCCTCTACCGAGGACTGCTCTGGGAATTCCGGCGGATGTTGCTTCCCCTGGGCGCGGTTACCGTTCCCGATGTCTGGGTGGGGGAAACCCGGCGCTTTCTCAGCGACCGGGAACTGCGGCAGTTGGCCGCCTTCGCCTTTCTTTACCTGGGCACCCTGGTGCTGGGGACCGGCGTTTTGACCGCCTACGGCTATTCCCTCAAGGATAGTCTTTTCGAGTTCGCCAGCGCTCTGGGAACGGTCGGCTTGTCCATTGGGGCGACCACCGCCGCCGCGCCGAAGGGTCAATTATGGACCGAGATTGCAGGGATGCTGCTTGGGCGTCTCGAATTTTTCATGATTTTCTGGGGCTTCATCAAATTCGGTAAGGACGTGCTGGTGTTGTTGCCGAATCAATGTTCCCTGAAAAAGGAGACGTAATGAGAGGGAGGTTCATGTGCATCGCGTTTGGCGCCTTGCTGCTGCTGGCCGCCTGCCGGGAACAAGCGGTCCCCGAAGGTTCCTGGATTCCGGCGTTGGAGGACACGGGGTTCACCTATCTTCAATCCACGGGAGAAAAACTCCGGGGTTCCCTGCAAACCGCCCGCGAGAATCTGACGGAAGGGAAGACCTCGGCCGCTCGGCAGCAATTGGCCGAGGCGGAAGAAACCGTTTTGAGTCTGCTGTATTACCACGTACCCATTACGGAAGTACGACAACTGATTTACGATGCCGGACGTTTGCATGCCCTGAAACGTACAAGCGAGGTTTTGGTCCATCTGGACAGGGCCGAGATCATTTTGAAAAGGATTGGGGAATTCGGTGGCTCGTCCGTTCAACGGGCAACCCATGAAACCCTGGTCATGATCGAGGATTTGCGTTTAACCCTCACCGAGGAGATGCATGCAACCTCGACGAAAGCCCCGAACGAGAGGGCCGAAACGGTGGTGGCGAAATTCCGTCGACTTGGGCACCGGGTCAACATGCTGGCGATCAAAGGCGACCTGATTCTCGCCGGGACCCATTTTGCCGAGGAGCCGTGACCGGATGAGACCCCTGCGGGAACGCCTCAAGAAACTGGCTCCGGGCCAGGTCCTCATGCTGTGTTACGCAGCCGCTATCCTCTTGGGCGCGGTCGCCCTTTCCCTGCCCGTGGCCGCCCACGGGGAACCCTTATCCTTTCTCGACGCCTTGTTCACCGCCACCAGCGCTCAATGCGTCACCGGACTGGTGGTGGTGGATACCGGAACCAAGCTGACCCTTTTCGGTCAAATGGTCGTGCTCGCCTTGATTCAGATCGGCGGATTGGGCATCACCACCTTTTCCGTCTACCTCTTTTTTTACTTGCGCATGGGGGTCGGAACCCGGGGCCGCTGGATCATTCAGGAAACCCTGCTGCATCGGCCGGTCGATTCCATGAAAGATCTGATCCGGGGGGTTTTTGTCCTTACCTTTTGCATCGAGACGGCTGGCGCGCTGGTGCTGGCCATTGTTTTCGTCCCGGAGGTGGGACTCTGGCGAGGCCTTTATTACGGCTTTTTTCATTCCATCTCGGCTTTTTGCAATGCCGGATTCGCTCTCTTCGCCGACAGCCTGATCGGTTATCGAAGCAACACCCTCGTCAATGTGACGATCATGAGTTTGATCATCCTCGGAGGGATCGGTTTTCTGGTCCTTCGTGAATTACTCGATTTCCTTCCGTGGCGGCGGAAAAAAGAGCGCCGGCGATTGTCTCTTCATTCCCGTCTGGTGTTGTGGACCACGGCAGCGCTCATCCTCGGAGGGGCGCTGCTGATCGGACTGCTGGAATCCGGTACGGCATTTGTCGGCATGGGGTTCCGGGAAGGGTTCCTGACCGCCCTGTTTCAGTCGATCACCGCCCGAACCGCCGGCTTCAATACCATCGATCTCAACCAGTTCAGACTTCCCACCCTGTTTCTGATGATTTTCCTGATGTTCGTCGGCGCTTCGCCCGGTTCGGCCGGCGGCGGTATCAAAACCACCAGCCTGGCTCTGGTTATCGCCATTCTCCACAGTCGCCTCAAAGGCGAGACTCATGCCAACGTTTTCCGCCGGACCATTCCCGACGAGGTCGTTACCAAGACTCTGGCCCTGGTCATGCTGGCCATGCTGCTCATCGGCACGGCGATTTTCGCCTTGCTGACCGTTCAGCATCCAGGGCTTGCCGCCAATGGGACCTCGGGGGGATTTCTCAATTACACCTTCGAGGCCGTTTCGGCCTTCGGCACGGTCGGATTGTCCCTGGGCGCCACCAGTCAACTCCTGCCCTGGGGCAAGGTCACCCTGATCCTGCTGATGTTCGTCGGCAGGGTGGGATTGTTGACCGTCGCCTTTACCATCGCCCGGCGCACACGACCGGAGGCGGTTCGTTATTCCCAGGAAAACATCATGATCGGCTAGCTATCAAGGAGCATTAAAGGGATGAGAAGGACACAACGCTTTTGCGTCATCGGTTTGGGAAATTTCGGGTTTCACGTGGCGCGAACCCTTTTCAACAACGGTCACGAAGTGGTCGCCATCGACCTGGACCAGGAAAAAATCCAGAGAGTTCAGGATCATGCCTCCTATTCCGTTATCGGCGACGCGGCCAGTAAGGAGTTTCTGAATGGGCAGGGGGTGGGAGAAATGGATGCCGTGATCGTCTCGACCGGGGAACGGTCCCACCTTGCGACGCTGATTACCCTGTACCTCAAGGAACTGAAAGTCCCCCGCATCCTGGTGAAGGCCATCAGCGAAGACCACGGCCGAATTCTGGAAAAGGTGGGAGCGACGGAGGTGATTTTTCCGGAAAAGGATATGGCGATCAAAATCGCCCGGGGACTGGCCAGTCCGAATATCCTGGAATTCATTCCGCTGGCGGAAGAATATTCCATCACCGAGGCGGGGCCGCCAAAACATTTTCTGGGGAAAAGCCTGATCGAGCTCGATTTGCGGAAGAAACACCAAGTCACCCTCATCGGCATCAAGGATGTGCTCACCGATCAATTCACCCCGGTGCCTCCGCCGACCCACGTGATCAAAGACAGCGATCTATTGATTTTTATCGGCAAGTCGATCGATATCGAAAAAGCCCTGAGAACGAAATAGCGCGCGCGGGGACGTTTTCTCCTGGCCGATTTTCTTCAAAAAACGACCTGATTAGCACTGATCTTCCGCACCGAGGCCGGTAGGATGCCGGTGAGCTTGCGAACCGCATCTTATGAAAGATTTGTAGTGCTGAGTCGGTCAAAGATTAAGGCGAAAACCGGCGGGTTGCGCCCCGCCAGACGCCTTCCTTTTTGTCCAAGCCAACAAAAAAGGAAGCAAAAAATGGCTCCTTGCCGGGGGCATAAGGAGCTCTTGCGCGGAGGGGATGACGTTTATGTTCCGTTGTCGTGAGCCCAGTGACCGTTCTTCGTAGCCCTCTTACCGAGTGGGGTGAAAAACGGAGCATTTTCCCGGACTGAGCAAACGCCGGGCTACGTTTGCGAAAATCTCCCAGCATTAAAGATCGCTGCACAAAAATGGCTTCAGCGGAAGATCAGTTTTACTTACAAAAACCGGTGTGCGGCTCTCGGCATTCACGCTTTGCGGATTGCATCCGGACCCTGTTCAGCCGGCGGATTCGGGCGGTTTGGGATCTTCATCGGCCTCTGCTTCAGGCGTCGGTTTTTTCTTGCCGAACAGGCGGGCGACGATGATGCCGACCTCGTAGAGGATGATGAAGGGAACGGCGACGGCGGCTTGGGAAAAGACGTCCGGCGGGGTCAGGATGGCGCCGACGACGAAAGCGACCAGGATGGCGTATTTGCGATTCTTGCTCAGCCACTTGTGGTCGATCACGCCCATGCGGGCGAGAAAGAAAATAACCACCGGCAGCTCGAAGACCAGGCCGAAAGCCAGCAGCAGTCGGGTCGACAGGGTCAGATAGCTCCCCATCGAAAGCATGGCGTTGATTTCGCCGGTGCTGGTGCCAAAGGAAATCAGAAAGGTGAAAACGGTGGGAAAAACGTAAACGAAACCGAAGTAGGTTCCGGCGGCGAAGCAGAGACAGCTGACCAGCACGAAGGGGACGGCAAAGCGTTTCTCGTGGCCGTAGAGACCGGGGGCGACAAAGGCCCAGAGTTGCCAGAGGATGACCGGCAGAGCCACCAGCAGGCCGGCGACCGCGGCGACCTTGATATAGGTGAAAAACGGTTCGGTGGCGCTAATGAAAACCAGCGAACTGCCAGGGGGAAGGGCGGTCCGCACCGGCTCGGCCACGTACTGGAAGAGCTTTTCGGCGACGCTGTAGCAGCCGAAAAAAGCCGCCAGCCAAGCGCCGCCGGCAATCATCAGTCGTTTGCGCAGTTCTTCGAGGTGAGAAGTGAAGGGAATCTGATCATCCGCCATGGGGAGTCTCTTTCGGCGGTTGTTCCTGGTTTGATACGGGCGGTTCCGGCGCCGGCGCTTCGTTCTCCCCCGAGGTTCCGTCGACGTAGGGGTTGGCCGGCGGCCGGGTTCCCGGGGCCTTGATCTTTCCTTCGCCGATCAGTCGGTCGCGGGTTTCGCTGGTGCGGGTTTCTTCGTGCAGCGTATTCTTCAGGTCGTCGGTGGCCCGCTTGAATTCGGACAACCCCCGGCCCAGGGCCTTGGCCAGATCGGGGAGTTTTTTCGGACCGATAACGATCAGGGCGATAGCCAATATCAGGAGGAGTTCGGGCATGCCGATACCGAACATAAGGGGGCACCTCGCAGGGATTAAAGGAAGGAATTTTCGTAATGCGCAGAGAATATCCCTTATTCCATCTCCCTGTCAAGGCCAAAGGGAGCCGATAAGGGTTTGACATATCAGGGCTTTTGAACTAGGATACGGCGACTAAAAAGCTGCCGCGAAGGCGGCATGGAAGGTGGGAAATGAATCAGGAAGAAATGACCCGGGAAATTCGTCGCCTGGCCGGGGAGCGCAACGCCCTGCTGCTGGCCCACAATTACCAGCGCGATGAAATCCAGGCTATCGCCGACATCACCGGCGACTCGCTCGGTTTGTCGATAGAAGCGTCCCGCACCGACAAGCAGGTGATCGTGTTCTGCGGCGTGCACTTCATGGCCGAAAGCGCCGCGATTCTCTCCCCCGGGAAGATCGTCTTGCTTCCCCGTCCCGATGCCGGCTGTCCGATGGCCGACATGGTGACTCCCGAGGGGCTGCGGGAGATGAAAGCCCGCCTTCCCGGCCGGCCGGTGGTGACCTATGTCAATTCCTCCGCCGCCGTCAAGGCCGAAAGCGATATCTGCTGCACCAGCGCCAATGCGGTGAAAGTGGTCAATTCCCTGGATGCCGACGAGGTGATCCTGGTTCCCGACCGTAACCTCGGCCGCTATATCGCCGCCCACACCAACAAGAAGTGCCACTTCTGGGAGGGCTACTGCCCGACCCACGATCGGTTGCAGGTGGCCGAGGTCAAGCGGGCCCTGGCCGAACATCCCGAAGCTCTGTTCATGGCGCATCCGGAATGTCCCCCCGAGATTCTTGAACTGGCCCATCATATCTGCTCCACCAGCGGCATGTACGACTACGTTCTCAAAAGCCGGGCAAAACAGTTCATTGTCGGCACCGAGGCGGGCATCCTTTACCGCTTGCGGCAGGAGAATCCCGACAAGGAATTCATTCTCCCCTCGCCCCGTCTGATCTGCCCGAATATGAAATTGACTTCGCTGGAAGACGTCCTGCGCAGCCTGCAGACCCTGAGTCCGCAGATCACCGTGCCGGCCGATATCCGCGCCAAGGCGAAGATCACCCTCGACCGTATGCTGGCCGTTCCCCGGGACTGACCGACGGCCGGCCAGATGTGAATAACCCTCGGGGCGTGTTCGGCACGCCCCGTTTTTCGTAGGAACTTTCGCCAACAGATGGACCAGCAGACCCAACAGCCGGAAATCACCCACGCCACCATCCGCTCGGTCGTGGAAGGGATTGCCGCCGGTCAGACCCGGACCGAAGTGCTCGGCCTGGTCGGTTCCAGCGGCGCTTACCTGCTGGCCTCCGAACTGGCGGTGGTGGCTGAGCCGGTGCTGGTGGTGGCCCCCGACAATCGGGAGGCCGAACGTTTTGCCGCCGCCCTCGCCTTTTACCACGGTCGTCCGGATGAAATCCTGCTCTTTCCCCATTGGGAAATCCGCCCCTACGAACCGCTGAGTCCCCATCCCGAGGTCGAGGCGGCCCGCCTGACGGCGCTGGCCGCCCTGCACCAGGGGCGGGCCCGGGCGGTGGTGATGACGACCCGGGCCCTGTTGCAGCGGGTCATTCCCCGGGCCGTGCTGGCCGGACTCTGCGAAACCCTGAAGGCCGAGGAGGACTACCCCCGGGATCGGCTCACCGATCTCCTGCCGCGCCTCGGCTACAATGCCGTACCGCTGGTGGAAGATCGCGGAACTTTTTCCGTTCGCGGCGATATCATTGATATTTTCCCGCCATCCCTGGCCCAGCCGGTGCGCCTTGAATTTTTCGGCGACACCCTTGAGCGGCTGCGCCCCTTCGATGCGGCCAGCCAGCGGTCCAACGAGGGCGAACTCCAGCAGTTGCAGCTGCTGCCGGCCCGGGAGATGGTGCTGGCCGGCGACTATCTGCAGAGCTTTTCCCGCCACCTCAAGGAGCGCTGCGACGCCCTTGAGCTCCCCCGTTCCCAGCGCGAAGCGGTGCTCGAAGAGGCCCGCGAAGGTCTGTTGGCTCCCGGTCGCCAGTTTCTGCTGCCGTTGACCTACGGCCGGCTCGATACCGTATTCGACTATGCCCCCAAGGGACGCTGGATCGTGCTTGATCCGCCGGCGGTGGAACAGGCCGGCGACCGGTTCGCCGCCGAAGTGGCCGAAGGCGAGGCCCGCATGGCCCGCCGCGAGGAACCGTACGTCGAGGCGGCCAGCATGTATCTGACCCCGGCCGAGATGGAGCGGGAGCTGTCCTTGCGGCGCACCCAGGAGTTTGCCGCCCTCGAGGTCTTCCGCCTGCGGGAAGACCGCCAGCTGTACCGGGTTAACGCCCTTGGCAACGGCGACATCCGCCCCCGCCTTCGCGAAGAAGGGGGCGGTCTTGCCAGCCTGGCCGACCAGTTGCGCCAGTGGCGGGACGATGGCTGGCGCACCCTGCTGGTCTGTCACCAGAAGGGCCAGGCCGAGCGGTTGCTCGACCTCCTCGAACCCGAGGGGGTGCGGCCGGTTTTCGACCCGGAGGCCACGCCGAAAAAGCTGCGGAGCAAAGACCTGGTGGTGACGTTGGGAGAACTGCCGGACGGTTTCCGTCTGCCGGACGAACGCTTCGCCGTGATCACCGAAGAAGAGATCTTCGGCCAGCGGGTGCGCCGCCGGCCGCGCAAGGATGTCCGCGCCCTGCTCTCCTCCCTGGCCGAGCTCAAGGAGGGGGATTACGTCGTCCACGCCGATCACGGCATCGGCCGCTACCACGGCTTGCAGCATCTGAGCATGGGGCCGACCGAGGGGGATTTTCTGCACCTCGAATACGCCGGCGGCGACAAGCTCTACCTGCCGGTGGAACGCATCGAAAAGGTGCAGAAATACGTCGGCGGCGAAGGGCAGGCGCCGCGCCTCGACAAAATGGGCGGGGGGGCCTGGGAGAAGGCCAAGCTCAAGGCCCGCGCCGCCGTCGAGGAGCTGGCCCGGGACCTGCTCAAGATCTACGCTCGCCGGGAGATGAGCCAGGGCTTCCGTTATAGCCAGCCGGACCGCATGTTCCGCGAGTTCGAGGCCGCCTTTCCCTACGAAGAAACCCCCGACCAGCTGCGGGCCATCCAGGAGGTGCTCTCCGACATGGAGTCGGAGCGCCCGGTCGACCGGCTGGTTTGTGGCGACGTCGGCTACGGCAAGACCGAGGTGGCGATCCGGGCCGCTTTCCGCGCCGCCCTCGACGGCCGCCAGGTGGCGGTGCTGGTGCCGACCACGGTGCTGGCCCGCCAGCACGGGGAAACCTTTCGCGAACGCTTCAAGGGCTACCCGGTCGAAGTCGACATGATTTCCCGCTTCCGCAGCGCCAGCGAGCAGAAGCAGGTGCTGGAACGCACCGCCGGCGGCCAGGTCGACATCCTGATCGGCACCCACCGGCTGCTGCAACGGGACGTCCGCTTCAAGAACCTCGGCCTGGTGATCATCGACGAGGAGCAGCGCTTCGGCGTCACCCACAAGGAGCGCCTGAAAAAACTGCGGGCCGAGGTCGACGTCATCACCCTCACCGCCACCCCGATCCCCCGCACCCTGCACATGAGCATGATGGGGATGCGCGACCTGTCGGTCATCGAGACGCCGCCGGTCGACCGGCTGGCGGTGCGCACCTACGTCACCCGCTTCGACGACGACCTGATCCGCGAGGCGATCCTGCGCGAGCTGCGCCGTGGCGGGCAGGTTTTTTTCGTCCACAACCGGGTCCAGAACATCGGGGCCATGGCCGAATTCCTGCGCACCCTGGTCCCCGAGGCAAGCATCGCCGTTGGCCACGGACAGATGGGGGAAAAGGCCCTGGAGCAGGTGATGGTCGACTTCATCGAGGGGAAGACCCAGGTTCTGGTCTGCAGCACCATCATCGAGAACGGCATCGACATTCCCCGCGCCAACACCATCATCATCAACCGCGCCGACTGTTTCGGCCTGTCCCAGCTCTACCAGTTGCGCGGCCGGGTCGGCCGCAGCAATCACCGGGCCTATGCCTATCTGCTGATCCCCGGCGAGGGTACCCTGACCCGCGAGGCCCGCGAGCGGCTGCGGGTGCTGCAGGATCTCACCGAACTCGGCGCCGGCTTCCGGGTTGCCAGCCACGATCTCGAACTGCGCGGCGCCGGCGACCTGCTCGGCGCCCGCCAGGCCGGGCAGATCGCCGCCATCGGCTTCGAGATGTACGCCGAACTGCTCGAAGAGACCATCCACGAGCTGCAGGGGCTGGAGCGCGACCAAAAGGTCGATCCCGAGGTGCGCCTCGGCCTGTCCGCTTTTCTGCCGGAAAAATACCTCCCCGATCCCAACCAACGGCTGGTCTTCTACAAGCAGCTGGCCGCCGCCGAGGCGGCTGACGAGCTCTACGATGCGGCCGATGAGTTGCGCGACCGCTACGGCGAGCTGCCCGAGTCGGCGGAGCTGCTGATCGAAGTGATGAAACTGCGGGTGCTGATGAAGCAGCTCAAGGTCGAGCTGGCCGAGTACGACGGCCGGCAGCTCCTCTTCTCTTTCCATGCGACCACCCCGGTGCCGCCGGAGCGGATCCTCAAGCTCATGGAACAGCCCGGAAAATACCGGTTTTCCCCCGATTACCGATTGTCGGTCCAGATTGGAAAAATGCCGGCCGTGGAGGTGCTGGCGGCGGCGAAAAAAGAATTGCAGGGATTTCTCTAGCTGTGCTAGCTTGTCCCCGTTGAGTTCGGTTCGAAGGCCCTTCCCGGCAGGATTAACATCAATGATAAGCTGTTGTCGTCGTCCGGTCCGTTTTCTGTTGCCGCTGTTGTTTCTGCTTCTGCTCACGGCCTGTCGCGAGCGGGGCGAGGCGGTGCCCCAGGTGCTGCTTACGGTGGATGGTCGGGAGGTGACCCTTGAGCAGTTCCGCGGCAGTTTCGGCAAAACCCTGCCGGTCGACCAGAATCTTTCTCCTGAAGAAAAAGCCGAACTCGAACGCTCGTTCCTGGTGCAGACCGTCGACCGTGAGCTGACCCTGGCCGAGGCCGCTCGGCTCAATATCGTTCTGTCCCCGGAGGAGGTCGAGGCGGCCATGGCCGAAGCCCGCGCCGAGTACCCGGTTGAAGAATTCAAGGCCTTGCTGAACGAACGGGGGCTCAGCGAAGCCCAGTGGCGCCAGGAGTTGGAAGAGAGTTTGCTGATGGAAAAGGTCGTTCGTCAGGTGGTTTACACGCTGGTGACGGTCAACGACGAGGATGTCGTCCGCTATTACCAGGAGAACCTGGATGAGTTCGACCGGCCCGAACAGGTGCGCGCCCGACAGATCGTGGTGGCCGACGAGGGCGAGGGGAACCGGTTGCTCGACGAGCTTCGGAAAGGCGCCGAGTTTGCCGCGGTCGCGCGGGAACACTCCCTGTCGCCCGATGCCGAGGATGGCGGCGATCTCGGCTTTTTCGCCCGGAACGAGATGCCTCCCGAGTTCGACGCGGTGGTTTTTTCGCTCCCCGAAGGACAGCTCAGCGACCTGGTGAAAAGCGAATACGGCTATCACCTCTTTCAGGTTCAGGAACGGCGGCCGGCGGTTCGGCTCTCGGTCGAGGCGGTGAGCGACAGCATCCGCGACATTCTGCGCGGACAAAACGAGGAGCAGGCCTATCAGGAATGGTTGCGGGGCCTGCGCGAGCGCGCCTCGATCACCATCAATTGGTCGCTGCTCGACTGAATCGATATCCTCTCCCGGCGAACATTTCCCGGAAAATCTTTTACAAGGAATCTGCCTGATGAAACGTTTCTTTGCCTTATCGATTATCCCGTTGTTGTTATTCGGTTCGTTGGTCCGGGCCGAAACCGTTAACCGGATCGCGGCCGTGGTCAACAACGACATCATCACCCTCCATCAGGTGGATAGCGAGCTGGAAAAGCGCCAGTTCGGCGAAGGTGGGCTGGCTCAGCTTTCGCCTCAGGCTCTTGACGAAGTTCGCCAGCGGGCGCTGGCCAGCCTCATCGAAGAGACGCTGGTGCAGCAGCGGGTCAAGGAACTGGGGATTGCCGTGACCGAGGACGAGGTCGAAGCCGCGATCGGCGATGTGCTCCTGCAGAACCAGTTGACCCGTGACGAGCTGATCGAAGCCCTGAAATTGCAGGGTATGGATTTCGAGATCTACCGGGACAACCTGCGCAAGCAGATTCTCCGTTACAAGCTGCTCGGGCGCGAAGTGAAGAGCAAGGTCGACGTCAGCAGCCAGGAAATACTCGATTATTTCCGCACGCACATCGAGGACTATCGGCAGAAACCAACCATGCATATTGGCCGCATCAGCTTTCCGCTTCCGGAGAAACCCTCGACCGCCCAGATCGACGAGGTCCGCGGCCTGGCCGCCGAGGCCCTGGCCAAGTTGCAGGCCGGCGAAGAGTTCTTCTCGGTGCTGCTCGAATATTCCTCCGTCCAACGCGCCGAGGGGGGCGACATGGGTACCTTCGGTGTCGGCGAGCTGACCCCGGCCTTCGACCGGGCGCTTGAAGGCCTGGACGAAGGAGCGGTCAGCGGTCTGGTGGAAACCCCCGAGGGTTTCCATATCTTCAAACTCATCGGCCGCCAGGAGGGTTCGGTGCGGCAGTTCGATGCCGTCAAGGATGAGATTTCCAAAACCCTCACCGAGCAGAAAACCGATGCAGCCTTCAAATCCTGGGCCGAGGGGCTGCGTAAATCCGCCTACATCGACATTCGCCTGAAATAACCGGCCCGCCGGATTGCACCCATCGAAAAGCCCCGCCGTAACCGGCGGGGCTTTTTTTCGTCCAGGGGCAATCCAAACCAGGGGGTGGCGTACGGATACAACACATTTTTACGATTTAATTATTGTCCGCTTAGTTTTGTCTTTTTATGTTTGTATTTATATGGTAATAGGCTGAATAAAGACATTTTATGTCCACTATTGTCATGCCTGAAGCATTGGGTTGGCGACGGGCTTCCAAGCCTGATGTTTCCCTTCGTTTGAACTCCCCTCCTCTCGGACCATTGCCATGAATGCTGAGCTGGCGGCGATACTGGGCGTACTGAAAGACCTTCGCGGGATCGATTTCACCCGTTACCGCCAGGGCACCCTGCAACGCCGCCTTGCCAACCGCATGGCTT
The DNA here is from genome assembly GCA_001825565.1 of Desulfuromonadaceae bacterium GWC2_58_13. Classification (GTDB taxonomy): domain Bacteria; phylum Desulfobacterota; class Desulfuromonadia; order Desulfuromonadales; family Trichloromonadaceae; genus Trichloromonas. The sequence continues at coordinate 13,042 of MHXM01000165.1, forward strand.
TTCTTGGTCTCGCCGATGATATGCAAAAGTATCTTCACGTCCTGCGGACCGACCCGGCCGAACCCGACCGGCTGATTGAAGTCATCGGCATCAACGTCAGCCACTTTTTTCGCGATCCGCTGGTTTTCGAAGTTTTGGCTAAATCGGTATTTCCGGCCATTATCGAGCGAAAAAAACACCTCGGTTCGCATAATATCCGGATCTGGAGCGCCGGATGTGCCGGCGGCGAAGAAGCCTATTCCCTGGCCATTCTCCTTGATCTGGCCCTGCGGAAGGAGGTGGAGCCCTGGCATAGCTATATCTTTGCCTCGGATATGAGCGGTCAGGCGTTGCGGGAGGCCGCTGCCGGGGTCTATGCCCGGGAAAAACTGGCGGAAACCAAGCTGGGGATTCTCGATGCCTATTTCAT
>MHXM01000166.1 GCA_001825565.1 Desulfuromonadaceae bacterium GWC2_58_13
AGAGGGCGATGACGTACAGGCCCATCTGCAGCATCCATGGGATATCCCAGGCGGCCCGCATCACCGGGTCGAAAACGACGCCGCCGAACTCCAGGGTTTCAGGAACCAGATTACGCAGGTCGATCCCGCGACTGACCAGGTACCAGGTTGAACCGCAGCCGAGCAAGGTGCCCAGCACCATGGAAACCGCGCCGAGGATCAGCGCCTCGGCCAGCACCATCCGCCGCAGTCGTCCCGGCGAGGCGCCGAGGGCGAGGATGACGCCGAACTCGCGGATGCGCTCCATCACCGACATCAGCAGGGTGTTGACCACGCCGATGGTGACGATCAGCAGGATGATGACGAAGATGAACTTCTGGCTGGTGTAATCGAGGCGAATGGCGTCGGAGAGGTTCGGCATGGCGGCCTCCCAGGGAGTGGGGCGCAGGTCCGGTCGATCCGCCGTCAGCTTCCAAACCTCCGGCAGCAGCCGGGTTTCGTCCTCGGCCCGGTCGAGGACGATGGCCAGCTCGTGGATTTCTCCGGCGATTCCGGCCATGGCGGCGGCGCGCTCGCGGCCGACGATGATCATGCCGCCGTCCACCTCTTTCAGCCCGGTACGCAATACCCCCCGTACCCGCAGCAGTTCGTTGGACAATTCGCCGTTGCGGTTCTGCACGGTGACGACGAATTTACTCCCTTCACCGATCTTCAGTTCCTTCAGCAGTCGCGCGCCGACCAGCGCGTCGCGGCCGGACAGGGAACGGATGTTTTGCTCGGCCGGCAGTTTCTTCCAGAATGGGTTGACCGTCGATTCGGCCGCCGGGTCGACCCCCATCAGCATGATCCCGCGGCTCTCCCGACTCGATTGCGCCAGTCCCGGCAGGTAGATCCGCGGCAACGCCTGCCGCACGCCGCGCAGCGCGGAGACCCGGTTGGCGAGCCCCGCTTCGGTGAAGCTCAGCTTTTCATCGCGGCTTTTCACGTAATCGCCGCGATAGATGGCAATGTGTCCCGAACCGGCCCGCACGCCGCTGTCGATCATCTGGGCGTAGACCCCGAAGGAGAGGTTGTGAAAGGTTTGCAGCAGAAACAGGCTGAAGCCCATGGCCGTCAGGGTAATAAGAGTGCGGCGACGGTTGCGCCAGAGATTTTTCCAGGCCAGCTTCAGGGTTTCCATGCTACTCCTCGCGGATCGCTTCGATCGGTTGCAGGCGAGCCGCCCGTCGGGCCGGAAAGTAGCCGGCGGCCAGCGAAACCAGCAGCAGGGCGAAGGCCGGAATGGTCACGTTGTCCGCCTCGAAGGCGGCGCTCAACCGGGGCAATATGGTCCCGCCGGCGTAGGTGACCGCCGACAGGTAGGGGCTCAGATCGACGCCGACCCGTTCCATGTAGAGGGTCATGGCCAGCCCGGCCGCCACCCCGAGCGTCATCGAGACCACTCCCATGGCCAGGGTTTCGAGAAGCACCAGGTTCTGCACCGAACGTGGCTTCATGCCCATGGCCATGAGGATGCCGAACTCGCGGGTCCGCTCCATCACCGACATGAAGATGGTGTTGAGGATTCCCAGCCCGGTGGCGGCGTAGAGGATGGCCACCAGGATCAGCCGCGACACGTTGTAGCTGGCGATGACTTCCTGCATCTCCGGCAGCAGCTGTCCCCAGGTGAGGACTTCCAGGCCGGCGGGCAGGTTCGTTTGCAGGGGGGCGGCCAGCTCGCCGGCGCGCATCGGCTCCAAAATGGTGATCGCCAGTTCGTGGATGCGGTCCGGCAGCACCGTGAGCTTCTGCAGCCAGGGGAGGTTGACCAGGACCAGAGCGTTGTCGCGGTTGCCGGAGCCGGTTTCGAAAATGCCGGTGACGGTCAGCAGGTCGTTGCCGATGGAGCCGTCGGCGGCCTGGGTGAGAAAGACCAGTTCGTCGCCCGGTTGCACGCCGAGTTTTTTCGCCAGGCCGGCGCCGATGAGGGCGCCGGCGGTCTCGGTTTCGTCGAGGTAGCGGCCGGCGACCAGCTGGCGGCTGAAGCTGGTGACCTGCTGCTCTTGTGCCGGTTGGACGCCGAGCAGTTCGGCCGGGTAGGTGCTGTCGGCATGGGCAACCAGTCCGAAGGCGCGCAACCGGGGCGACACGCCGCGCACTTCCGGTCGTTTCCGCAGGTTCCCGGCAAGGGCCGCATAATCGGAAAAATCGGCGAACATATCGCGATCGTCCTGGTACCCCCTGGCCGAAATCACCAGATGCCCGTAGTACTGCTCGGTCGCCGAAGCCAGCATGTCGGCGAACATTCCGGAAAAGACCCCCAGGGCCAGAATCAGCAGCGACGACGAAACCACCATCGCCGAGAGGGTCAGCAGGGTGCGGCGGCTGTTGCGCCAGAGATTGCGAAAAGCGAGGGAGACCAGCATGGTCAGCGGGCTTTCAGAAAACGCAGGGAAAAGAAATCGGGCGGCAGCGGGAGATCGAATTCGAGGTCGCGGTAGCGCATGATCGTTCGCTCCGCCGGTTTGTCGAGGGGGAGCACGGTCATCCGCAGCGGCAGCTTCCGCCCCGAAACGGTCTGGACCTCGTCGAAGACGATCTCCCGCACCCGTACCATGTCTTCGTCATAATAGTCCACCCGCAGCGGCAGCCTGGTCGTCTTTTCTATTTCGTAGACCAGCTTGCCCCAGACCACCGCCGCTTCCGGCCGGGGCAGACATTCGATGCGCCAGATTGAGTTCGTTTCTTCCGCCAGGGCAAAGGTGTAGTCCCGGTCGATCTGGCTCCCTTTGACCAGGTCGTCGTTGGTGATGTGGCTCCCCATCCATGAGCCGCCCATCATCGAGGGGGGGATCTTGATCACCCGGTCGACCTTGGGCAGATAGTTCCAGACTTCGTCGTCCACCTTCAGGGTGCTGACTCCGCGCTCCTTGGGCGGTTCGAGGATGCGGGTCAGAAAACGGTCCCGCTCCAGCGACCAGGATTCCATCTCCAGCGAGCGCTGCCAGTTTTCGGTGGCGACTTCCATGTGGACCAGGGCGTGCGACGAGTGGCCGCGATACTGGATTTCCACCTCGCGGATCAGCTCCCGCAGGTCGAGGGTTTCCCCGAAAGCCAGAGGGCAACAGGCGACCCAGATGCAGAGCCAGAGCGTGACGAGTCGGTTCATGGCGGTCCTTTCAGGAGAAAACGTCGCTTTCAATTATACCCGGTTTTCGCAATCCGGTAGAAAAGGGCGGTAGGTAGTTGATGGAGTTCCGTCTGTTAAATGTCAAAAATGTGATATATAACATCAGATGTCCGGGCAGGAGTCGATGCCCAGGACCATTTTTTTGTGGTATGTGGGAGGATTTACATGAATTATCCCGTCTGGCACCTGCCGGACATCGGCGGCAGCACGCTGATCGCGCTGATTGCCATCGTCCACGTCTTCGTTTCCCATTTCGCCGTCGGTGGCGGACTCTATCTGGTGCTGGCCGAGCGCAAGGGGATGCGCGAGCAGAATCCCGACATTCTCTCCTTCACCCGCGGCCACTGCAAATTCTTCTTGCTGGTGACCATGGTGTTCGGCGGTCTGACGGGGGTGGGAATCTGGTTCATCATCTCGCTGGTGCAGCCGGCCGGCACCTCGCTGCTGATTCATAATTTCGTGTTCGGCTGGGCCACCGAATGGGTCTTCTTCCTGGTCGAAATCGTCGCCCTGTTCATTTATTTCTACACCTTCGACCGCATGGACCGACGCCCTCACCTGATCATCGGCTGGATCTATTTTGTCGCCGCCTGGTGCAGCCTGTTTCTGATCAACGGCATCATCGATTTCATGCTGACCCCGGGCCAGTGGCTAATTGACCATGATTTCTGGTCCGGTTTTTTCAATCCGACCTTCTGGCCGTCGCTGGTGTTCAGAACCTTTGTTGCCGTGATGATGGCGGGTCTGTATGCCTACGTGACCTGCGCCTGGCAAAAGAACCAGGGCCTCAAGATCGCCATGACCCGATTTTCCGGCAAGTGGGTGCTGATCGCCCTGGCCGGCGCCGTTCCGTCCGGATTCTGGTACCTCTCCCAATTGCCGCAGCCGGCCAGAACCCTGGTGGATGGCGCCTCTCCAACCATTGTCCGGGCTCTCGACTGGGGGCTCTACGCCGTCATCGCCATCCTGTTGATCAGCCTGATTTTCACGGTCATCATGCCGGTGCTGCACAACCGGGTGACCGCCCTGGTGGTGCTGGCTTGCGGCCTGCTGTTTACCGGTTCCTTCGAATGGACGCGCGAGGCCGCCCGGCGACCGTACGTGGTTAATGAAGTGATGTATTCCAACGGCATTCGCAAGGGGGAGGTGGACGACATCAACCGTCAGGGCTTTCTCGGCTCGGCCCGCTGGGTGAGGATTCGGGAATTTCACGAGGAAAGCCTGCTGGAAATCGGCCAGGATCTGTTCAAGAATCAGTGCCACGCCTGCCACACGGTCGGTGGTTTTAACAACGATATTGTCGCCCGCACGGCGAACTTCAACTATCCGGCGATGATGACCTACCTGGAAACCCTCCACCAGAAGCGATATTTCATGCCGCCCTTTGTCGGCACTCCCGATGAGATGCGGGCCTTGGCGACCTGGATCGTCACCGGGCTGCACGGCAAGCCGTCCGAGGCCGCCGGCGCTCAGGCGGCCATCGGCAGCGGGGAAGGGCCGGGAGGAGCGCTGTTTCGGAATAATTGCATCTTCTGTCACGATTCAGGTCTGATCAAAACCAAGACCGCCGGCTGGAGTTCCGAACGGGTTCGTTCGGCTCTCGACAAGCTGAGCGCCCTGAACCCGGCCATGCCCGATTATGCCGGATCGGCGACGGAAAAAGATCAGCTGGCCGCCTTCATCCTCTCCCTCAACGCCGCCGGATCGACCGTTCCGGCCACGGCGGACGATGCCGGAGAAACGGTCTTCGAGGCCCACTGCGCCATGTGCCACGGCTTGGCCGAAGGCGGTAATCCGCTGTTGCCGAAGGTGGCCGGCTGGAGTCGGCAACGAATCCGCGCGGCCCTCGACATGCTGGAGCAGTTGCAGCCGGCCATGCCGCCGATGGAGGCCACCAGCGAAGAGAAAGACAGCTTGGCGGCATTTCTCCACCAGCAATCCCAGGGAGGTCAACCATGAATCCCCTTATCCCGATTCCCGATGCCATTCCGGTTGCCTGGGGCTGGTTCGAATTTCTGCTGCTGCTGACCTTTCCGCTGCACTTTGTTTGTATGAACATGCTACTCGGATTTTCCGGAATCAGTCTTTTCGCACGCCTGCGCGGCGACGACACCTCGCGCCGGTTGGCTTTCGAACTGGCCCGGGTGCTCCCCTTTCTGGTCGCCTTCACGGTCAATTTCGGGGTCGCCCCGCTGTTGTTCAACCAGGTGCTCTACGGCCAGTTCCTTTATGTCAGTTCGATCCTGATGGGAGCCTTCTGGCTGGCGGTGATCCCGCTGCTGATTTTTGCCTATTACGCCATTTATCTGTACGATTTTCGGTTCCGTTCGCTGGGGCGGTGCGGGGCGCTGTTCATCGGTCTGGCCCTGCTGGCGGTTCTGCTGATTGCCTTCATTTTCACCAATAACATGTCGCTGGCCCTTGATCCGTTGCGCTGGACCGCCTATTTTCGAAACGCCTCCGGGACCCTGCTCAATACCGGCGATCCGACCCTGTTTCCCCGATTTCTGCATTTCGCGGTCGGCGGTTTTGCCATTGGCGCTCTTGCCGTGGCGGTGTTCGCCCGTTTCTGGCGGCAGCGCGATCCCCAGGTGGCCGAACGGGCAAGCGGCATCGGAATGTGGATGTTCACCTACCTGACCATGGCCCAGATCCTTCTGGGAATGTGGTTCCTCATGGCGCTGCCCCGGGAGATCATGTTGATTTTCATGGGACGCAACCTGCTGGCCACCGGCGTATTCGTCGTCGCCCTGGCGCTGGCGCTCGTAGTTCTGGTCACGGGCCTGCGCCGGCAGGTCGGGTGGACGGCGGGACTGACTTTTGTTCTGCTCTTTCTCATGGTCGTCATGCGCGACCTGGCCCGCATCGCCTACCATGCCCCCTTTTTTCGTGCCGAATCCCTCCAGGTGATTCCCCAGTATTCGCCGATGGTGATGTTTTTCATCGTCCTGGCGGCGGGACTGGCGTGCATAGCCTGGATGCTTTGGCAGGTGCGAGCCTCTTACAAAAAAGCCTGAGGTGTTTTTTGAAGCTCCGAAGCCCAACGGGAAAAGGGCCGCCCATGGGCCGCCCTTTTCCCGTTAGTTGCAGGATTTTGCCGTTGAGAGGTCAATACGCCCCGTTGGTGAGAATCTGCATGGTGATGTCTTCCGCCCAGTCGTTCAGGCGGATGTTTCCCGGGGGATGAATCCCCTTCGGCAGGATGGCATGGTCTTTCAGATAGGCATTGAGTCGATCCAGGGCCGTCGAGATGCGATCGGCATTGGCTTGCGGATTGAGGGTCACGGCCGTGGTCGGAGCCCAGGTCGGCGGCGGGACGCTGTCGAAACAGGCGTTCAGAAATTGCTCCAGGAGCAGACTGGCTTCCGGGTCGTCTTTAATTCTGAGACTGATTTCCATGAGTTGCCAGTTTTTGCTGCCCATGTGACCTCCTTGTTCCCCGAATATTTCATAGAGATTATTTAATTGATCCGGAAAAACTTTCGTGTTACGTTTGTTTTAGATTTTATAGGGTTTTATCTGAGCATATTTTTTCAGAAGTTGACCCTGTCCGTCAACTAAAAAATAGCTAATAAATAATTTATCTTATAGAGATATTATGGTGTCGCCTACAGAATACGATAAAGAGGTTGGCGCGCGCATTAAACAACTGCGCCTTTCCGCCGGGGCGACCCAAAAAGCTTTTGCCGATTCCCTCGGCATTGTGCAGGGTTTTTTGAGCGCGTTGGAAACCGGGAAAAAAGTTCCTTCGGACACGCTGGTCCTCGCACTGTGCCAATTGTACCGGATAGATCGGAATTGGCTATGCACCGGGCGTGGTAAAATGCAGGCGGCGGCCCCGGCGGCGGAATCCGCGACGGGGGGGATTCCGCTCCTGAGTAAAATTTCTTCGGATTTTCCCGTAATTCACCCGGCCGAAATCGAGAGTTATCTTTCGCTGCCGGACCTTCCGGCGGGATGTTATGCGATCCGTTTCGAGGGGGATTTCATGGCCCCGACCATTATGGACGGAGATCTGGTTGTTTTTCAGGCCGGCGAAGACGTCGGCAATAAAGACATCGTGCTGGTCACCAACCGCTGGGGCGAGGTTATCCTGCGCCGATACCGGGTGCGCGGCGACGAAATTTATCTCGCGGCGGAGAATTCATCCTACAGTCCCTTTCGCCCCGACCCGCAAACCCGGACCATCGGCAAGGTGGTCGCCATCTGGCGACGGGTAAAAATCTGAGGCCGCCGGGCCTTTTTTACCACCCTTCTTGACCTTGTCCCCTCGATGGATTAAAGTCGCTTTCCGTTAAAAAATCACGATTCCACAGGAGTTTATGCATATGAGCAGGATTGAACTGCCCGGTGAAAAACAGGTGGGGCATTTGAAGCTGCTGCGCGAGCCGCGGCGTATTACCGGGAAGGAATTCAACACGCTGGCCGCGAGCGAACGCCTGGACATCATCCGCCGGGTCAGCGGCCGGCAGAAATACAACCTGTTGATCGAGGCGAACGACGCCGAGGCACTGGTGCGGCGGATGGCGGCCCAGGAGGTCTACTTGCTGATCAAGGAGCTGGGTGATGAGGATTCCGGCGAACTGGTGCTGATGAGCAATGCCGACCAGTTCACCACGTTTCTCGATCTCGACTGCTGGCAGGGGGATATTTTCAACGGCGGCGCGGCTTTGAACTGGTTAACGATGTTGTTCGAAGGAGGCGAGGAGAAGGTCGTGCAGGCCTTTCGCCAACTCGATTTCGAGCTGCTGGTGCTGATGGTCAAGAAGCAGATCAACGTGCTGGCCGGTCCCGAGGACATCGACGACGATGACGTGCGCATCGAGGCGATGCATCGCGACTGCGGCTTCGAAATCGAGTACCGCGATAGCGAGAACGCCAAGCTGGTCGGCGCCGTGCTCAACATTCTGCTTCGTGCCGACTCCGAATTTTATCAACACCTGCTCGAATCGGTTCGTTGGGAGCAGGAATCGCTGCTCGAAGAAGATGTCTACCAATCCCGCCGAGGGCGGCTGCTCGACCAGGGTTTCCCCGACCCGTTCGAGGCGCTGGCGGTTTACGCCTGGCTCGACCCGGCCGGCTTCGTTCCCGAACAGAACCGCAAGGCCGGCATTCTGCCCGGCGAAAACGTCGAGCCGCCGGGATTCTACCTCACCGCCGCCCGTCCGAAAGATCTGCTGGCCGAGGTGCTGTCCGGCGGCGTTCGCGAAGAAGTCGCCTGGGAGCTGACCTACCTGGTGAACAAAGTGGTCATTGCCGACCGGATCGACGTCGGCGACGTGTTGCAGATGCAGGGAGTGACCGAAGACATCTATCGCTACCTGAATCTGGCGCTGGAACATCTCAGCGGCGGCGACCTGCTCAAGGCGTGCGGGCTGCTCGATGGGGTTTATCTCGAAAGCCTGTTTCGTTTAGGGTTCAGCCTCACTCTCCGGTTCAGGCAGCGGGCGGAAACAGTGCGGAAATCCCCAATCGGACCCTATCTTGACGGGCCGTTCCGGGCCATGGTCGATGCCCTGGTCGCCAAGAAACCGCGGTTTTTCGAAGGGATCGCCGAAGAAAACCGGGGCGGTCAGCGCCCTTTCGCCAATCTGCGCGATCTGCGCATGACCGACGAATGGCTGGATCGGCTCGAAGTGCAAGTTCGTTTGTTCGACGGCCGTCTCGGCTTCGATCTGCCGTCCCCGTCCGCACTCGACCTGTCCGGCTGTTTTCCCGATAGCGCCGGGGATCTGGTTCTTTCCGACTTCTTTCTCACCGCCCTTGGCAACCGGATTCTCGGCCGCGAATTTTTGCCGGCGCCGATTACCCGGTCGGAACTGGCCGCCTTGCACGAGCGGGTTTGTCGTGACGGCAAGCTGGCCGCCGACCTGCGGTGGGAGACGGTTCAGTGGCTGGAAACGGTCGCCCCCAAAGCCGGGGCTTTCGGTTCCTACTGCCTTGATCTCTGGGACGCGGAATTCTGTCAACTGAAGCTCGGCGACGTCGATCCCCGTTACGGTTGCGGATTGATCGTGCGCGGCTGATTTTGCCTTGACCCTCGGGGCGCGGTATAATGAGAACGACTCGGGAGGAGACCATCATGAGACGTTTTCTGTTCATCCTGACCCTACTGCTGGTTCCGGTCCTGGCCGCCGCAGCAACACCGGCGATGACCGGAACTCAGGCCAATTACGAAAAAGCAACCTTTGCCGGGGGGTGTTTCTGGTGCATGGAGCCCCCGTTTGAAAAACTCGACGGGGTGATCTCGGTGACCTCGGGATATACGGGGGGGCCGCAGAAAAATCCCACCTATGAAGAGGTTTCGGCCGGAGTCACCCAGCATCTCGAATCGGTCGAAATCCTGTTCGATCCGGTTAAAATAAGCTACGCCCGGTTGCTCGACGTCTTCTGGCGCAACATCGATCCGACCGATCCGAACGGCCAGTTCGTCGATCGGGGAGCCCAGTACCGCAGCGCGGTTTTCTGGCATGACGAACAACAGCGTCAACTTGCCGATGCCTCGAAACAGCAGATGGCGGCCTCGGGCCGTTTCGACGGACCGATCGTCACCGCAATCCGGCCGGCGGCGCCTTTTTACCCGGCCGAGGAATATCATCAGGATTACTATAAAAAAAATCCCCTCCGCTACAAATTTTATCGCTACAATTCGGGCCGGGATCGGTATCTGGAGAAGGTTTGGGGCAAGGATCAAAAATAGGGCGCCGGGGTGTGCCCCGCCCGGGCTCCAGCATATCGAGAAGCCGAAGAGTTGGGTTTCGTGGTGGGGTTTGAATTGACAGGAGGCCGGGGTTTCTGTATACAGAGACATCGGCTTGTTAATGATTTTTTGTAAATATGCAGGACTGTTTTTGCGATGCGGACCTCAACCTCTATCCCAACCATGTGCTGACACCTATGCCCAGATCGAGAGAAGCCGCCCAGGCCAGCCTGGAGAACCTGTACCGGATTTTCACCATTCCGGAAGAACCCGATTCCACGCTCGGCAGCATCGACCAGGCCATCACCGGCAATGTCGGTGACTTCCTGCAGAAACACGTGGTCGCCCTGGAACGCAAGCTCAGCGAGATCGAGGGCGATTTCGCCAGTCCCCGGATTCCCGAAGACCCGACTTTCGTTTCCGATTACACCGAGTTTCTGAAAGAGAAACTGGTCGCCCAGTCGGTCCATACCGCCTCGCCGCGCTTCATCGGTCACATGACTTCGGCGGTTCCCTATTTCATGCTGCCGCTTTCGCGGATTCTGGTCGCTCTCAATCAGAACCTGGTCAAGGTCGAGACGTCCAAAGCCTTTACCCCGATGGAACGGCAGGTGCTGGCCATGATTCACCGGCTGGTGTACAACCGCGACGACGATTTTTACGGCCAGTGGATTCAGGACAGCCGGCATGCGCTGGGCGCCTTCTGCTCGGGGGGGACGGTCGCCAATATCACCGCCCTCTGGGCCGCGCGCAACCGGCTCTGCGGTCCTTCCGGAGAATTTCGGGGAATCGCCCGCGAGGGGCTGCTCAAGGCCCTCCAGCATCTCGATTGCGCCGGACTGGCGATTCTGGTGTCACGTCGGGCGCATTATTCCCTCGGCAAGGCGGTCGATCTGCTGGGGCTGGGGCGGGACAATCTGGTGACGGTGGAAACCGACGAAAACAACCGGGTCGATCTGCAGCAGCTGCGGGAACACTACCGCCGCCTGAACGGCGAAGGAATCCGCATCCTGGCCCTGGTGGGCATTGCCGGAACCACCGAGACCGGCAACGTCGATCCTCTGGAGGCGTTGGCGGATCAGGCCGCGGAAATCGGCTGTCACTTTCACGTGGATGCCGCCTGGGGCGGCCCGACGCTCTTTTCCACCACCTATCGACATCTGTTGCGGGGCATCGAACGGGCCGATTCGGTCACCATCGATGCCCACAAACAACTGTACGTTCCGATGGGGGCGGGCATGGTGGTGTTCAAGGATCCCGCCACCCTGGCCTCCATCGAACATCACGCCGCCTATATCATCCGCCGCGGCTCCAAGGACCTGGGCAGCCACACCCTGGAAGGGTCGCGTCCCGGCATGGCGATGCTGGTGCATGCCGGCCTTTCGATCATCGGTCGCAAAGGATACGAACTGCTGATGGATCTGGGGATCGAGAAGGCCCGCTGTTTTGCCGCTCGAATCAATGCCCACCCCGACTTCGAACTGATCTCCGTCCCCGAACTCAATATTCTGACCTACCGCTACAATCCGGCCTGGTTGCAGGCGATCCTGGCGCAGGCAAATGACGAACTGGCCCGTCGAATCAACAGCCCGTTGGACCGGATCACCGAGACCATCCAGAAGCGTCAGCGCGCGGCGGGGATTTCCTTCGTCTCCCGCACCCGGCTCGCGCCGAAACGTTACCGGGGCGACACCATCACCGTCTTCCGCGTGGTGCTGGCCAACCCCCTGACCACCGAGACTATCCTCGCCGCTGTTCTCGAAGAGCAGTGCGCTCTTGCCAGACAAGACGATATCGCTTCACTGCTCGCAGAGCTCAAGGCAATGGTTTCTCCCTGAACGGAAAGAGACAGGGCTCTTTGATATCTGCCCCTTTCCCTCTTAATTAATCACTGCTGTCGCTTTGGGATTTTTCACGAAAAAATGCCCGCTTCTTTTTAGAGGAGCGGGCATTGAGCTTTTACAGGACAGGAGAGTTGTTCAAGTTCTGATTTTTCGTTGCCGCAAACCTTGATGCCCCCGCAAAAAAGGCTCACGCCACTTGAGGCATGAGACAGCCGATTCGGTAGTCGCCGGGACAGAGCGCCCCGGCA
>MHXM01000167.1:0-2657 GCA_001825565.1 Desulfuromonadaceae bacterium GWC2_58_13
TTGGCGGTGCGGTCGAACGCTTCTTTGTCGACCCAGGCGTTGCGGGGATTGAGCAGGGCGCTGTCAACCCCGGAGAGGCTTTTCGGGATGTGCAGGCGGAACCAGCGGGTCTGGTCGAACTCGACCGTTTCGATGCTGCCGTCGAGGATGGCGTTGACGCAGGCGCGGGTGGCCTTGATGCTCATGCGCTGGCCGACTCCGTAGCCGCCGCCGGCCCAGCCGGTGTTGACCAGGTAGGCCTTGACCCCGTGTTTTTCCATCTTCTCGCCGAGCAGCTTGGCGTAGGCCGTGGGATGCAGGGGAAGAAAGGCTTCGCCGAAGCAGGCCGAGAAGGTGGCCGAAGGCTCGGTGACGCCGCGTTCGGTGCCGGCGACCTTCGCGGTGTAGCCGGAGAGAAAGTAGTACATGGCCTGCTCTTTGGTCAGTCTGGAAACCGGGGGCAGCACGCCGAAGGCGTCGCAGGTGAGGAAGATGATATTCTTCGGATGGGCGGCCTTGAGGCTCGCCTCGTGGTTCTTGATGTGTTCGATCGGGTAGGAAACGCGGGTGTTTTCAGTCTTGGCGCGGCTGTCGAAGTCGATCACGCCGTCATCGTCGGCGACCACGTTCTCAAGCAGGGCGTTGCGCTGGATGGCGTTGTAGATTTCCGGCTCGCTTTCCTGCGAGAGGTTGATGGTTTTAGCGTAGCATCCACCTTCGAAATTGAAGATGCCGTCGTCGTCCCAGCCGTGCTCGTCGTCGCCGATCAGCTTGCGGGAAGCGTCGGTCGAGAGGGTGGTCTTGCCAGTGCCGGAGAGGCCGAAAAAGAGGCAGACGTCGCCGCCCTTGCCGACGTTGGCCGAGCAGTGCATGGAGAGGATCCCTTGCAGCGGCAGCCAATAGTTCATCATGGTGAAGATGCCCTTTTTCATTTCGCCGCCGTACCAGGTGCCTCCGATGATGGCGACGTTTTTCTCAATGTTGAAGACGATGAAAACCTCGGAGTTGAGGCCGTGCTTCTCCCATTTCCGGTTGGTCAGGTTGCTGGCGTTGTAGACGGTGAAGCCGGGCGCGAACTTGGCGAGATCGGCGGCGGCGGGCCGGATGAACATGTTCTTGACGAAATGGGACTGCCAGGCGAACTCGGTGACGAATCGGACCTCCTTGCGGGTCTTCTCGTTGGAGCCGCAGAAGCCGTCGGTGACGTAGAGATCCTTCCCGGAGAGATAGTCGATGACTTCGGTGTACAGTTCGTCGAACACTTCGGGAGCCATGGCCACGTTGACCTTGCCCCAGGCGATATTTTCAAAGGACGGCAGCTGGTGAACGAAATATTTATCCTTCGGCGAACGGCCGGTAAACTTGCCCGTATCGACCATCATGGTGCCGTTTTTCGAAACCCGCCCTTCCTTGCTGGCGGTTTCATGCTCGAACAGTTCGTCGTAACCCAAGTTGTGGTAAATGTTGCCGATGCTTTTCAACCCAAGTTCCACAGCCGTCACCGCACTTTTTTTGACCATGCTTTTTCTCCCTTTATTTTTGGACTTAACCGATAGATTTCAAGCGCATATCAACGAAACGGTGCAATGATCCGCGTCCCGCCAATCCCACGCCCCACGCCGTATTTCGACATAATATAGTTTTTTCATGCCTGGTGCCGACTTAACTGCTTTTGAATCCGCTACTATTACCAAATTTAATGAAAATAAAAAACAAAAAGTTTAAGTAAAGTTCAACAAAAAAAACAGGTCATTTTAAATACTATTTATCTACCATTTCCTCTTGGCGTTATCTTTCCCTTTATTCTCGAAAACGACACCCCGGAAGGTTTCTTAAGTCCCGAAGAAAACAGGATTTTTTTGCTTACCCCGGTGCTTCTGTTCGCAGGTCGTCATTGTTCCTTCGTTTCCCGGCCCTTGTCAAGAGTCATCCCGATCCGTTGCCAGCGAATGCCCTCCGGTCCCGTCGACCAGTAGATTTGCCGGGCTTTGCCGACCAGGTCCCGCAGGGGAATAAAGCCGAAGGTGCTGCTGTCGATGCCGACATCGGGACGGGCGCTGAGCACGTACGCCATGCCGTGGGGCACGGTTTCGCCGGGGGTGGCGCCGGGAATGGGTTGTCCCGGCAGAGCGGCGATCTTTTTGATGAATATCTTGCTGCGGTCATCGGGCCCGACGAACATCACCACATCTCCAACCCTTGGCGCTTCTCTCTCCAGGGCGGTTTTGTCCGCCAGAATCCGGTCGCCGCGCAACACGGTTGGGTCCATGCTGTCGGTGACGATCTTGAAGGCTTCGACGGTGGTGCCGCGGATGTGATCGATGACCGCGCCGTTGATTCCCGCCATTCCGACCAGCCAGGCCGATAGGTAGAAATACCAACGGTTATAGCCTTTGGGTTCCGCGGTGGCGCAATTTCGCCGGGTCCCTTCGACGATGGTCCATAGATAGAAGGTGATCGCCAGCGTCAGAGCGGTTCCGACGCCGACCACCAGCCAGCGGTCGGGCAACCGCACGGCCAGCCGCGGGCCGATGAGGGTCAGCATCTGGTAAATGCTGAAAAAACAGATCCCTTTGAGAAATTCGCCGCGATACATCTGCCCCAGACCGGGCATGGTCATCCCCAGAATCAGAGCGGGCCAGCAGATGGGTCGGCTTGGTGTCGAGTGGGTCATGGTT
>MHXM01000167.1:2701-2994 GCA_001825565.1 Desulfuromonadaceae bacterium GWC2_58_13
CCGGCAGAGCGCGGGCGCGAACACCGATGCCAGCATGCGCAGCAGGTTGATCAGGGTGACCACCGCCCCGCCTAAGACCAACGACCAGCGCAGGGGCGTTGAGGTGATCCAGCGGGAAACCGGTGGGACGTCCGGAGTAACGGCGCTGTCGGTTTCGGCGCGCACCGCCACCATCACGCGGTCCACGAAATCGGGGGATGGCTCAAACTCTTTCATGGTTTTATCCTCCAAAGACATTTTTCATCAGCGCCCCGATCCGCGCTTTGGCCCGAAACAACCGGGACTTGACCGTT
>MHXM01000167.1:3030-12964 GCA_001825565.1 Desulfuromonadaceae bacterium GWC2_58_13
AGCGACAGCCCCGCCAGGCTCTGCGCCAGCGTGGTGCGATACGCCTTCGGCAACTGGCGCAGTGAATTCTGCAGTGCCACCCACCGCTCCCGGTGCAACAACAGCTCTTCGGCGGAAAGACCGGCAGCGGGCAGTTCGCCGGCCGCATCCAGTTCGATAAAGTGTCGTTTCCCCCGTCGGCGCAGCTCGGAGAGGCACCGGTTGCGGGCCAGAGTGAAGAGCCAAGCACCGAATGGCACCTCCCGTTCCGGATCGAAGTTGGGGAGAGTCCGGAAGACATCCAGAAACACCTCTTGGCCGATATCCTCGACCAGCGCCGCATCCCCGATGAGCCGAAAGATGAAGTTCAGCAGGTTGCGGTGATAGCGGAAAACCAGCAGGGCGAATGCCTCGCTGTCACCATTCTGAACGCGTTCAATGATCTGCCGGTCGTCCATCTGCCCCTGCCAGTGCGTGGTTGGATATCCATATATACGCCCGGGAGGCAGAAAAGTTCCCGATAATATTTTTCACTCGAAGCCAAGGGAACGGTGTGGAAGGTCTGAAGGTGAGGAAAGGCGAGACCCTGTCCCGCTTTATGGAGGGGGCATTACGGGCTGGAATCCGGCATTGAAAAATCCAGCAGTATTACTTGGGGCGGATCGATTTGGACCGCATCCGGCCAAAATCTGAACCGCCCCGGTTCTCCGATGCCGAATCAGCCCAGCCGGTTATCCAATCAGCTCAGGCACTGGAAGAGCCCGACGGCCCAAGGGCAGGTGCCGCAGGGCTCTTCCTTGACATGGCAGTCGTGTTCGAAGTTCGGGGTATCCACCAGGTCGCAGGGGGCGACGGCACAGCTGCCGCAGGGGGCGTGGTCGCAGCTGCCGCAGGGGGCGTGGTCGTAGCCGAGCGCTCCGTCGCGAAAGGCGCGGAAGGGTGGGCTGTTCCAGATTTCGAGGAGGCCTTTTTGATTCAGGTTGCCGAAGACTTTCGGTTTGACCTGCTGCTGCCAGCTCCCGGTGAAGCAGCTGTAGCGGTGCCACAGAAAATAGCAGGGATGGACGTCGCCGTCCCAGGAGACGAAAGCCCCTCCGTCTTCGATATGATCGCAGCGCCGGTTCTGGCGGGGCACTTCGGCGGGAAGGCGCAGGTCGAGTCCCGTCTCCTTGGCGACCTGCCGCGCCTCGGCCAGGATCCGCGCCACTCCGGCCCGGCGGGCGGGATCTTCGGCCAGGAGTTTTTTCAGGTCGAGGGAGATGTGGCGCCTCTCGGCTTCGGCTTTCATCGCCTCGACGAAGGCGATAATCCTTTGTTCTTCAGGTCTGCGCGAGAAGCGCCACAACAGCTTGAAATAGCGCTCCAGATGGATGCCCTCGCGTTCGGCGCGGGCCTGCCAAAGGGAGAACAGTTCGAGAGCGGCGTCGTTGCTGGCGGGGTAGGCGGCCTGGGGGGCGTGACTGGCATCGTAGGGCAGCAGGTGACTGACGATGGCGAAGGTCGCTCCGCGCTGCGCCGACCAGCGCAGGGCGGCCGGCAGCTCGCGCAGGTTCTCCCGCATCAGCACGAACTCGACGCCGATCTCCAGATTGGGGCGGCCGCAGCTTTTTCCGGCCGCACTCAGCGCGGCGAGGGCTCGCTCCACTCCGGCCAGCTCGCCGCCTTCGCGCACTCGGCGGAAGGTTTCCGGGGTCACTCCGTCCAGGGAAAGACCGATGCGGTCGATCCCGGCTTTCACCAATGAGAGGGCGCGTTTTTCATTGAGCAGGACGCCGTTGCTCTGAAACCCGACCCAGCCCCGCGCGGGCATGCGGGCCTTGGCCAGACGGACGAACTCCTCAAGGTGCGGATGGAGCAGGGGTTCGCCGATGCCGTTGAGGACCAGGACATCGAGGGTGGGCATGACCTCATCGAGGCGGGCGAAGGTGGTAGCGGCCAGATCTCCGTCGGCAACGCCGCCGCCGGCCGACTGCTTGACGCACATGAAGCAGTTCAGGTTGCAACGGCTGGTCGTTTCGACGAAGAGCTTGGTCGGGTGGGATTTGAAGGCGGGGAGTTCCTGCTCTTTCCGGAGCGGATTCTGCTGCATTAGGCCTCCTTTTGGAGCGGGCGCCTCTTGACGGTCGTGGCTGGGGGGCTATGGGCTCGGAGCCCATGATATCGCCATTAACGCGGAAGTTGTTCCAAAAATCATTGGCCCTCGGCAAAAATACCCAAAATTATGAATTATTACAAATTGTTGCAAAATATTTTCAACGGATTGGCCGTATACGGAATAGCGGGATTTTGCCGAGTCGGCGGAGCGGATTCAGCGATATCGGAGGGGGGCATTCGTCGGTATTAAAACGTTTTCCCCTTGGTCATCGCGGAGATGGCCTTGTGGCTGTCGTAGTTCCAGAAAAAGGAAATGCCGGTGCTGAAGAGGCTTTTCGTCCGGATCAGGGTTTTCAATCCCCGGGGGAGGGAATGTTTGAAGGAGGCGACGGTTTTGTAGGCATCGACCAGCCCTTCGTAGAGCTCGGCCGGGGACATGTTCGCCGGCTGGAATACCGGCTCGAAGATGTTATAGGCTTCCCAGTCTTTCGGATAGTCGTTCAGCAGAATCCGATTCTCCGCCGCCAGTTCCCGATAGAGAACCGTGCCCGGCAAGGGGGTCTGAATACTGAGTTGCACCGCGTCGATCCCCGAATCGATGATGAATTCCAGGGTCCGGTCGAAGGTCTCCAGGGTGTCGTCGTCGGTGCCGAAGATAAAGCCGCCGACAATGGCGATGCCGTGGTCCTGGATCTTCTTGATGGCGTCCTTGAAGTTCTGGGTGTTGGGACGCAGGTTCATCATTTTGTTCATGGAGGAAAGGGTTGAGGGGCGCAGGGACTCGAAACCGATGAGAAACGCCCTGGCCCCGCTTTTGTGGGCCGCCTTGAGCAGCCCGTCATGCTCGATGATGTTCAGGCAGGTCTGGCCGCCCCATTCCTTGCCGCAACCCCGCAGGCGGTCGAACAGCTTAAACGCCCGCTCGATGCATTTGGGGCCGCTGCCGATGATGTTGTCATCGATGAGAAACAGCCGCTTCTCCTTGATGCTGTCGATCTCGGCGATCACCTGATCGAGGTCGCGCATCCGGTACTGGCCGCCGTTGAAACGGGTCACCGAACAGAACTTGCAGTTGTACGGACAGCCCCGGGAGGTCTGCACGGTCTGCACGAAATACTTATTCTTCAGCAGCTCCCGCCGCGGCAACAGGGCCTGTTCCAGATCCGGACGCTGTGGTGCGGCATAGATCTTTTTCAGCTCCCCCCGTTCGAAATCGGCCAGCACCCGGGGCCAGATTTCTTCGCCTTCGCCGACCACGACGGCATCGGCGAATTGCGCTGCTTCGTCCGTCACCATGGACGCATGGATTCCGCCCATGACCACCGGCACCCCGCGCTTTCTGAACTCGCTGCTGATCTCGTAGGCCCTGGGCGCCATGGGGGTCATGCAGGTAATGCCGATCAGGTCGGCATCCATGTCGTAATCGATATCGTCGAACGCCTCGTCAAGGATCCGGACATCATAGTGTTCGGGGGTGTGGCTGGCGAGGATGGCGAGGTTCAGCGGGGGCAGGGCCAGAACCCTGACCTTCTCCAGCAACTTGGTGCGGTAGGCGGGACTGATGAGGACGATCTTTTTCATGGGAGCCTTACCTGATGATCCCGGCGAGTTCTTTATACAAGGCTTCCTCGCGGGCAGCACAATCGCGGATGATAGCGGCCATGGCGGCAAAGGTGTCCTGTTCTTTTGCCCGGCCCTTGCAATTTCTGGCGGCGCTGACGGCGAACGCCCGCCAGCGGTCGCCGATGGCGGTCAGCGTAGCCGAGCATTTCCGCAATCGCGTATCCCCCAGAAGGGCCGCCGCTTCCTGCAAAAAAGCCGCATAGATAAAGCGGAACCCGGCGCCGCCGGTGCCGATTTCCTCCTGCATCCGCACCAGTTGGCCAAGGTAGAGCACGGCTTTTTCCTGGCCGAGCTTTTGCGGCCAGCGCTCCATCCGGGTCGCCAGAAAACGCATCCCCCGGATGCCGACAATCGGCAGCGGGGTTTTGAGCATGGCCTTGACGGTGGAGCCGATGCCGATTTTTACGGCGGCCTGCAGTTCGAAGGAGTCCGGGACGTCCGTCACATAGTACATCTTTCCCTTGGGTTCCAGGGCACCCTTGGTGAAGCGGGCCTTCATGAGGCTGGTCCGGTCGCAGCGGACCGGCTCGGGAAAGACCGGATCGCTGATCAGATAATCCCCGTTATCCCGGCCCATGACCACCATGTTGTGCATATTGAAGTGAAAACGGTAGGCCGGAGGAAAATAGGGCAGAAACCAGGCGCCGGTCTGGAGGCCGACCGGAATCCCCCGGTCGAGTACACGGTCGAGTTCATCCATGGCTTTTTGCGGGCTGCGGAATTTTTCGGTTCTGACCTGGATGTCGAGGGTGTCCATGGTCCTTTTCAGAATCGCCCCGGTCGTGTAACGGAAGGTGGTCAGGGGCAGGTCGTTGATTTTGACGAAGGGGAGATAGGCGAAAAACAGGCCGCCGCCGATGCCGAAGGCCAGCGCCTCGCTCATCTCCAGGCCGTAATGGGATAATAAATTCGCGGTGACCCCGCTTTCGCAATGGGCGGATTGCCGGTGTTTAAAATCGATGATCATCAAATCAACCTGTCTTTGCCGGGTCGGTAGTCTTCGTCGATCGTGGCCCTGTCCATGAACTGTTCGACCGTAACGCCGAACAGGGAGGCATATTTTTCCAGAACCGGTTTTTTCAGTTTATCGAATGCTCCGGGTTTGAGGTGACGTCTGACCTTCCACTTGAACAGGCCCACGTACTGGGCCAGCAAGCCCGCGTCCATCTGGTTTTTGACCATATGATAGGCCAGGGGACTCAGCGTCCCGGCCTTGATCTGTTTTTTTACTTTTTCGATCTGCTCCGAGATGATGTCCCAGGCCTGATCGTTGGCAATGTTTTTGGGGTCCCATCCGGCGCTGGGCACGAGTTCATAGTTGCCGTCGTCATCGACGGCATAGACGATTTCTTTCATGCCTTCGGCAATGCCGAGATCCTGGGGCACTTCTTTTTTCAGCATGGTGCGTTTAACCCGATTTTGAGATGAACCGAAATGTTTACGAGGGGTGGTGGCCGCGATGAGGTTGTCCCATCGAAGTGGATATGTCAACCTAAAATTTGTCCGGATTATATGCTTGTAAAACCCGGAAAAGCTATTGACAAAATCCATGGTTGCCCATCTTCCGGCGCTTCCGTTCCGCTTGCCGTGAAGTGGAAATTCCGGGGCTAATCCAACACCCGAACCAGCATGTCGAGGGATCTTTTGCCTGGTCCCGGGCTTTCCTTGGCGGCATAACCGACCGGGATGACCGCCATGAATTCTCCTCCCGGCTCGCCGAAAAACTCGATCACCTCATCCTTGATCAGAAAGAGCACCCCGAGCCACACGGTGGAAAGGCCGAGAGAGGTGGCGGCAATCAGCATATTCTGGACCGCCGCGGCCGAACTCTGGATTTCCATGGTGCGGAAAAAGTCGAAGGACTGTTCTTCGCTCAGTTTGAAAAGGTTGGACCCGTGGTGGATCAGTTCTCCGGTGTTGACCACCGCGACGACCACCGGGGCCGACTTGATGCTGCGGGCGGCCATGCGCAGAAGAGCCGAGGAGGCCTTGGGGAAATCTCCGGCCCTGGCATGGACCAGGCTGGCGAGTTCGGATTTCTTTGCTCCCCGCACCACCACAAACCGCCAGGATTGCTGATTGTGGGCCGAAGGAGCCTGATTGGCCGCTTCGAGAATGGTGGTCAGATCCCCGGCCGGGACCGCCTGGTCGGTGAAGGAGCGAATGCTGCGACGTTTTTCGATATTGTTCAACGTATCGTTCACGAATCACTCTCCTTTGATGGGTCACCCATGGGCGGCGGCTCCCGTTACAGGGTCAGCTCGGCCTGTCCCTGGAAAAGCTCTTCCCTGATTCTAGCGACTTCGGCGCTTTCGAGATATTCGTCAAAAGACATGGTCCGGTCGATGTAGCCGCCGGGGGTGAATTCGACGATCCGATTGGCGACCGTCGACAGAAACTTGTGGTCGTGGGAGGCGAACAGGATGACCTCGGAATAGGCGATCAGCCCGTTGTTGAGGGCCGTGATCGATTCCAGATCGAGGTGGTTGGTCGGTTCGTCGAAAACCAGCACGTTGGCTCCGGTGAGCATCATCCTGGCCAGCATGCAGCGGACCTTCTCCCCTCCGGAAAGAACGCTGGATTTTTTGGTCGCCTCTTCTCCCGAGAAGAGCATGCGGCCGAGAAAACCGCGGGCAAAGCTCTCTCCTTCGGTGGGGGCGAACTGGCGCAGCCACTCGATCAGGTTCAGGTCGTTCTCGAAGTAACGGCTGTTCTCTTTGGGAAAATAGGCCGAAGTGATGGTGACCCCGTAACGGAAGCTGCCACTGTCGGGTTCGAGTTCTCCGGTCAGAATCTGGAAAAGGGTGGTCTTGGTCAGGCTGTCGCCGCCGACAAAGGCGATCTTGTCCCCTTTGTTGACGGTCAGGCTGAATTTGTCCAGAATCTTGGTTCCGTCGATCGTTTTGCACAGATCCTTGATCTCAAGGATGATGTCGCCGCAGGCGCGTTCCGGCTTGAATACGACGAAGGGATATTTCCGCGAGGAAACCGGCATTTCTTCGATCGTGAGTTTTTCCAGCAATTTCTTGCGCGAAGTCGCCTGTTTGGCCTTGGAGGCGTTGGAGGAAAAACGCTGGATGAACGCCTTGAGTTCTTCGGCCTTGTCGGTGACCTTGCGGTTCTCTTCCTGTTTCTGCTTCAGCGTCAACTGGCTGGCTTCGTACCAGAAGTCGTAGTTGCCAACGTACACGGTGATCTTGCCGAAGTCGATATCGGCCACATGGGTACAGACCTGATTGAGAAAATGGCGGTCATGCGACACCACGATGACCGTATTCGGGAATCGCGCGAGGAAATCTTCCAGCCAGGCAA
Source organism: Desulfuromonadaceae bacterium GWC2_58_13 (assembly GCA_001825565.1). Lineage (GTDB taxonomy): Bacteria > Desulfobacterota > Desulfuromonadia > Desulfuromonadales > Trichloromonadaceae > Trichloromonas. Next base: position 10,039 of record MHXM01000167.1, read on the forward strand.
TCGATTTGAGGTCGAGATGGTTGGTCGGTTCGTCAAGCAGCAGGATATCGGGGTTGCCGAACAAGGCCTGGGCCAGCAGCACGCGCACCTTCTCGCCGCCCTCCAACTCCTTCATCTTCTTGTGGCGCAGTTCTTCGGAAATACCCAGGCCGTTGAGCAGCACGGCGGCTTCCGATTCGGCCTCGTAGCCGTTCATTTCGGCAAACTCGGCCTCCAGCTCGCCGGAGCGGATGCCGTCCGCTTCGGTGAACTCCCCTTTCGAATAGATCGCCTCGCGCTCGGCCATCACCTTGTAGAGCGGCTGGTGTCCCATCATCACGGTGTTGAAGACCGTTTCCTCGTCAAACGCGAAATGATCCTGGCGCAGCATGGCGATCCGCTCGCCGGGACCGGCCGATATTTCGCCCTTATCCGCATCGAGTTCGCCGGCGAGAATTTTCAGAAAAGTCGATTTGCCGGCGCCGTTGGCCCCGATCAGGCCATAGCAGTTGCCGGGAATGAACTTGATGTTGACGTCTTTGAAAATGACCCTCTTGCCGTAGGCAAGGGCCACGTTGTTGGCGCTGATCATGGTTGCAGGACTTCCTTTTGGAAAAAATAAAAACCACAGGGGTGACCCCTGTGGTTCACGTGCCCTTATCTTATACCATCGAAGGCACGCCGGTAGCAACCGGTTTCTGGTTATAATTCGCGTGGCAAGGGGGAATCCGGATCTGCCGAATGGTTAGAAAACTGACAAATTTCACGGTTTCTGTCGGCTATTGCCGACAAAAATAATGTAGAACATAAGTCAGTGAAATTTACCGAACATGGTGTCTTTTCACCGGAAGAGAATAACAAAAATTGTCGGCTGGTCTTAATCATGGTGACGGCATGCGTTTAGACTGCGGACGAATTGGCCAACATGGCTGATTTATTAGAATAACCAGCCTGGTGTTACAGGCCGTGAAGGGAAGGTTATTTTTCCCTCGGCAGGTATTTTCCGCGGTTGCCGTTTTGGTTATGCCACCAGCCATGGCGAACTGAGGCTGGGCTCCCACGGGGATCCTGGAGGTTCCGATGGCCCCGGATGTCCAAAATCTAAAACCCTGGTGTGGAAAGAAGTCATTTGGCTGAATCGCCGAAAGTACAACCATCCGTGACCGGAAATCGGAATGATGCCCTCCGGAATGTATTCGTAGTTAATTAGAAATAATGTTTTCCCCGGTATTTTCTCCCGATCGGCGGCAACCCAATCTTTTCGGCCTTTTGTAAACCAGAACGGCTCATGAGAAATATTCCCCCGGCCCTGGTCGCCCCCCGACTGCCCCTGGAAAATCTGTTGTTTGGCAAGTGGTTTGCAAATTGTGACCAACGCAATCCGCATTCCGGACCGAACCCGGGCCAGAATTCATCGGCGCAAAACCAACCATCGAAAAGGTAAGAATGGCATAAATCGGCATATGCCAACAACTTCATCAGGACCGATTTCCGGCAGCCTGTCTTGAAGTTGTAAAAAAATCAAATTCAGGATACGGGAGTGCTCATTCCCGCCCTTTGCTCAGAGCAAACCACGGGAAACCGTGGGGCGCAGAGCCACGGGACTTCCGGTTTGCAGGCAGGAACCTGCGACCAAAGTCAGCCGGGCCGCCAGAGGTTCATTCTTCTGGCGGCCTTTTTTTGTGCGCTCACTCCCATCCGGAGGGGCCGGGCTATGAGTCACAAGTCCTTTAAATCGCTTGCGGAAACAGATTTCGACTTACCGATGAAAATCAAATAAATGTTGAACGGGAAAGGGTCAGCGGAAACATGGGAAATGAAGGAGCGGATATGAAAACGAGAAATGTAGAGGAAAGGGTCAAATTTAAATTTTACATGCCCTGGATAGCTCTGCTGCTGCTGATCCTCAGCTGGTCGTGTCCCTCTGCTGCAACAGCGGAGCTGTCCGATCTGGACAAGCCGGATGACCATGTCGCCATTTCAGGATCATGCGACGATTGCCATGTCGATCCCGAGAATGATGAGTACTCCTTTTTTCATGGTATGGCCACCGCCGGCAAGTGCAACGCCTGCCACAATGAAACCGTTGCCCAGGGAAAACCTTCCGATCACATCCGGGTCAGCGGTTCTTGCGACGATTGCCATACCCCCGACGGCTTTGAAAACGTCACCATGGATCATGATGCCGTGACGGCAGCCTGTACCAGTTGCCACAATGGCAAAAACGCTCAGGGCAAACCCACCGCTCACGTCAGGACTCTTGACACCTGTGGCGATTGCCATTCTCCCGGCCGCTGGGTACCGGTCAGCATGGATCACACAGCAGTCACCGCCACCTGTTTTACCTGCCACAACGGCAAAACCGCACCCGGAAAACCGGAAACTCACATCATCAGCGTTAATACCTGTGACAGTTGCCATACGGTCAATGGCTGGTTTCCGGCGGAAATGGACCATTCCACGGTGACTTCCGACTGCGCCAGTTGTCATAACGACACCACCGCTCCGGGCAAGCCGAGCAACCACATCGCCTCGCCAACCGCTTGTGAAAGCTGTCACGCCACGAATGGCTGGGTTCCGGCAGCCATGAATCATTCGACCGTCACCGGAAGCTGTGGGGTCTGCCACAACGGGACCACGGCGCCCGGCAAACCGGCCAGCCACATCGCCTCGCCGACCACCTGCGAAAGCTGCCACATCACCAACGGCTGGGTGCCCGCTTCAATGAACCACAGCAACATCACCGGAAGTTGCGCCACCTGCCACAACGGCACGACCTCTCCGGGTAAGCCGAGCAGTCACATTGCCTCGCCGACCACTTGTGAGAGTTGTCACACCCCCAATGGTTGGGTTCCAGCCGTGATGGATCACGGCAGCATCACCGCCAGCTGCGCTACTTGCCATAACGGCGCGACCGCGCCGGGCAAACCGAGCAGCCACGTCCCGG
>MHXM01000168.1:0-9280 GCA_001825565.1 Desulfuromonadaceae bacterium GWC2_58_13
ATCTCGTTTTCGACGACCGCCTCCTGAACCGCCTTGTCCGCCCCCTCGCGCACTTCGGCCTGGCTGACGCTGAACCGCGCCTGGATACGGGCGGACGATTTTTCGACCCGGGCGGTCAGGGCGTTTTCGTAAGAGCAGCTGGCGGTGGCCAGCTCCATGATCTGGCCGGAGCGGGAGGCCGGCACCTCGACTTCGATCAGAGCGAATTTTTCCTGCCCGCCGTAAAGCTGGTTCATCTGGATTTCGACCCGATTGCCACGGATACGACCCTCCCGACCGATCACCCGCAACGGCCGGATTCCGGCCGGGCATTCCACCTCGACCACGACCCGGCGGGCGGCGACGCTCAGCACGTCGCCGAGTTCGGCGGCAAAGATCCGCGACAGGTCGCGGCTGTCCTCGACGAAGTAGTGATTGCCATCGCTGCGGGCGGCCAGCCGGGTCATCAGATCCTCGTTGAAATCGGTGCCGATGCCGATGGTGGTCACCGAAATCCCTTCCTTGAGCAGAGCCGCGCCGAGCCGGGCCAGATCCTCCGGAGCACTGGGACCAACGTTGGCGAGTCCATCGGAAAGCAGGATCACCCGGTGCACGTAGGGTTGGTCCACATGCCTCCGGACCTCGGCCGCCCCCTGGCCGACCGCGCCGAACAGGGCGGTGTTGCCGCCGGGCTGGATGCCGCGGATCTGGGTCTCGATCCATTCGGTATTGGCCGCGCTCTGCGCGGAAACCAGGGTCTGCACCTGATGATCGTACACGACCAGCGAGAAGAGATCGCCGGAACCGAGCCGGCGCAGCGCTTCGATGGCCGCCTGCCGAGCTTTCTCTATTTTGCTGCCGGACATGGAGCCGGAGCGGTCGAACACCAGCGCCAGATTAACCGGCGGCCGGACCGTTTCCCGTGGGATCACCGGGACGTCGAGGGAAACCTTGATCACGACCGACTGGGGCGATCCGGCCGGCAGAATTTTCTGGTCGAGAGCCAGGTCGCAGCCGATCAGCGGACGATCCGCCGCATTTGCGGAAAGCCCCAAACCCAGCAGGGCAAAAACCAAAAAAATCCGGAATAAACGAGTAGGTTGCATGGCGTCCTCCTTTTTCGTGCCGTTATTGGCCAAAGCCGGCGGGGAGATCCCGCAGGCCCGAGTCCAGTAGAGCACGGCCCGAAATAAGAGTCGTCACAACGGGGTAAAAAGAATGTAAAGAAAATGTCATGTCATTTGTGTCGGGGCCATCCGAAAAGGTCAGGCCTGTTTCCCTGCCCTTTTCTCCCCGAGCCGTTCGATGGCCCGCAGATGCAGGCGAGCCTCCTCGGCCAGGTCGCGACTGCGGGCGAGGTCGAGCGCGGCGAGAAAGTAGTGGTAAGCGCTGGTAACGCAGCGCGGTTTGTGCATCAGGGCTCTGCCGGCGCCGAGGTGGGCGCGGTCGAGGGCGGTGTCGGACGGGCGTTCGGCGATAAAACGGCGAAACAACGACAGCGCCTGATCATACTCCCGGCGACCCAGCAGCAACTCTCCGATAGCCAACAGAGAGTCGGACGTCAACCCGGCCCGGCCCTGGCGGCCGGGAATCCGCAGGTAGAGAGTAGCCGCCCTTTCCAACTCGCCAGACCCCAGCGCTCGCTCAATAGTTTCGGCGATGCCGGGCAAGCCAGAGGCGTCGATCCCGGCCTCCAGATCAACCTCGTCGCCCCCTCGGCGCGTTAACCGCCACCCGCCGCCGGGCAGGCGATCCATGCCGAAGGCCATGGCCATGCCGGCAATGAATCCGCCGATATGGGCGCCGTGGGCAACCCCGCCACCGCCGGCGCCGCCGTTGAGCAGAAACGGCAACAGGTTGTCGATCAGCAGATAAAATCCGAGCACCAGCCGGGCTGGAATCAAGAAGGTCGTCATGATGAAAGGGAATAGGAAGACGAAGGTTTTTACCCGGTTGCGGGGAAACCACAGGTAATAGAAACCGAGTACGCCGGAAATGGCTCCCGAAGCCCCAACCAGCGGCACCTGCGAAGAGAGAACGAATAGCGCGAAAAACAGAGTGGCCGCGACGCCGGCGGCGAGGTAGGCCAACAGGTAACGGACGGAGCCGAGGCGATGTTCGACGTTGTCGCCGAAAATCCACAGAAACAGCATATTGCCGGCCAGGTGCATCCAGCTGCCGTGAAGAAACAGGGAGGTAAATAGCGAGGAGATCGACGGGTCGGCCGGCCGGAAGCCGTGCCGAAAGACAAACAGATCGTAGGCGGAAAGGTTTTCCAGCAACATCCGGGCCGACTGGGGACCATCCGCTCCCGCCACCTGCAGATACTTATAGAGCAGCGGGTCGGAAAGATCCGGAAGGGCGGTGACGAGCGGCAGGGTGACCAGCAGAAAGACCGCCAGGTTGAGCCCGATGAGCAGGTAGTTGACATAGGGGATTCCCGGTGGATTGGGGGTGTCGCCAATCGGTAAAAACATGGAATCTTACCTCCGCAGCAAACGTCCGCGGCCGTTCAAAAACCCCGCGGCGACGTTGAGCTTAGCACAGCCGCTCCCCTTTACACCACCCTTGCTTTTTACCGGGCAAAGGGCTATTCTCGCCGGCACCCGGAGGTTGACCGTCGTGAATTTTCTTTATATCCTCGATCTCATCGGCACTGCGGCCTTTGCCGCTTCCGGCGCCTGGGCGGGCGTCCGCCGAGACATGGACCTGTTCGGCGTGCTGGTCCTGGGCATGGTCACCGCCACCGGCGGCGGTACTCTGCGGGATGTGCTGCTGGGCGACTTCCCTCCCTTCTGCCTGAAAAACGAAGCCTACCTCGGCATCTCCATCGCCGTCTCCCTGGCGGTTTTTTTTCAACACCGGCGGCTCGGTTTTCTGCAATATCCTCTGCTATATTTCGACGCCATCGGCCTCGGCACCTTCGTCGTCATCGGCACCGGCAAGGCTCTCGTTTTCAACATGGGCTTCATCGGCGCGGTCTGCATGGGGATCATGACCGCCACGGCCGGCGGCGTCATGCGCGACGTCCTCTCGAACCGGGTGCCGCTGATCCTTCGCCGGGAGGTTTACGCCTCGGCCTGCCTGGCCGGCGGAGCGCTGATGTTTCTGCTTCACCACACCGCCATGCCACCGACGCTGGTCGCCATCATCGCCGCCCTGACCGTCATCATCCTGCGGCTGCTGGCCATCCGGCACAATTGGGCGCTGCCCCGGGCACGAACCTGAGGAGCCGGGAACGCTTTGATTTGGGCCCAATTTCATTTATGATAATCCGGTGAGAAGATATGGAATCGAACACCAGGGAGGAACCCAGATGTATGCCGTGCGATTGAAAGGTACCGCCAAAACCCTGCGGGTCGGCAAAGTGGTCTGTCTGGCCCGCAACTACAGCGATCACATCCGAGAGCTGGGCAACGAGACCCCGGAAAAACCGGTGCTGTTCATCAAACCTTCGAGCAGCGTCATTGGAAACCGGGAACCGGTGGTCATCCCCGATTTTTCCAAGGACTGCCACCACGAGGTGGAACTGGCCGTGCTGATTGGCAAATGGGCCAAGAACGTCAACGCCAAGGATGCCCTCGACTACGTCGCCGGTTACGGGGTGGCCCTCGACATGACCCTGCGGGACGTGCAGAACGACCTGAAAAAAAAGGGGCTCCCCTGGGAAATCGCCAAGGGCTTCGACACCGCCTGTCCGCTGTCGGACTTCGTTCCCGCCGGTGAAGTCGCCAACCCGCACAACCTGCGGATTACCCTCAAGGTCAACGACCAGTTGCGCCAGGACGGCTCGACGGCCCAGATGATGCTTCGGATTCCCGAAATCGTTCAGGCGGTATCCGCGGTCTTCACCCTGGAAGAAGGGGATGTCATTCTCACCGGCACCCCGGCCGGGGTCGGGCCGGTCAAGGGCGGCGACCGGATGGTTGCGGAAATCGAAGGGGTCGGCCGCCTGGAGATTCCGGTACAGTGAAACCGAAAATCGTATTGATCGGCCCGGGCCGGCTCGGACAGGCGGCGACCAACCTTCTCGCCGAGGCCGGATACCCGATCGCGGCCGTGATCAGCCGAGATCCCAACCGGGCCGTCACCGCCGCCCGCTTTGTCGGTAACCGCGAGGCCGGCACCACCGATCTCTCGCGAGCCAGAGAAGGCAACATCGTCCTGCTGGCCCTGCCGGACGATGTTTTGGCCGAAGCGGCCCTGCGACTACGCCAAAACGACTGGCTGCAGCCGGGGGCGGTATTGGTCCATTTCAGCGGTCTCCATCCGGCCGCTCTCCTTAACCGGGGAGCTGCTCCACCCGTTCTTGCTTTATCGCTGCATCCGCTGCAGACTTTTGCCGACGCGGTCGCCGGCCTGCACAACCTGCCCGGATCCCCGTTCTCGGTGGAAGGGGAAGACGCTCTCATCCCCCTGGGCGAAACCCTGGTCGAAGCGATGGGGGGATTGCCCTTCCGGCTCCGCAGCGAGCAGAAACCTCTTTACCATGCCGCCGCCTGCGTCGCCTCCAACTACCTGATCACCCTGGCCGCCACGGCCGGACAGCTCATGGCCGCCTGCGGCTTCGCCGAGGAAGAGGCGCTTCATTTGCTGATTCCTCTGCTCAAGGGGACCGGCCGCAACCTGATCACGCTCGGGCCGAAGGAGGCGTTGACCGGCCCCATCGCCCGCGGCGACGTGAAGACCGTTGCCAGCCATCTCGACGCCATGGCGAACCTGCCTGAAGAATTGAGGGATATTTACCGGGTGATGGGAAAAGCGACGGTAAGGCTGGCGTTAAAGAAAGGCACCCTGGGGGAGCAGCAGGCCGAAGCGATCCTCGACCTGCTGAAGGACTAAACCGACGCCTTCCGCAAACGATTGGTCAGATGATGAGCCAGGCGGGTCGGCTCAGGCATCCGGTAACGGCGGGTGCAGCTCAATACCAGGTCGACGGCAGCGCCGGTGTCGATCAGGTGGCCGGGCGAGATGTACATCGGCTTGACCCGGTCCCGGGTTGTCAGCACGGCGCCGACTTCCTTATCGCCTATCCGCAGGGGAACCCTGTCCCCTCGTCGCGAGCCCGGTTCGGCATGTTCGCCGCAAAGGCGGCTCTTGGCGCAACCGATTGTCGGCAGGCCGAGCCAGAGCCCGAGATGACTGGCCAGCCCCAGCCCCCGGGGATGAGCAATGCCCTGACCGTCGACCAGCACGGCATCGGGAATCCTGTTCAGCTGCCGGAATGCGTCGATAATCACCGGCAGTTCGCGAAAGGAGAGCAATCCTGGAATGTAGGGGAAATCGACCCGCGCGATGGCGTGAGCCTGGTCGATCGGCTCAAGGGATGGCAGCGCGAGTACCACTACGGCACCGAAAAACAGGGTGCCGTGCTTTTCATAGGAGACATCGACCCCCGCCACCGTCGACACCGGTTGCGGCAGCCGATTTTCCACCCGCACCTGCCCCGCCAGGGCCAGCTGAAGGGCGATCGCCTCGCGACAATCCAGCGTCCAGCCGTGCAGTTCGGCAAACTCCATTCCCCGGTCCCCCTCGCCCAAGTGGCGATCAGCCTTTGCTGCGCAGTAGTTTCTTGCCGTCCTGAAACAGAATCTCCACCTTGTTCGGCACCACCGTAACCACCAGCCCGAATCCAAAAATCGGGTGATTGACCCAACTGTTCACCTTGTAGGCCGCATCCATGGTGTAGGGAATCGCGCGGGTCGGATCGGCGTCCCGACTAGCGGCGAGCCACTGCTCCTGCTCAAGAATTGCCGCCTTCGAGCGGGTGGAACGGGGCTCCTTGGCCGCCTTGGGCGCCGCGACCGACCTGCTTTTGACCACCCGTTCGGCTTTCTGGGCTTTGGGTGCATGGTAATTGTGCGCCCCCCCACAGGTATTGCACTGCACCCGCACCACGCTGTCTTCGACCATGGCGACGATGGTATGGTTGGTAACGACCCGGCAGCGAGTGCAGCGGGAATCGATAAAATCTCCAGCAGAAAGCTTCTTACCGCTCATATGTATCCTCTAAGGAATGAAAAAGCCACAGGTCCATCCCCTGTGGCCGTTGCAACGAAATATATCGTGATTGTATATCATTGGGCGGCCTCAGCTGTCAAGCCACGCCGCCCGTTCCGGCAGAAATCTCAGTTCACCACGTTACTTTTATTGCCGACCAGAAAATCCCGGACATTGGCGACGGCAACGGTCATCAGACGCTGCCGGGCAGCCCGGGTGGCCCAGGCGATATGCGGGGTAATCACGCTGTTTTCGGCCTGCAACAGCGGATTGTCCGCGCGCGGCGGTTCGCTCGACAGCACATCGAGCCCGGCCCCGGCAAGTCGGCCGCTGTTGAGAGCTTCGGCCAGCGCCGCCTCGTCGATCAGCGGTCCGCGCCCGGTGTTGATCAACCGGGCCCCCGGTTTCATCCGGGCCAGTCGAGAGGCATCGACCATCCGCTCGGTCTCCGTGGTCAGCGGACAGTGCAGGCTGACCACGTCGCTACGGCCGAAAAGGGTATCGAGGCCAGTGAACTCAACGGACTCGGCCTCCCTGGTCCCCTGGTATTTTTCCGGATTCCGGGTATGCACCAACACGGTCATGCCGAAGGCCCGGGCCAGTTCCGCCACCCTGCGGCCGATGGCGCCGAATCCGACCACCCCCAGGGTCAGTCCGTCGAGCTCGGTCAACGGCCGATCCCAAAAGGCGAAATCGGGACTGGCGCTCCAGGCTCCCTCGCGCACCAGCCGTGAATGGTGGCCAACCTGACTGGTCATATCCAGCAACAGAGCAAAGACCATCTGCGCCACCGAAGCGGTACTGTAGCCGGGAACATTGGTAACCGGGATGCCCCGGCTACGGGCGGCCTGGATATCGACCACATTGGTTCCGGTGGCCAGAACCCCGATATATTGCAGCTCGGGAAGGGCGGCGAGGGTGTCGGCCGACAGCACCGTCTTGTTGGTCAGCAGGATACGGGCGCCGGCGGCCCGTTCCAGCACCTTATTTGCGGGGGTCCGATCATAGACCCGACAATCCCCCAGTTTTTCCAGCTCCCCCCAGCTCAAATCACCGGGGTTCATGGCATATCCGTCCAGAACGATAATCTTCATAAGCGGCTCCGTTGGCATGAAAATCAGCCCGTTGAGTAAAATGCTTCAGGTTCTTTTCCGGATCCTGCGCCTGAAACGTTTCATGGTCGATTCCGGCCGATATTTTAACACGCCGGATATGGATCGGCAGACGTTTTTCTCGGTTTCCAGCGGCAAAAAAAGAAGCCGCCGGCACTGGGGCCGGCGGCTTCTTTTTTACCAAATCCGCGAAAAGCAGGATTATTTCAGCTCTTTCAGCACGGCATGCGCCGCGGCCAGACGGGCGATGGGCACCCGGAAGGGGGAGCAGGAGACGTAATCGAGCCCGATCTGGTGGCAGAAGATGACGCTCGACGGTTCGCCGCCGTGCTCGCCGCAGATACCGAGCTTGATATTGGGACGGGTGGCTCGTCCCTTCTCGCATCCCATCTTCACCAACTGACCCACTCCGGCCTGGTCGAGGGCGACGAAGGGGTCGTTGGGATAGATCTCCCTTTCAACGTAGAACGGCAGGAACTTGCCGGCATCGTCACGAGACAGACCATAGGTGGTCTGGGTCAGGTCGTTGGTGCCAAAGGAGAAGAACTCGGCTTCAACGGCAATTTTATCGGCGGTGAGGGCGGCGCGGGGAAGCTCGATCATGGTCCCGATCAGGTATTCCACCTTGACGCCGTAGCGGGCGATGACCTCATCGGCAATGCGGACCGAATTGGCCTTGAGGATCGCCAGCTCCTTCACCTCGCCGACCAGCGGAATCATGATTTCCGGGATGATCGAGAAGCCTTCGTCCTTGATCAGTTCGCAGGCCGCTTCCATGATCGCCTGAACCTGCATGTCGTAGATCTCGGGGAAGGTAATCCCGAGGCGACAGCCGCGATGGCCGAGCATGGGGTTGAATTCGTGCAGCGACTCGACCTTGGCCTTGAGCATCTGCGCGGTGACATTCATCACCTTGGCCAGTTCGTCGATATCCCCTTCTTCCTGTGGCAGGAATTCGTGCAGCGGCGGATCGAGCAGACGGATTGTGACCGGCAGCCCCTTCATTTCACGGAACAGGCCGATGAAATCGCCTTTCTGCATGGGCAGGATTTTGGTCAGGGCGCGTTTGCGGCCATCAAGGTCATCGGACAGGATCATCTCCCGCACCGCCATGATGCGGTCGGCCTCGAAGAACATATGTTCGGTACGGCAGAGACCGATTCCCTCGGCGCCAAACTGGCGAGCCACCTTGGCATCGTGAGGAGTGTCGGCGTTGGTACGCACCTTGAGCCGGCGGTATTTGTCGACAAAGGTCATCAACTGACCGAAATCGCCGGTCAATTCGGGCTGCACGGTCGGAACCTGCCCCAGGATGACTTCACCGGTGGAGCCGTCGAGGGTGATGACATCGCCCTTTTTGACCACCGTGCCGTTTTTCGCGACGAACTGCTGATCCCGATAATTGACCGCGATGTCTCCACAACCGGCGACGCAGCACTTGCCCATGCCGCGGGCAACGACCGCCGCGTGGGAGGTCATGCCGCCGCGGGCGGTGAGAATACCTTGGGCGGCATGCATGCCGTGGATGTCCTCGGGACTGGTCTCAACCCGGACCAGAATAACCTTGAGCCCGATCTTGGCGGCTTCCTCGGCCTCGTCGGCGGAGAAGACCACTTCGCCGCAGGACGCACCGGGCGAAGCCGGCAACCCTTTGGCGATCACCGTCTTGGGCGCCTTGGGATCAAGGGACGGATGCAGCAACTGGTCAAGCTGATCCGGCTCAACCCGCAGCACCGCGTCCTTGTCGTTGATCAGTCCCTCTTTCACCATGTCGACGGCGATTTTTACGGCGGCCTGCGCGGTGCGCTTGCCGTTGCGGGTCTGTAGCATGTAAAGTTTGTGTTTCTCGATGGTAAACTCGATGTCCTGCATATCCTTGTAATGCGCCTCAAGGATATCGCGGATTTTCGCCAGTTGGAGGTAACATTCGGGCAGCACGTCTTCCATGGCCGGCAGGTCGCCCGGCTTATGCTTGGCCTTGTTGATCGGCTGCGGAGTGCGGATGCCGGCGACCACGTCCTCGCCCTGGGCGTTGACCAGATACTCGCCGTAGAAATAGTTTTCGCCGGTGGAAGGGTCGCGGGTGAAGGCAACGCCGGTGGCGCAATCATCGCCCATGTTGCCATAGACCATCGACTGAACGTTGACGGCGGTACCCCATTCGGCGGGGATGTTGTTGAGCTTGCGGT
>MHXM01000168.1:9313-11847 GCA_001825565.1 Desulfuromonadaceae bacterium GWC2_58_13
AGACGGCGCCGATCGCCCCCCACAACTGCTGTTGGGGATCCTCGGGGAACTCCCGGCCAAGTTCTTCCTTGACCTTGTTCTTGAACAGGGTGACCAGTTCTTTCAGATCGGCGGCGGTCAGTTGGGTATCGAGCTCAACGCCGCGCTGTTCCTTCATCTGCTCAAGCAGGTGTTCGAGGATGTCACCGTCCATGTCCATGACAACGTCGGAATACATCTGAACGAAGCGCCGGTAGGAATCGTAGGCAAAGCGGGGGTCGCCGCTCTGTTCGATGATCCCCTGCACAGTTTCATCGTTGAGCCCGAGATTGAGAACCGTGTCCATCATGCCGGGCATCGAAGCGCGAGCCCCGGAACGCACCGACACCAGCAGCGGGTTGCGCCGGTCGCCGAATTTCTTCGCCATCAGATCTTCGACCTGCTTGAGCTTCTCTTCGACCTGCCCCTTGAGTTCGGCTGGATACTGCCGGTTATTCTTGTAGAACTCGGTGCAGACTTCCGTCGTGAGGGTAAACCCTGCCGGTACCGGCAGTCCGATCGAGGTCATTTCCGCCAGGTTGGCGCCTTTGCCGCCGAGCAGGTTTTTCATGTCCCCTTTGCCTTCGGCTTTCCCGGCGCCGAAGAAATACACATACTTCACAGCCATCAACCTTCTCCTCCTCGAAAAGTTAAAAGCCGGGGCGCGTGCGCCCCATCCCAATTAACGGTTAAACCCGGGCCTTATGCGGCAATCCGGGAGAAATCCGCGATTCCCTCAAACAGCCTGGCAACCCCGGTCAGCAGGGCCAGTCGGTTTGATCGCACAGCTTCTTTATCGGCCATGACCATGACGCCTTCGAAAAAGGCGTCCACGGCCCCTCGGATACCGGCAATCGCACGCAGGGCCGCCGTGTAATCGCCGGTGGCCACCAAGGACGCAACCTGCGTGCCGACCTGCCGGGTGGCGTCGTACAGCGCCCCTTCGCAGGCCGATTCGAACAGCGTGACATCGACCGGAGTCCCCACCCCACCCTTGATGATGTTGACCACGCGCTTGAAGGCGACGGCGAGAGGCTCGAAATCCTCGCGCCCTTTCAATTCGGCCAGCGCCTTGACCCGGGCCAGGGCATCGGCCACATCGTCGAAAGACGCGGCCAGAACCGCATCGACCACATCCTGGGGAACCCCCTGGCCGGTCAGCATATTGACCAGGCGCAACCGCAGAAATTCGACCACATCGCCGCGGATTTCAGCCCGGGGCCGGGTCAGTTTGGCCGTCAGCAGGTCGAGACTGCGATCAACCAGCGCCGTCAGCGACAGCCGATAGCCTCGGCCGAGAATGATATTGAGAATACCGATGGCGCTGCGGCGCAACGCATAGGGGTCGGCGGTCCCACTCGGGATCAGGCCGACGCCGAAGCAGCCGCAGATGGTGTCGATCTTGTCGGCGATTGAGACGAAAGCGCCGATGTCGGCGGAAGGAATGGCGCCGCCGGCCTGAATCGGCAGATAATGCTCGTAGATGGCCTTGGCCACCTCGGCGTCTTCTCCTTCGAGCAGCGCATACTCTCGCCCCATAACTCCCTGCACCTCGGGAAACTCTCCAACCATGGCGCTGACCAGGTCGGCCTTGCACAGGGTGGCGGCCCGAGCGGTCTTCTCTTTGAGTACCGGAGCGAGCAGTTCGGCCAGAGTGCCGGCGAGAGCGCGGAATCTCTCCATCTTCTCGTAGGACGTACCGAGCTTGGCCTGGTAGACCACTGACTTCAGCGCTTCGACCCGACTGTCGAGGGAAACCTTCTTGTCTTCTTCGAAAAAGAAACGGGCGTCGGAGAGCCGGGCCCGCAAAACGCGTTCGTTGCCCTTGACCACCACCGAAGGGTCTTCGGTCAGGGTATTGTTGATGGTGATGAAGGCGGGCATCAGCTTGCCGGCGTCATCGACCAGCGAAAAATAGCGTTGATGACTGCGCATGGAGGTAATCAGCACTTCTTTGGGCACCTGCAGAAAATCGGGGCTGAAAGTACCGAGCACGGCACTGGGGTACTCCACCAGGTAGGCCACCTGTTCCAGCAGTTCTTCATCCTGCAAGACATTGCCGCCGGAGGCTTTGGCGGCTTTTTCAATTTCGGCGCGGATGATCGACTTGCGCTTTTCCGGGTCGGGGATGACAAAGTGCCGTTCGCATTCCTGCAAATATCCGGCAAAATCCGTTACCTCGAATGCGTCAGGCGCCATAAAACGGTGTCCCCGCGACTCTTTCCCACTCGTGATATTGCCAAAGCCGAACGGCACTACGGCGCCACCATAAAGGGCAACGATCCAGTGGATCGGACGGGCAAAGCGAACATCCAAATCCTTCCAGCGCATCGATTTCTTGAAGGGGATATTATTGATCAAGCGCGGGAGAATTTCGGTGAGCAGTTCGCTGGTGGGACGACCGGCCTGTTCTTTCTTGGCACAGACGTACGGCCCTTTTTCGGTTTCGACGATGACCAGCTGGTCGACGGCAATGCCCTGACCGCGGGCAAACCCCTCGCCGGCGCGGGTCGGTT
>MHXM01000169.1 GCA_001825565.1 Desulfuromonadaceae bacterium GWC2_58_13
CGTCCGAAACTTCTGGTTTCGAAATCGGCGAAGCCGCGTGCGCCGGCAGTAGCGTTGCCGGCATCCAAGGGGGAACAATGGGGCGATTTTGAGAGTAGCCCCAGCCCAATCATCGCTCTGAATGACGACGAATTCGGCAAATATTAATTCCATTTTCGGCATTACCGTAAATCGCAGAAGAGCCGTATCCGCAAGGGTGCGGCTCTTCTGCGTTGTCGAGGGATTCCCGGTCCTTCGAAATTTAACGGCATTGTTTATGCTCTGAGGGTAAACTGGTTGAACATTTTCACGAACGCTAAAGTTACGGAGGTCCTTCCGATGAAAGTTGCCCTGGTTGTTGATGACGAACCTCTGCTTCGCCGCCAAGTGGGGGAAACCCTTTTGAATCATGGATTTGAAGAGATTATCGAGGCGGAAAACGGTCGCCAGGCGGTCGATATCGCACTGATCCGCAAGCCCCTGTTGATTGTTATGGACGTCTCCATGCCTGTTATGGATGGTGTCACCGCTGCGGAAAAAATAGGCAAAAGGTTGTCGGCGCCTATTGTGCTACTGACCGCCACCGAAGATTCGGAAACCATCGAGCGCGCCCGCGAGGCCGGGGTCATGAGCTATGTCCTTAAGCCGTTCCGCGACGCCCAGTTGCACGCTGCCGTCGACCTGGCCATTCATCAGTTCGTCGAGATATCGAACCTGCGCGAAGAGGTGGCCCATCTCAAGGAAACCATCGAGGCGCGCAAACTGATCGAACGGGCGAAGGGGGCGCTGATCAAACAGGGGTTGTCCGAACCGGAGGCTTACCGGCGCATGCAGAAAATCGCCATGGACAAGCGCAAAACCCTTAAAGAAGTCGCCGAAGCCATCCTGTTGATGGAAGGTTGATCGGCACGGCGGAATCGAGGCAAAAGGAAAAGGCCAAAGGAGTAGTGGGGGGATTGATGGAAGCGTCGCCGATGAACCTTTGTAATCTGCCGCCCTGGGCGATCGCTTCCCGGCATTTCAACGCCCATCCCCAGTCCCTTGAAATTCAGGGGGTACGACAGGCCAACCGGCTGCTGTTCGAACGGTTGGCCGCCCTGGACAACCCGATCGAGCGCGGCGCCCAGTTTCATGACTACATGGATGTGACCTTCCAATTGCATCAATGGGCGCAGGAAACCTCGGCCAAGGGACGAAAAAGTTTAAAAAACAGCTATCTGCGGTTCCTGCGCGGGTGGATGTTCGACGCCAATTCCCTGGAGGGGGCGGTGCTCAAGGGATGGGTGGAGAGCCGTTTCGGGCTGCCGCCGACCTTTCACCGCGAGCCGATCCGCGATATCCACAGCGAAGCCTATTATTTGTACATGATCGACCGCATGAAAGGGTCGGCCCGCACCAGCGCCATCAATTCCCAGTTCGACGTCCTGTTCGAATTCGCCCAGACCGAGCTTGGCCGCCGGCATCCCGGAATCAGTCATCTCACCCTGTATCGCGGCATCAACGATTTCGACGAACACATGGTCCTCGAACAACTGGGCAAGCATGACTACCTGCTGCGCCTGAACAATCTCAACTCCTTCACCAATGATTTCGAGCGGGCCTGGGAATTCGGCAGCAAGGTGATGCGGACCGAAGTGCCGCTGGCCAAGATTGTCTTTCAGGGCGACCTGCTTCCGTCATCGCTGCTCAAGGGAGAAGGCGAATTAATGGTGATCGGCGGCGAATACCAGGTCAAAGTGCTGACCGGCGGCTGATTTTTGATGTTTTTCCGGCGCAAGCCTGATGGATTCTGCAATGTTGACTGCTGATGAGATTTTGAGCCGGGGACGGGCGGCTTTTCTCGGACTGGCCATCGGAGATGCCTTGGGGGCAACCACCGAGTTCATGAATCCCCGGGAAATCCAGGCCCGGCACAAGGTGCACAGAAAAATCTGCGGCGGCGGCTGGCTCGGTCTGAAACCCGGATGCGTCACCGACGACACGGAAATGTCGGTGGCCATGGCCCGGGCCATCGTGGACGCCGGCGGCTGGAACCTGACCGGGATCGCCGACAACTTCGTGGCCTGGATGCGGGGCAAGCCGATCGACATCGGCTCCACCTGCCGCAAGGGAATCCGCAACTACATGCTCAACGGCGTGACCGAGTCGCCCTACAACGAGTGGGATGCCGGCAATGGCGGGGTCATGCGCATGCTTCCAGCGGCCCTGTTCACCCTCGACGACGACGCCTTGATGCAGCGTTGTGTCGTCGAACAGGCCCGCCTGACCCACAATCATCCCCTGTCCGACAGTGCCTGCATCACCGTCGGCCGCATGATCCAGCGGGCCATGACCGGCGCCAATCGTTTCGAACTGCACGCCATCACTCGCGAGCTGATCGACCGGCATCCCAATTTTCAGTTCAACAACTACAAGGGCAACGCATCCGGCTACGTGGTCGACACTCTGCAGACCGTGTTTCACTACCTCTTCACCACCGCCAGCTTCGAGGAGTGCCTGGTCGGCGTGGTCAACCAGGGGGGGGACGCGGACACCACCGGCGCCATCGCCGGCATGATCGCCGGGGCCTTTTACGGCCCCGACGCCATTCCCGACCGCTGGAGTCGCAAACTCGACGACGCCGTACGCCAGGAGGTGCTCGACCTGGCCGAGCGGCTGGTCCGGCTGTCCCCTTGGGGAAGCCTTTGGCAGCAGTAATCCACCGTTACTTTCTCAAACCTCTCCTAAAAATCCTTTTCTACCTGCTACAATTCAAGTTATTGTTAAATTCATTTCCTTTCCCTTGGGGGGGCCAAAAACATGAGCATGAAACAACGTGTGCTGATTGTCGACGATAGCCCGTCCGTACTTAAAATTCTCAACGATGCATTGCGCAACGAATATCAGGTCAGCGTCGCCACCAATGGCGAAGAGGCGCTGGCCTTTGCCGGAACCCAGAATCCCGATCTGATTCTGCTCGACATCAAAATGCCCGGCATGGACGGCTACGAAGTCTGCCGACGGCTGAAGCAAGAGGATGCGACGCGCGATATTCCAATTCTGTTTGTAACCATTCTGAGTGACATCGAGGATGAAACCAAGGGGCTGGAGATGGGCGCGGTGGACTATATCGTCAAACCGATCAGCCCGGCCATCGTCCAGGCCAGGGTGCGCAATCACATGCGTCTCAAGATGCACCAGGACCACCTTGAAGAACTGGTCCGCGAACGGACCCGCGAGCTGGTCGATGCGCGGGCGCGGGCCGAGCAGGCCAACCAGTTAAAAAACGAGTTCATTGTCAATATCAGTCACGAAATCCGTTCCCCCATGAACAGCATTCTGGGCATGACCGACCTGGTCCTGGAAACCGGGCTGACCCCAAAACAACGCGAATGCCTGAAGGTCGTCGCCGATTCGGCCACCCAACTGTTGGGATTGCTGACCGATCTCCTCGATTTTTCGAAAATCGAAACCGGTCGGCTGGTCCTGGAAAAAGTCGATTTGGACCCGCATAAGATCTTTGATTCCATGCTGACGGCGTTTCGCGCCAAAGCCGAACAGAAGGGCCTCGGCTTCAGTTGGCGGATCGCGCCGGACGTTCCCGGTGCATTGCAGGGCGATCCCGCCCGGCTTTGTCAGCTGATGCACAACCTGCTCACCAATGCGCTCAAGTTTACCCGGTCCGGCAAAATCGAGATGGAGTGTTCCCTGGCGAATGACGGGTCGCCGGCGGAAACCGTTTCCGGCCAGGTAACCCTGAAGTTTTCCGTAAAAGACACCGGGATTGGGATTCCGGCCGATCAGTGGGAACGGATCTTCGACCGTTTCTACCAGGTGGACGGGTCGCTTACCCGATCCCACGGGGGAGCGGGAGTGGGGTTGGCGATCAACAAAAAGCTGGTGGAAATGATGGGAGGACGGATCTGGGTGGAGAGCGTTCCCGGCCAGGGCAGTTGTTTCAATTTCACCGTCCGGCTGCCTCGGAGCCTGCCGGCGCCCCCGCTGGAGCCGCGGGTTTCCGGCGGGATTGGCAATGGCCTGCGGGTTCTGGTCGTGGAAGACATTCAGGCCAACCGGCGCCTGTTCCAGCTGATTCTCGAAAACATGGGATGCCGGGTGACCGGGGTGGAAAATGGCCGGCTGGCGCTGACGGCTCTTGAGCAGGAAACTTTTGACCTGGTCCTGATGGATATCCAGATGCCGGAGATGGATGGCATTACGGCGACTCGGGCGATCCGCGACTCGACGGCGGGACACTGGAACCCGCGCATCCCCATTATCGCCCTGACGGCCCATGCCCAGGCGGGAGACCGCCAGAAATTTCTGGAAGCCGGAATGGACGATTACCTGGCCAAACCGTTTCGGGCCAATGTCCTGCTGGAGAAGATCGATCGGTTGCTGATGAGCCAAAACGCCAACGGCGGAAGCGGGGCGGCCTGACATGAGCGACAAATCACGAGTTCTGGTGGTGGATGATGAGCCGATGAATCTTCGCATTCTCGGCGAGGTTTTGCGGAATCACTGCCGTGTCAGCGTCGCCACCTGCGGTCCGGACGCCTTGGAGATTGCCCGGGCGCAACAGCCTGAACTGATTCTGCTCGACGTGATGATGCCGGACATGGATGGTTTCGAGGTCTGCCGCCGGCTCAAGGCCGACCCCGCGACCAGCAAGATCCCGGTGATTTTCATTACCGCCACGGCCCAGCCGGAGGGTCTGGCCAGAGGCCTGGCGCTGGGCGCGGCCGGCTTTATCGCCAAGCCGATCGACCCTTCCGAAATTCAGGCCAGGGTGCGGTCTCTACTGGGCCAGCCATGAAAGAGTTTTCCGACGGTATCCACTGACGACGGCCAGGTCGATATCGCCGTGGCCCAGGAGGGACGATGATCCATCGGTTGTGCATAACGGCTTTGCTTCTGTGGTCGGCCTGGCTGGCGCCTGCCGCGTGCCCCGCGGCCGAGACGCCGCCGGCCAACGTGGTGATTGCCTGTAGCGCCGGCTCCGCGCCTTTTGAATTTCGGGATGAGCAGGGCCGGCCGGCCGGCATGCTGGTCGACTTCTGGCGGCTATGGTCCGAAAAAACCGGCATCCCCGTGGAGTTCCGTCTCGGCT
Source organism: Desulfuromonadaceae bacterium GWC2_58_13 (assembly GCA_001825565.1). Taxonomy (GTDB): domain Bacteria; phylum Desulfobacterota; class Desulfuromonadia; order Desulfuromonadales; family Trichloromonadaceae; genus Trichloromonas. Next base: position 5,069 of record MHXM01000169.1, read on the forward strand.
CCTGGGGCGAAACCCTGCGGATGGTGCGCGAAGGCGAGGCCGACATCCACGCCGGGATATTCTACAGTCAGGGACGAGACGCCTACCTCGATTACGTCTATCCGCTCTACCCCTGTGAAACCCACTTTTTCTATCACAGCAGCATCAGCGACGTATCCACCCTGAATGATCTGCTCGGTTTCCGGATCGGGGTCATTGCCGGCGACTTTGCCCTCGAATATCTGAAAGAAAAACTCCCCCTGGCCGCTCTGGCCGTCTATCCCTCGAATCAGAATCTTTTCGATGCCGTCGAAAACGGCGAAGTGCGGGTATTTATCAAGGATACGCCCATCGCTCTTTACCATCTGATGAAGCGGGGAATTCTACATCAATACAGCTATCACCCCAATCAGCCTCTGTACAGCAACCAATTCTACGCGGCGGTTCGGCAGGGAACTTCATCATTGGAGACGCTGGTCGGCGAGGGAATGCAGCGGATTGGTCCCCAGGAACGAGCGGAGGTGGTTCGCCGGTGGATGGGGAAGCTTGGAGAAAAGGAACAAAGCGAGCTGGTCGTCGGCCTGGCGGACGGCGCCTTGCCTTTTTCCGGACGGAATTTTCGCGGCGAACCGGCCGGAATGCTGGTCGACATCTGGCGGTTGTGGAGCGAAAAAACCGGACGGCACATCGTGTTCCGTCTGTCCCCCCGGGTTCAGACCCTGGAAGCGCTGAAAAATGGAGAAATCGATATCCACGGCGGTCTTGCCAAGACTCCGGATCGCCAGAAAGACCTGGATTTTTCCCAGACCTTCTACCGGGCGGCTTCCGATATTTTCTATCATGCGCGGCTGGGAACGCTCCCGGAGAAGGGACCTTTGACCGGTTATCGCGCGGGAGCCATCGCCGGCTCCTATCGGGCCCAATATCTGCGCGAAACGTTTTCCGGACTCGACGTCCAAACCTTCCCGACCAGCGAGGCGATGATCAACGCTGCGATTCTTGGCGATATCGACATGTATATCGATGAAACGCCGGTGTCCCTGGCGGTGCTCGATCATCTGGGAGAACGCGGGACATTCCGCCGTCTGGGCGGGGTTATGTCCCTGCGGGATATTCATGCCGGAGTCAACCGGGGCAGTCCTTTGCTCAAAACGGTCGACGACGGCCTGGATGCCATTTCCGATCGGGAACTGGCGGAAATCGAAGGGCGCTGGATTGCTGTCGCCGAGGATCGGCAACTGAGCCAAAGCATCTCCCGGATTCGTCTCACGACGGCCGAACAGGAGTGGATCGAGCAACATCGCAGCATCCGCCTGGGGGTCGACCCCAGCTGGCCCCCTTTCGAATACTTCGATGACAGCGGCCACTATCTCGGCATGGCTTCGGACTACCTGCGACTGCTCAACGAGCGGCTCGGCCTGGACCTGACCCCGGTCGCTGGGCTCACCTGGGCGCAGGCGGTCGAAGGCGCCCAATCCCGCTCCCTCGACGGCCTGTCCTGCCTCACCGAAACCCCCCATCGTAAGACTTTTCTCGATTTCAGCGAACCTTACGTCAGTTTTCCCATCGTCATCATCACCCGGAGCGATGCCCCCCTGATCGGGAGCGTGTCGGATCTGAACGGCCATCGGGTGGCCGTGGTGGAAGGTTACGCCATCCAGCAATATCTCAAGGAACAGTATCCGAAAATCCGCATGCTCAGTCGGAAAACGCCTGTGGACGGGCTCAACGCGGTATCGTTGGGACAAGCCGACGCCTATATCGACAACCTGGCGGTTGCCACCTATCTGATGCAGCAGAACAGCCTGACCAATCTCAAAGTGGCGGCGCCGGCGGTGCAGTGGAGCGACGAATTGCGCTTCGGCATTCGTAGCGACTGGCCCGAACTGGTGACCATCCTCAATAAAGGGTTGGCCACCATCACTTCCGAGGAACATGAGGCGATTCGGCGCAAATGGTTTTCCGTCCGTTACGATTACGGCATCAATCCCTCGACCTTTCGCCGATGGCTGGCTTACACGGTGCTTGGCGTACTGCTGGTGGTGGGCGCCTTCCTGTTGCGTAACCGGACCCTGGCCCGCTGGAACGCGCGGCTCAGTGCCGAGATGGATGAGCGCATGGCCGCCGAATCGCGAGCCGAAGCGGCCAATCAGGCCAAATCCGAATTTCTGGCCAACATGAGTCACGAAATTCGCACACCCATGAACGCCATCCTCGGCATGACCTATCTCGCCCAACAGACTCCGCTGGATCTGCGTCAGCGCGATTACCTGGAAAAGGTCGAATCCTCGGGCCGGGTTCTGCTGCGTATCATCGATGACATTCTCGACTTCTCCAAGATCGAGGCGGGCAAGCTGGATATGGAATCCGTCGAATTCTCACTGAACGACGTGCTGGGGAGTCTTGCCAACCTGACCGCCGCCAAGGCTCATCGCAAGGGGTTGGAACTGGTTTTTTCCATCGATCCGGAGGTGAGCGGAAAGTTGATCGGAGATCCGCTGCGACTCGAACAAGTGCTGATCAACCTGGTGGATAATGCCATCAAGTTCACGCCTCAAGGAGAGGTGGTGGCGACGATTAAACAGGTCCGGGCAGAGCCGGAGCGGGTTTTCCTGCATTTTACCGTGCGCGATACCGGCATCGGTCTGAGTCCCGATCAGTTGGAGCGACTGTTCCGGCCCTTTACCCAGGCGGACAACTCGACCACCCGAAGATTCGGTGGAACCGGGCTGGGGCTGGCCATCAGCCGACGGCTGGTGACGATGATGGGAGGAGAAATCTCGGCCACCAGCGAACCGGGAAAAGGGAGTTGTTTCAGTTTTACCGCCAGTTTCGGGCGTCCCCAGACGCCGGGGACAGAAGTTTCCTTGCCCGATCCCGACCTGCGGGGATTGCAGGTGCTGCTGGTCGATGACAATGCCGCCGCCCGCGATGCCCTGCGGCGGGATCTGGAATCGCTGACCTTCGCCGTTACCGAGGCGGAATCCTTGGAGCAGGCTCTGCTTGCGTTTCATGGGGCCAGGCCCGATCTGGTCATTCTGGACGAAGGCATGCCCGGCATGGACGGCCTGATGCTGGCCCGCCAACTGGTTGAAACGGAAGGGAACCATCGGGTCATTCTGATGTTTGCCGGAACGGATTGGGAGCAAGTACAGGGTCGCGCCGTCAAAGAAGGGGTCAATTGGTTTTTGCCCAAGCCGGTCAGCCGCTCGGCCCTGTTCGATGTGATCATGAACGCCTTTGCCCGAACCACCGGGAGAGAATCTACCGGACATCGGCCCGGACATCGAGTCAGGCGTTTCCCGATGGGCGGCGCCAGGGTGCTGGTGGTGGAAGACAACGCGGTCAACCAGCAGGTGGCCCGGGAGCTTCTCGAGTCGGCCGGAATAGCCGTCAGTGTGGCGGATAATGGCAAACAAGCCCTGGAAATGCTGGATTCCGGGCAATTCGATCTGGTTCTCATGGATATTCAGATGCCGGACATGGATGGCCTGGAGTGTACCCGGCGCATCCGGGAACGCGCGGCATCCGGGGAATCGGCCCTGGGAGAACTGCCGATCATCGCCATGACCGCTCATGCCATGGTTGGGGATAAAGAAAAAAGTCTGGCCGCCGGGATGAACGATCATGTCACCAAACCGATCGATCCCGACCAGCTCTTCAGCGTATTGGCCGGATGGTTGGGGAATAAATGGAACAATGCGGCGCCGCCCGCGGTGACCATCCAGGAGGATGGCCCTCTTCTGCCGAACGAGCTTGCCGGGATCGATCTGGCGGCGGGCCTTCGATGCGTGGCGGGCAATCGCCAGCTTTATCGTACCCTGCTCGGCGATTTCCTTCGAGCCAACCGGGAGATGGCGGAAAAGATCAACCAGGCCCTGGCGGCCGGAAACCGGGACATCGCCCAACATCTCATTCACAATCTCAAGGGAGTAGCGGGCAATATCGGAGCCACGGAGATCCATGAGGCTGCCCGGTTACTGGAACTGGCCGTGCTCGAAAAAACCGAGGATATTTTCCCGTTGTTCGAACGGTTGCGGCAGGCCTTGGCGGCTGTGATCGATGGAATAACCACGTTGCCGGAAGAACCCTCGCCGACCCAGGCGGAGACCGGGCCTGTCGATGTCGTCGATCTGCACGTATTGACCGGGAAACTGAATGAAATCGCTGGGTATTTGAGGATGAACGATACGGATGCCGAAACCGTTTTTTCTGAAATCCGTGAAACGCTGAAACGACTTCGGCCGGAGGTGACGGCGGCTTTCGAAGAAAATTTACTCGTGTATAATTTCAAGGAAGCGCTCAAAATTCTTGATACTATTTCCAAGTCTCTGGGAATCGAGCTTGAGAGCCCCTTCTGAGTAAGTTCCCTTCGACTCCGCTCAGGGAACGGACGTACCCTGAGCGAAGGGTATCATGCGGAGTTACTTCCCTACAAAACGCCCCCGCAGGGGGCGTGAGTCGCTAACATGTGAATTTCGGAGGTGCCCGATGAGCGATCATCAGGTTGAAATTATCCAGGGCGACATCACCCGGCTGCCGGTCGATGCCATCGTCAATGCCGCCAACAGCAGCCTGCTCGGCGGCGGCGGGGTCGACGGGGCCATTCACCGGGCGGCCGGGCCGTCGCTGCTGGCGGAATGCCGTGCCCTGGGCGGCTGCCCAACCGGCGAGGCGCGCATCACCCGGGGCTACGACCTGCCGGCCAGCTATGTCATCCACACGGTCGGCCCGGTCTGGCACGGCGGCGGCCAGGGCGAGGACGACCTGCTGGCGGCCTGCTACCGCAACAGCCTGGCACTGGCGGCGCAAAGGCAGGTTTCCAGTATCGCCTTCCCCTCGATCAGCACCGGAGTCTACCGGTTTCCCATCGATCGGGCCTGCCGCATCGCCCTGAGCGAGGTGCTGGACTTTCTCCGCAAGCCCACGACGGTCACCCGAGTGACCTTCGTCTGTTTTTCCTCGGCGGACCTGGCCGTCTACCAGGCGGCCTACCGGGAAATTTTCAGGCGGCCACTCGTTTGCGAGGAATAGCGATGAAGCGATGGATGAAATTCGCCCTGGCGGCCCTCCTTGTTCTGATCCTGCCGATCGCGACGATTCCCCTGGCCCTGCCCTCGCTGGTGCGCAACTACGGCGGCGACTGGCTCAAGGAACACACCGGTCGAACCCTGATCCTCGGCGACCTTTGCCTGAATCCGTTGACCTGGACCCTTGAGCTGCGGGAGGTGTCGCTCAGCGAGCCGAACAGCGAAGAGAAATTCGCCTCGCTTGATCGGCTGACACTGAGAGTGAGCCCGAAATCCCTGTTCCAGCGGGCGGTGATCGTCACCAAGCTCGAACTGGTCGAGCCGAAAGTGCGGATTCTTCGCGACGACGACCGCTTCAACTTCTCCGATTTTACCGGGTCCCAACAGCCTACGCCCGAACCTCCGGTCGAGTCGGCGGCCGAACCCGGCGAGCCATTGCGGTTTTCCCTCAACAACCTGCGGATCACCCATGGGGAGGCTCTCTACGTCGAGCGCAGGGACGGCGTCGAACGGCAGCGACACAACATCCGCGACCTGAACCTGGCCGTGCCGTTCATCGGCAATACTCCCTACCTGGCCGATCGGTACGTGACGCCGGCCCTCCATGTGGTTATCAACGACGCTCCCCTGGATCTGGACGGGAAGCTCAAACTCTTTTCCGACGCCGTCGAAGTGGCGATCAACATCAACCTGAAGAAAGTCGATATCCCCTTCTACCTCGACCTGCTTCCCCAGGCGCTGCCGGTCAAGGTTTCCTCCGGCACTCTCGGCAGCAATCTCGAACTCGTCTACCGGGTAGCCGAATCGCAGCAGCCGCAATTGCAGGTGGCCGGCGAGGTGCGCTTCTCGGCCCTGCGCATCGGCGTGCCGCAAGGGGAAGACCTGCTGCTTCTGCCGTTCGTGGCGGTCGATATCGCACCGTCGCTGGTTCTCGACCGGCAGCTGCACCTCGATGCGGTGCATATCTACAACCCCGAGGCTTATCTCAGCCGCACCCGGGACGGTCAATGGAACTTTGCCGGACTGATGGTCCCGACGCCGTCCACGGAGCCAGGGGCTACCGAACCGGAAGGGGAACCGGAGGTCGAGACAGCCCCATTTCTGGCAACCCTCGGCAACCTCCTTCTGAAAAACGGCCGGGTTGAGTTTCGCGATGAGCTGCCGGAAGGGGGGTTCCACACCGAAGTTCACAATCTGGATGTAGCTGTCACTGGATTCTCGACCGCGCCGCAGACCCGCGCAAACTACTCCCTGTCGTTGCAGACCGGGCGGGACGAACACCTTCAGGTTTCCGGCGGGATGGTCCTCGAACCCCTGTCGCTGGAAGCCCGGGTCGCCCTGGCCGATTTGCACCTGGACACCTACACCCCGTACCTGACGCCATTCCTCACCGCCCCGATCTCCGGCCGCACCGGGCTGGAGGGGACGGTTTATTTCAGCAACGGCCTCGTCAAGCTCGAAGACGGCCAGCTCGACCTGATCGATCTTGCTGCTTCTTTCGGGGGCGACGAAGGGCTGAATCTGTCCCGCCTGAACGTCTCCGGCTGCCGTTTCGACGGTGGCGAAAACCGGCTGGAGATCGGCAGGATCGAACTGGCCGATGGCGCCCTGG
>MHXM01000170.1:0-10317 GCA_001825565.1 Desulfuromonadaceae bacterium GWC2_58_13
CTTTTCCTGTTCCACCAGAGCGATCAACTTTTGTTCCAGCTCCCCTTCCATGCCGCGGCAGGGCTCGCAGAAATAATCGGTGTACAGGCGCACTTCGACGGGACCGGAGCCGAAACCGGGCACCTCGGCCGGTTCGGCGCCGAAACCGGGCAGCGGAGCGGCCGCGAAGGTCAGCAGCAGCAGCAGAAACCCCAAAGGAAGTGCCAGCAGGAGGGTCTTCAGGCGGGAGCGTTTGAATTGCAGCAGAAACAGGGCGACGATCGAGCTGCCGAAGCCGAGACAGAAGGGACAATACTCCCCGGTTCGAACCTGATAGGCGACCAGAAATATCTCGGCGCCGATCCCGGCGGAGAGCAGCCAGAATACCGGCTGCTGCCAGCCCGCCAGAAGCCCGATTCCGACCGCCGCCAGAAAACCCGTTCCCAGGTACTTGAGATCGATCCCGGCAACCGTTCCCGCAACACCCGCGCAGACATCCAGGCAGGTGGCATAGAGCACCACCGCCAGCAGTCCGGCAGCGACCAGCATCAAGCTGAGGCTCTTTCTGGTCCGGAGCTGTCGGACATCAAATCCTGTTGAAATCATGATCTTCTACCTCCTTCCTGACGGAATTGTCGAGATCATCTCCACCCATTGAATCACCATCCGGATGTCGCCCGAAAATGATCGGGTCAATGGGAGCCAATGATTTCCACGGCAGCTTCCCGCCGCTTCGCCTCTATGAAAGCATCGACGAGCGGCTGGGCCTTGATCGAACGCAACGTCTCGATGATCTTCTCCCGCACCTCCGGATAAGGGGGCGTAGCGGCTTTCTGCCGCTCGTACACCTGAATGAGATGAAATCCCTTCGAGGTTTCGACCGGCGCACTGACTTCCCAGAGTTCAAGTGAAAATGCGGCATCGGCAAAGGTCGCCACCATTTCATCCCGGGAGAAACAGCCTAAATCGCCCTCTTTGGCGGCACTGGGACAATCCGAAAACCGATGACAGAGTTCGGAGAAAGACTCTCCCGCCAACCACCGCCGACGCATCGCTTCGACCCGGCGAATCGCCTGTTGCCGTGCCGAGTCGCCTCCGGATGGGTCAATTCCGGCCAGAAGGTGGCGGGCGCAAACCTTCTCCGGTGTTTGCAGAAGGAGACTATTCTCCCGATACCAGGCTCGGGCTTCCGTCTCCGAAACCGATTGATGCCGGGCAAATGTCTCGTCAACCCAACGACGGATCAGGTAACTTTTCTCGATCTGCCGTTTCAACAGTTCGGGACTGAGGCCCAGTCGCGCCAGTTCCCTGACAAAAGCCTTCTCGTCGACAAATTGCCCGGCGAGAGTTTCAACCTCGTCGGCAATCGCCTTGGCATCGGGAGCAAACCCCGCCTCCTGTGCGGTTTGACAGGCAATCTCCTGGCGAATCAGTTTTTCGAGGAAATCACCCTGGCTCATCCCGGACGATTCATTGCCAGGCTCCCGGTCCCCATTCCTGCGCAGATAGCGTCGCCATTGCCATTCGAACTCCCCCTGGAGAATCGGACTTCCGTTGACCCGGACCAGCACCGTCGCGTCCTCACGAGGAGCTTCCCCGGCGGCCAGCGGCAGACCCCGGCCCATCAGCGAGCAAGCCAGGAAAAAAATTCCGCACACGAGAATTCCCGGAGCGAGTTTTTTCACCGTTCTGCGTCCTGCAAGGCATTCTGGCTGATATCCCTGCGGTAATTCTGAATCAGGTGTTCCACCTCCACCTGCTTGAAGCCGGTAATCGGTTCTTTTTCCAGCAGGGAGCTGAAAACGCCCTTGTTTTCGTAGGCATCGAGTACTTCGCTCGCCACCCTGGCCATTTCGGCGTTATGCCCGAGGCATCTGTCGAGGTGCTGCCCAGAAATCTTCAGGCGGTTCCGAGCCTCGTCGTTTTGCGCCTGGACCGTTTTTCGTTCTTCGCTGGCTTGGGCGAGTTGCTGGGTGAGCCGCTGGTTTTCGATTTGCATCTGATCGATGGTTATTTTTCCACGCGCCACGTCTTCGGCTGAGGCCGCGACTTCGCTCCGGAGTTTTTCGATCTCCCGGAGCGATGCGCCGACCGCGTTTTGCCTCTGCCGGTCCTGGGCGGCAAGTTCTTCCTTGAAGGTTTCCAGCTCTGTTTCCAGTTCATACGTGCGCCGCTGCATCTGGTCCGTCCTGACCCGTTCGTCAGCCACGCGCCGCTGGGCTCCTTCCAGTCGCTGGCGCAGTTCGGTAAAATCCTTCCGGAAACCCGCATCGAGCCGGGCGATTTGCTGTTTTCCCCAATGAACTCCGCCGCCCAGCCCAGCCCCGAACAGCAACAGGCCGACCACCACCAGAATCGCGATGCGTTTCATGCCATTCTCCCCGCCCCGTTAAAACTTCGCATTAAGATCGACCTGAAGCACGTCGACGGCATGGGGCGGACCGTCGATCTCATCCGCGCTCTGCCACTTGCCGGTCAGCCAGACGTTGTGGGCCAGGCCGAATTCGGTGCCCAGAACCCAGCCCTTGGCGTTGGTTCCGCCAAGGCGGAAATCCGAATCGGTGAAAGCGTCAAGAACGGCGTCCGCCTCGAGATGCTTGTAGAACAGAAAAACATTCCACTTGCCCAGATCGTTCACCGCCGGATGCCCCAAGGCCATGCCGAACATGTAACCGGTGTCCACATCGGGAACCTCCTCGCCGTATCGACGGCTCACCTCGTCCCGGTCGAAGCCGAGGTTGGTCACGTATTCGCCGAGGAAAACCATGTGCACCGGATCCCAGAAGCCGACATCGACCGTGGCGAGAATATCCAGTTCCTCGAATTCCGCAGCCAGGCCGGCTTCATAAGCCTCACCTTCATTAATATCCATCAGAGTGTTGCCTTTCTGCAGGAACCCGGGCGCGGTGTAATCCTTATCGATGTCGGCGTCCGTCGGATCATAGCGTTCGCCGGCAATATTGTCATAGTAGTAGTAGGCCGCCCCCAGTTGGGCCGATACGCTCTTGGCCGAACCGACCCGGGCGCCGATCTGGGCGCCATAGAGCCATTTATCCTGCGATGACCACTCCACTTCTTCCAGGGGAAAAGCGCCGGCGGTGGCGAAGAGCGAAAGCCAGGGGGCCAGTGCCTGGCGATAATTCACCGCAAGCCCCTCGAAATTCAGATCGCGATCCCAGACCAGATCGGTGGAAAACCAGGGGTTGGGAATCCGGCCGCCGGTCAGGGTAAACAAGGCCGTCGGCTTCCACTCCAGATACGCCTGGTCGAACAGGATGCTGTCCTTGTTGTAGTTGTCCCCCAAGGTGTCGTTGGTCGACACCGGATCGTTGTCGTTGCCGGTGGCCAGGCGGAACGCCGCCCGCCAGCGCTCGTTGACCGTGGCGCTCAGGCCGAGCCGGGCCCGGTAGCGCAGACGGTGGCGGTCGCGGGTGGTATTGACGACTTCATCGCCGGTTCCGGGTTCAATCAGAATGGTGTTGCCGTCATCGTAATAATCCCCCTGGTACCGCAGGCGCATGTCGCCGCTCCATTTCAGCCGATCGGCCCATTCGGAAGAGCTTTCTTTCCGGATGGGGGGGGATTCGGCGGTCGAGGCGCCTTTTTCCGAAATTCGCAGAAGGCCCTCGGCCTCGGAATCGGTGATCATTCCCTTGCTCACCATCATTTCGAGCAAGGCCTGCATCCCGGATTTTTCCGTGGCCGCCTGTCCGGCCAATGCAGAACCGGAAACGGCAACAAACAGGCAACACGCGCTGGCCAACAGCGCGCAGAATCGCAACATGATTTCCTCCTCGGGGAAAATGCTATGGGCAACTGCCGGGTCAGCCCCGCGGCGCGACCCGGATAAAGAGCGACAAAGGCATGTCCGGCGGCGGCGGTTCCCGCACCTGAACCCGGGGCAAAACCGCCAACACCGTCTGGTCCAGCAACTCGCTTCCGGAGGGAGCGACCAGGCTGAAATCGACAACCTGTCCGGTCGAATCGAGCACGATCTTGACCTTAGCGTTCTGGCCCGTGTCCGGCCAGCCTCCGTTCGTTTCGAGCCGGCGCTTGATTTCGCGGCGGATCTCGTCCTGGATCAGACGGGTATACCAGGCGTATTTACGCAGCAGCGAGCTTTCGCCGAGGCCGCCGCCGATCAGGGACCGTCCCCCTTTGTTGCCGACCAGGCCGAAAGAATCGCCGCCGGCGGTCCCTTCGGCGTCGACCCCCAGGTTTTCGCTCGCCGGGGTGTCGTCGGCGCTCTCGTCCGGGGTTTCCGGCGCCTGCTCCGGTTCGGGCTCGACGATTTCCTCCTCCGGCTCGGGCGGAGGCGGTTCCTCCTCGGGGGGCGGCGGAGGCGGCGGGGGCTTGACCAGAGTCACCATGTGGATCTGGCGCCGGGCGCGGGGATCGTCGGCGAACAAAAAAGTCTTGAGCAGCCAGACGCCCACCAGCAGGAAGAACAGGACCATGCCGGCATAGCCCAGCCAGATCGGTTTGAATTTTTTCTTCCGTTGCACCGTCATCCGGGAGACACCTTATTTCACCAGTCGTTGAGTAACGAGGCCGAGTTGGGTGATGTCGAGTTTCATCAGCAGGTCGAGGATTTCGATGATCTGTCGGTAAAACACCTGCTCGTCGCCACGGATGACCACCGGAAGGCTGGGATCGGCGGCACGGAACTGCCGCAGCATGGTTTCCAGCTCGGCCATGGTTACCGGGTAGCTGTCCAGGTAGATCTGGCCGGTGGAAGCGATGGTGATCGCCTTGGTGCTCGGCTTGACCTGGCTGACCACGTTGCTCGCCTTGGGCAGATTGACTTTGATCCCCTGCACGGCCGAAGTGACGGCGATGATGAAGACCACCAGCAGCGTCCAGGCCAAATCGAGCAAGGGCGTGACGTTGATCTCGTCGAGGAGTTTCTGTTCGTATAGATCACGGCGCATGGCGATCTCCTATTCTCCGAATTCCTGGTCAACCAGGTTGGCGAAACGATCGACGAACAGACCGAGGTCGGCGGCAAGGAGCTTGACCTTGCCGGCCAGATAGTTGTAGCCGAACAGGGCGGGAATGGCGACGATCAGGCCGAAAACGGTGGTCGCCAGGGCCGAAGCGACCCCTGGGGCGATGGCCATGATGTTGGCCTCCCCCGCGACCGCCATGGCGGCGAAGGTGCTCATGACCCCCCACACGGTTCCGAGCAGCCCCAAAAACGGAGCGCCGCTGATCGCCATGGTCAACACGATGAGGCCGGCGTTGATCTTGCGGTTTTGCTCCATGTAGCCGTTTTCCAGAACCGTCTTGAAGATATTGAAGGATTTGGGCGACAGCCGGGGATTTTCCTGATCGGCATGCTTCGCGCCCCAGGACCTCAGATCCTCGAGCCCCATCTCGAAGATTCTGTACAACGGCGAATTGCGGAAATCCTCCCGTTGCTCCTCGATCTTTTCCAGATTGCCGGCACTTTTGAACACCCGGAGAAACTCATGGTTCTCGCGGATCATCAGCCGGTAGGTGTAGGCTTTGTTGGCGAACAGCACGCCGCTGACGGCCCCGAGCAGAAACAGGAGGCCGATGATGATCCAACCGTCGAGGGTGATGTTGTCGGCGATGGTGCCGATCAGCAGGCTGGTGACCCCGCCCCCTTCACCGGCCTCGATTTCAGCGAAGGACACCAGCAGGTTTTCCGCCCCCTGGCTCTGAAAGGCCGCGGCGATCCAGGCGGTTCCGCGGCCGGCGCGCGACAGATTCAGTTCATCCAGATCGGCTGCCAGGGAATGGCCCCCGCGCAAAGAAGCGCCGATGGTCCAGTCGTTGGAGAGGCTGGGTAGAGCCATGGGCAGGGCATTGCTCCCCGTCTCCCGGCCATCGAGATAGAGAACGATGCGATCGTTGGGGATCATCGACACCGTCAGTTGATGCCAGTTCCCCGGCGTCAGATCGCCGGCCAGCGAGGCTTTAATGGTGCGATCCTTTTCGCGGATGGCGACATAGGGCCGGGTTTGTTCGATGCCGATCACCAGCGACCGTTCATTGTCTTCCACCGCCAGCAGAAAGGCGTCGGGCTGGGGATTCGCCAGTTTGATCCAGGTCGAAAAGGTGAACCCGCCGGAGATGTCCAGCGAAGGGGAACTGGGGATCGTCAGCATGTCGCCGGCGCCGCCGAAGCCCGCTCCGTTGCCGATCACCCCCGGCACGGCGAGACGTCCGGTGAACCCGCCGGGATGGTTGGCGTAGGCCGTGGCATCCTTGGGAGCTCCTTCGGTCTCGTCGAAATGCAGGGTCAGAATCTGATTGACGTCGTAGCTGCCGTTGCGATCCTGGGCGTCCACCGCAATCTCGTTGCCCCAGTACATCCAGATGGAATCTTGATCCGATCCGGTGGTCACACGGGGCGCCTTGACCCAGACCAGCGCCATTTCATCGACGGGATCGAACAGTTCGACATGGTATTTCAGCGGGGTCTGGTCGTCGCCATCGATGAAGCGCAGGTCGGCGCCATCCGCCTTGACCGAGGCGAAATCGAGGTTGGCGGTGTGCAGTCGCAGCAACACCGGCACTTCGGTCAGACTCTCCTCGATCCCGGCCGCGGCGGCCGACAGGTTGATCTTCTTCCGGAATTCCCAATTTTTGTCCCACCAGGCCTCGGCATTTACCGGCCCCATCCAGAACACCAGCCCAAGCAAAAAAACCGATGCCAGCCTACGGGTAAAACACCACTGCATCACGCCTATCCTCCAAAATGTGATTTGCTCAGATATCGAAACCAATGACTTCGACGTCGATCCATTTTTCGATGAAACTGTCCACCACCTGCGACGGGCTCATCGATTCCCGCGGTCCGAAACTGCCCGCCTGCTCAAGCAGGCTGCTCGATTCGTTCAGGTTGCTGACCCCGGCCAGCGCACCGAGGCCGCCGGCCGAATCGGATGCGGCCGGCACCCCGACCGATCCGAAGGAAAAACTGATATTCTGCGAGTTCAGAACTTCGGTGGCGCCGAGAATGATCCGCCCGCCGGCAATCCCGGCTTCGCCGGCATCGATGATCCCGCCGGGGGCAATCAGGGTAATGTCGCCATAATCCGGTTTCGACAGAGGTCCGGACACGCCGTCGGGGTCGTAGGACAGTCCTCGGATGCCGCTGCCGATCATCGGCGGGCTGTAAACCACCTCAAGTTCGCCGGTTTCAACGTTGTTCCGGACAATGCTGTTCGGACTGCTGATGGCGCTCCCCGATCCGCGACCGGCATTAATATCCCCCCGATCGGACCAGACCAGCATGTCGCCGCCGCGAAAGGTCATCATCCGCGATTCGTTAACGTTCAGATCGCCCACCAGAAAAATCGAAATCCCGCCGCCGGCCGTGGTGACGATGCCGGTATCCGACGAGTCGCCAATGGCGGTACGCCCCACGTTGGCATCGCCCGCGGCGATAATGAAGATATCGTCCACGCCGCCGGAGGTACGGATCAGCGATTGAATCATGTCGATGTTCCCTTTGCCCGTCTGGCGCTCTTCATTGGTTGGTCCGGCTCCGAGAGCGGGAACGATCAGCGTTTCCCGCGCCTCGGCAATGATCGCGGCGGCCTCGGCGTCGTTCCCCCCGGCCAGCGCCAGACTGTAGTTTTCGCCGTAAACTTTGAGCCGGGAGAAAAAATCCGCCAACTGCTCCAGTTCAAGTTCCTGGGTGTAACCGGCGATGACCACCAGATCGCTCCCCTTGTCTCCCAGAGCGGTGTTCACGGTACTGCCGTAAGTCTCGATTCCATCCGAACTGCCGAGATCGAGACTATTGCCGGCCTGAACCAGCAAAGTTCCAGGGCCGCCCTGTTCGATGCCGAAATTGTCCAGATCGGTAAGGCCGGATTCGACCTCGATGTCCTTTCCCGCGTAAATCCGCGAAACGTCGCCGCCCGCCAGATTCTGCCCGATGTACTGAATGTAACGGATATCCCCGCCGGCGCTGATGTTGGCCGCCTTAACCAGACGCAATCCCAGATATTCGATATCTCCGCCGGCGCTGATCACGACCGGATCCGCGTCTCCTTCATGCAGGAGACTGCTGCGCACCGTCGTGGTCATTTCAAACAGGTCCGCGGGAACCTCGGCGCTCGCTCCGTAAATTTGAGTCGGATCGCCGTCGTTCATGATGATGCGGGTAAAGGATTTGTTTTCGTAAATACCCAGGATATCGTTCCCGGCAATCAGACTCAGGTTGCCGTCGGCAGCCGGTAGCAGAGAGAAGGAGCCTTTGTTGTTGAGCAGAATGTCGCGGCCTGCAGAGATCGTCACGGTGGCCGGCAACACTCGTTCGCGGTCGGAATACGTCGTTGTTTTCTCATTGTAAAATGGACTATCGCCGTAAAGGGCAACGTCGCCGGCGAGACTGGTGAGATTGACGGACGTTTCGGTCGTGTAACCGGTGGTCCAGGTAATGGTGTTTTTATTGAACGACGAATTGGTGATGAGGGGATCGACCACGGCTGCCACCTTCAGATCGCCCTGACCGGTCACCTGCAAATCGGCATCGAAAATTTCGAACACGGACCGCTGGGCTTCGGCGGCGCCGCCGACATTGCCGAGGGCCTGAAATTCGGCCCTTCCATCCCGGTTCAGAAAACGCCCGGAAAGATCGCCACCGGAGCTCACCGATAGATCGCCGCTGCCGAAGGTGCCGGCCTGAGCCGTAATATCGCCGGCCGCTTCAATATTCAAATCCCCGCCGGCAAGAGTGGCGATCCCTTGAGTGGTATTGGTCCCGCTATACTTGGCGCCCCAACTCTTGGGATGCCGGGCGCCGTAGATGTTGTCCCAGGCATCCTTTCTGTTGAAAAATCCGTTAATCGAACCTCCGACCTTCAGATCGATGGCGCCGCCGTTGGCATAATTCCAGTAGTCGGTGAGTTTCCCTTGAGCCTCGCCGAGGGTGCGGATGGTGCCCATGTCGCTCCCGGAATAGTTAAGATCGACGTCGCCGCCGGCATCGACCTCGATGTCGCCGGTGGCGGTCTGGATCACCCCGCCATTGAGGATCAGATCATGTCCCGCCCGCAGGGAGACATCGCCGGCGTAAGAACCGACACTCAGCGGTATGGCCGAGGCGACCAGGTATCCCGTCGTTCCCTTGCCAATGGTCAGGTCGTTGCCGGAGGCCAGGGTTACCGCACCCGACTCGCTGTAAACCTGCGCGCCCGCGTTGACCGTAAGGTTGCCCTGGCCCTGTCGGGTGGCGGTCGGGTCGGCAGCGTCGACATCGGCCCCGGCGACCAGGGCGAGCCCCCAGGAATCCCGGGCGGTCGTTGAATTCAAAGAGCTGATCGCGGTGGGAGTATCAATGACTTTTCCGCTCACCGTCAGGTTTCCTGGGGTACGAACCCTGAGTATGCCCGGTTCACCGTTGTATCGAGCGGTGGTAAGGCTCAAGGCCGGAACGGTCAGATCGCCGGATGCTTCAACCTCGATGCCGGGCCGCAAATGCAGCAGTTCATCGCTCCCCCCATCCAGATCGAGGTTGCCGAGCAGCGCCGTTTCCATGGCCGCCGCGTTGGTCATATAGGTGCCGGCTTCGGCAAGGTAAGTCGTGGCGGAGAGGGTCGGGGCCGCGGTCGTATAGTTTTGTACCCCTTCGGCGACGATTTCGGATGCGCCGGAAACGGTACCCTGAAGCTCCATGTTGATTCCGGATGTCGCGGTTTCCCGGTCGGCCCGGAAGTGGACCGTTCCCCCTTCGGTCCCGGCAACGTCGATGGTCGCCCCCGAGGCCATGCGGACCCGGCCGTCGCTGCTGTTCAGAAGCACCGAACCGCCCCGCTCCGTCCCGGAGGCATCGATCCGGCTGTCGTCGGCCAGGACCACATCCCGGCCGGCATGCAGTTCGACATCCCCCCCGGTCGATGCGCCGCCGGCATCGAGGGTTCCGCTCAGGGTCAATTCACCTTCATCGGCGGCCATATGGATTTCCCGGGCCGTGACCGTATCGCTCACGGTCAGATCACCGCTCCGCGCCCGCACTGCAATGCTTTCGTCGAAACCGCCCGCGACCAGTTTCCGATTGATGCCGGCAAAGTCGGCGACCGATGCCGCATCGAGGTCGAAGGAACCGCCCCGGCCGTCTTCGCTTCCCTTGGCGCCCCGCAACTCGCCGTCGATGGTCGCCCCGCCAACCGCGGCGGAAAGGCCGACCGAACCGGCATCTCCCTGAATGCCGGCCGACACGTCGACGACCGAACCGGCGGCGAGTTCGATCGAACCGCTCTGGGCGTGCAGTTCCACCGTGCCGGCCGCCAGACTGTCGGTGCCACGAGCCAGAATCCGGCTGCCGCCGTCGACCCGAATGCTGTCGCCGGCGTTAAG
>MHXM01000170.1:10384-11209 GCA_001825565.1 Desulfuromonadaceae bacterium GWC2_58_13
AACCGGCCGCCGGCATCGCCGGCGTCTTCGGCTTCGCCGCCGTTACCGGCAATGGTCACCGTGCCGGCGCCGGCATCTATTGTAAAATCGGCCGCCTGGTAAACGTCGTCCGCGCCACGGTAGCCGGTCACGGCAACCCGTCCGGCGGTGACGATCAGGTCGCCATCGGTGGTCAGTCCGCCTTGACCCCGCAGAAAAACCTCCGAGGTGGCGACCCGGTCGCCATCGGTCGACCCCAGGTTGACCCGATCTACCCCATCGACCACCACCGTTCCCGGTCCGAGTTCGATGGTTTCCGCATTCAAAGCCAGAGTCCCGGTATCGTCCAACGATTGATCGGAAGACAGGTTGCCGCTGCTGTTGCTCAACACGATTTGGTCGGCCGTCAGCTCGACGCTGCCCCCCTCCACGGCCAGGCGGGCGGTGTCGATGCTGAGGGAATCGACGATTTCGAGACTGAAGTCGCCCCGGAAAATGGTGTCGGTGGAACTCTCCAGCCCGATATTTTCGAAGTTGGAAAACAGAGACCAGAATTTTTCGGTGATGAACAGGCCGGCTTCGGCGGGAACCGTTTCCCCCTGCACGAAAACGATTTTCTCCCCCGCCAGCGTCAAGGCACTGTTGTCGATCTCGAAATCCCCTTGCAGGGTCAGGTCGTTGGTGGCGAGAGTCAGGCCGTCGCTGGCATGGGCCACCGCCCCTTCTTCCAATACAACTCGCCCCGAGGGGGAACGCAGTTCGATTTCGCCCTCGCCCCGGTCGGATACGGCATCGATCCGCGATCCGGATTTCAACAGAATTTTCTCGCCGCCGGACAGAGCAACC
>MHXM01000170.1:11353-11516 GCA_001825565.1 Desulfuromonadaceae bacterium GWC2_58_13
GTATCGAAATCGAATTCCGCCGGCAGGGGCACGGCGGCCCCGGAGACATAGACATGTTCCCCGCTCATGGTCGCCACCCCGCCGCTGAAACCTTCCAGGGAGCTTGCCGAAAAGGTCCCGCCGACCACCGTGGTGGGGGCCTCCAGAGTGATGTTGCCACCAT
>MHXM01000171.1:0-605 GCA_001825565.1 Desulfuromonadaceae bacterium GWC2_58_13
CCCAGTTCAATAATCGGGAACAGGTCGGTCAGATAATCGCGCAGCGCATTGCCGGTGACGCTGATGGTGTCCTTGCCGGCACGGGCTCTCTCACAGGAGATTTTCATGGCATCGTCGGGTCTTTTGATGCTGATGTCGAGACCGCTGGTGTCGTGGTCTTTAAGGTACGTGTTGACCTTTTGGATGATCTGGGCATCGTGACCGCGACGATCGTCCAGCCAGAAGATGGCGGGAGCACCGGAAGCCTTGGCGCGGGTAACGGCCAGCTTGACCCAGTCTTTGATCGGGGCGTCTTTGCTCTGGCAGGATCTGAAGACATCGCCTTCTTCAACGGTCTGCTCAAGCAGGACTTTGCCGGAGGCATCGACGACGCGAATTTTACCTTCGGCCGGGGCGTAGAAGGTTTTGTCGTGGGAGCCGTATTCTTCAGCTTTCTGAGCCATCAGGCCGACGTTGGAAACGTGACCCATGGTGGCCGGATTAAACTGGCCGTGCTTCTGGCAATCTTCAATAATGGTCTGATAAATGGTGGCATAGCAACGGTCGGGAATCATGGCCAGGGTGTCCTGGAGTTCGTCCGCCAGATTCCACATCCGGCCGCCGTC
>MHXM01000171.1:673-1003 GCA_001825565.1 Desulfuromonadaceae bacterium GWC2_58_13
TGCGAGAGTCCACCATCGCCAAGGGGGGGCGGGTTTTGTAAACATCCATGATGGCCGCTTCGATTTCGGCCTTCTTGGCTTCGGGCAAACGCTTGATTTTTGCATAAACATCGCCCAGGCCGTTGCTGATATTCACGCCCAGTTCTTTGAAAACATCGCCATATTTATCGAAAACGTCTTTATAGTAAACGGTGACGCATTGCCCAAACATGTAAGGGTCGGAAATTTTCATCATGGTTGCTTTGAGGTGCAGGGAGAGCAGTACGCCTTCTTTTTTCGCCACCTCAATCTGCTCTGCAAAGAACTTGCGAAGAGCAGCAATCCTGATGG
>MHXM01000171.1:1096-11130 GCA_001825565.1 Desulfuromonadaceae bacterium GWC2_58_13
TGGTGGCAGCCGGTACGGTTACGGAGGTTTCGCTGGCGTAGAAATCATTAGCCGTCATGTGGGCTACCCGGGTCTTGGAGACGGCAGGCCAGGGCTTCATCATTTTGTGGGGGTTCTTCTGGGCAAATTTCTTGACCGAGGCAGCAGCCCTGCGGTCGGAGTTGCCTTCACGCAGTACCGGGTTTACGGCGCTGCCCAAACACTTGGAGAACCGTGCCTGCAACGCTTTCTCGGCGTCGGTTTTGGCCTCTTCGGGATAGTCCGGGATTTTATAGCCTTTTCCCTGCAGCTCTTTGATGGCATCTTGCAGCTGGGGGATCGAGGCGCTGACGTTGGGCAGCTTGATGATGTTGGCGGTGGGGTCCTGGGTGAGCTCACCCAGTTGCGCCAGGAAATCCGGGATTTTCTGGGCGGCCGTCAGATTCTCGGGGAAGTTGGCGATAATCCTGCCAGAAAGAGAGATGTCTCTTGTTTCGACGTTGACGCCGGAGCCCTTGAGGAACTTTTGAAGGATCGGGAGCAGGGCGTAGGTTGCGAGCGCCGGAGCTTCATCAATTTCTGACCAGATAATCGTTGATGCTTTTGTTGTCATGTCTCTCTCCTTAGTTGTTTATGCCGGAAACGCCAGAGGCGTAATGAATGGCAAATCTGTATTCGCCTTGATCGGCATTTTGTCCCAAATCGTGTATACAGTATACAAACGATTAGTGGCTGTCAAGAAAAAATATAGTTGTCCGGGGCTTGATTTCTGGGGCTTTTCTCGATTTTATAAAACACTGTGTCAGTGAGCATTGTCCGGAGATGCTTTAATTAGAAGGTCGAGTGGGAAGATGTCGGATTTGCGGGCCGTGGCCCTGGCCTCGGTGGTTTCCTCTTCGCTCAGGTTGCGCGGGATGTTGAGTTGCTGGCCGGGGTAGATCTGGCGCGGGTCTTTAATCTGATCTCGGTTGGCGCGGTAAATCAGCGGCCAGAGAAAGGCGTCGCGATAGACCACTTTCTGGGCCGAAATAAACCAGAGCGTTTCACCATTGCCTACGGTGTAACTGGTTACGGGTGGCGGCGAAGGTGGTGGTGGAGGGGAGGGCGGCTGGGGTATGGGTTTTGCCGCCGCCGGTTTTTCGACGGTTTTCCGTGGCGGTTTGGGTTTTCCCTTTGCTTCTTTCTGGAGCTGTTTTTTTAGCTTCTCAAGTTTTTCATTCCGGCGAATTTCTTCGAGATCGCGCCGCAATTGTTCTTCACGGGCGGCGTGAATGGCTTGTTGGGCCAGCGCTTCGGCATAAGGGAGGGTTTCGCGTGCCAGCCCATACTGCTTCCGGGTGACCAGTTCTTCGCCGTTGGCCAGAACTTCAACGGCGGTCTGGTATTTCCCGGGAGCGAGATCGGGGGCGCCGCTGGCATAGGCCTTGAAAATGGCGTCCCGGGCGGCTTGCAGCTCCTTGCGGGGAGGGGAGGCACACCCGTAGGAAAAAACGGACAGAGCGATCAGGATGGTGAATGTTCTGTACATATGTAGACCTTCATTGGCCCGGTGGGTCTGAAGGGTAGGGTTGTGCCGGGGATTCACATGGGGAATCCCCGGCTTGCAAGGAATTTTTACTTGGCTTTGGCGGCCAGTCTGATATGCAGTTCGCGTAACTGTTTTTCGTCCACCAATCCAGGGGCTTCGGACATCAGACAGGTGGCTTTCTGGGTTTTGGGGAAGGCGATAACATCGCGGATCGATTCGGAACCGGTCAGAATCATGGTCAGTCGGTCCAGGCCGAAGGCAATGCCGCCATGGGGGGGGGCCCCGAACTCAAGGGCATCCAGCAGAAAGCCGAATTTGACTCGGGCTTCTTCCTCGCCGATGCCCATCAGCTGAAACATCTGGCTCTGGACCGCCTGATCATGGATACGGATGCTGCCGCCACCGATTTCCGAGCCATTGAGAACCAGATCGTAAGCCTTGGCCCGCGCTTTGCCAGGGTCGCTGGCAAGCAGCGGCACATCTTCATCCATTGGAGCGGTAAACGGATGGTGAACGGCGACGTGCCGGCGGGCTTCCTCATCCCATTCAAGCAGCGGGAAGTCGGTGACCCAGACGAACTGGTAGTCGTTCTTCCGAGCCAGGCCGAGTTTGTTGCCGAGGTGACCGCGCAGTCGGCCGAGGGATTCATTGGTGACTTTGTAGGAGTCGGCAACGAATAGCAGCAGGTCGCCCAATTGGGCATCCAGCCGCTGATTGAGGACGGCTAGTTCGTCGGCAGTGAAGAATTTGGCGATCGGCGATTGCCAGCCTTCTTCAGTCACCTTCACCCAGGCCAAGCCCTTGGCGCCGTAAATCTTGACGAATTCGGCGAGGTCGTCAAGTTCCTTGCGGGACAGGGTGGCACCTCCTTTGACGTTGATGGTCTTGACCATGCCGCCGTTTGTCACGGCATCGGCAAACACCTTGAAACCGCAGGACCCGACCAAATCGGAAATTTCGACCAGTTCAAGGCCGAAACGCAGGTCGGGATTGTCGACCCCGTAACGAGCCAGCGCTTCCTGATAGGTCATGCGGGCCATCGGCAGGGCGACGTCGACGCCGATCGCTTCCTTGAATATGGTGGCGATCATTCCTTCCATCACCTTGATTACGTCGTCGCGATCGACAAAGCTCATTTCGCAGTCGATCTGGGTGAATTCGGGCTGGCGGTCGGCGCGCAGATCCTCGTCGCGGAAGCAGCGGACGATCTGGAAATAACGGTCGAAGCCGGAGATCATCAGTAACTGTTTAAAGAGTTGGGGGGACTGGGGCAGCGCATAGAACGTACCGGGATTGACGCGGCTCGGAACCAGATAGTCGCGGGCACCTTCCGGGGTGCTCTTGGTCAGTACCGGGGTCTCGATGTCGAGAAACCCCTGGCTGTCGAGATAGCGGCGCACGGTGCGGGTAACCTGGTAGCGTAGCATCAGGTTGTTCTGCACCGTGGAGCGGCGCAGGTCGAGGTAGCGGTGCTTGAGCCGGATGTTTTCGGCCACCTCGGAGTATTCGTCCAGCATGAAGGGCGGGGTTTTGGACGTATTGAGGACGCGCAGGTCGTTGATCTCCACTTCAATTTCGCCGGTCTTCATCTTCGGGTTGACGGTTCCCTCGGGCCGGGGAGAAACCATGCCCCGAATGGCGACCACGAACTCATTGCGGATTTTGTCGGCCTTGGTGTGGGCCTCCGGATCACGATCGGGATCGAGGGCCAGCTGCACGATACCCTCGCGGTCACGCAAGTCGATGAAAATTAAACCGCCGTGGTCGCGCCGGCGCTGAACCCAGCCCATCAGGCACACTTCTTTACCGATTTCCGCTGCCGTTACATGGCCGCAGTAATGGCTCCTTTTCCAGTCACCCAACACGTCGTTCAAGTTCGTATCCTCCTCGTATAAAATGCGTCTTAAAATTAAGTTTTTAACGAATTGGCCATTATAGCGACCCGCTCCAATGACCGTCAAGAACTATCCCGAGTCAAGGAGCCGGAGTTAAACCGGCCAGCAGAAATTCCTCGATGCCGTTCAGCGAGATGGTCTCCTGTGAGCTGCTTTCCATGGTTCGAAGTTGCGCTTCCCTTCGGGCCAATTCGTCGCCGCCGATAATCAGCACCCGGCGGGCCTGAAGCTTATCGGCCCGGCGCAACTGAGCCTTGAGGCTTTTCCCTTCGTATTCCATTTCGGCGTGCAAACCCCGGCGCTGAAGGCTCGACATGAGGCCGAAGGCATAACAGGCCGCTTCGTCGCCGAGGGCAGCCAGAAACAGATCGGGGCGGTTCGGCTCGACGCATCCCTGGCCTTTCATCAGCACCAGTCGTTCGACGCCCATGGCAAAGCCGATGCCGGGCAGCGGCGGTCCTCCCAAATCCTTGATCAGGCCATCGTAGCGGCCGCCGGCGGCCACGGCATTCTGGGAGCCCAGACTGTTGGTGACCATTTCAAAGGTGGTTTTGGTGTAATAGTCGAGGCCGCGGACCATGCGGGCATTGATCGTGAATGGGGTGCCGACGTTGCGCAGATATCCCTGGACTTTATTGAAATGTTCGTCGCAGCCGACACACAGGTGATCGAGAACCGATGGGGCTTCGATGGTGGCTTCCTTGCAGCCGGGCACCTTGCAGTCGAGGACGCGGAGCGGGTTGGTCCGATAGCGCCGCCGGCAGTCGTCGCAGAGGGCGTTGAGACGCGCTTCGAGGAAACCGATCAACGCCTCCCGGTAGGCCGGGCGGCATTCGGGACAGCCGAGAGAGTTGAGCTGAAGTTCAACATCCTTGATGCCGACGGCATCGAAGTAATGGGCCAGCATGGTCAGAACCTGGGCATCGATTTTTGGATCCTCGATGCCGATGACTTCGGCGCCGATCTGATGGAACTGACGGTAGCGTCCTTTTTGCGGTCGTTCGTAGCGGAACATCGGTCCCATGTAATAAAGTTTGGCCACCGGGTCTTTCGTATGCAGCTTGTTCTGTATGAACGAGCGTATGACCGGCGCCGTTCCTTCGGGACGCAGGGTCAGTGAATTATCGCTCTTGTCGTTGAAGGTGTACATTTCCTTTTCAACGATGTCGGTGGTCTCGCCAATCGAACGGCAGAAAAGTTCGGTCTTTTCCACCAACGGTACCCGGATTTCGGAAAAACCGTAGGTACCGAAAATGCGTCGGGCCTCTACTTCGAGAAATTGCCAGGTTTCGATTTCGCCCGGCAGGATATCGTTCATTCCCTTGATGCCTGTGATGCTCACGCTGTTCTACCTTTCGCGGTTGATTTTGGTTCAGACCGGGCTTGGCCTGGTCTGAACGCGGGCCATAGCATAGCGCAGAATCGAATGAATTGCTACGGTGCCATTACGAGATTGTCAGAGGATGTGGCCGGGAGGATGTTGCGTTTCCGGCTGCGATTCATCCAGGTGGGAAAGCAGACGGTTATTCCTTGATCTCCCAGGCTCCCCGGGTAACGTTGCGAACCTGTTTGCCATGGTACATGGCCTGGTCGGCGAGGTCGATGAGAGATTGTTTGGTTACCGCGTTGCCCGGGTAAACGGCGTGCCCCACGGTGGCGGTCAGATGGATCGGATTTGGGGTGTCGGCCAGAAATGAATGGTTTTCGATGCTTCTTCGGATTCGTTCGCTGACCACCGAACTCCCCTGGCTGTTGGTTTCGACCAGCAGGGCGGTGAATTCGTCGCCACCGTAACGGAACACCAGATCGACTTCTCGAACGCATTTGCGCAGCAGATCGGCCACTTCTTTCAGGACCCGGCTGCCGGCCAGGTGTCCCTGGGTATCGTTGACAGTTTTGAAATGATCGAGATCCATGAAAATCAGGGACAGTTCGAGGCCGTAGCGTTCGGCTCGGCGGATCTCCTGGTCAAGGATCACCTGCAGATAGCGGTAGTTGTGCAGGCCGGTCAGATCATCGATGTAGATCAGGTCCTTGGTCCCCTGAAAACGGCAGGCGTTATAAAAGCCGTTGGCGGCCTGTTCGGCCAGGAACAGCAGGTTTTCGTAGGGAAACGGGCTCGGCATATCGGAGCCGGGGGGATTGTAGAAAAACAGGGCTCCGCGCAGGTACTTGCCGAAGCGCAGGGGAAAGACGCACAGGGTGCGCACATCGCCCGGCCAGGTCGATTTTTCGGGCAGTTCTTCTTTTTGCATCAGGCGCAGTCCGGTGATGTTGCGCAGGCTGGGAAACAAGGCCCGCCCCATGGTCTGCATCTGCGCTTCACTATCCGCCCCCTGGGGGCTCAGGATTCGGGGTGTTTTGTTGCGCTCCTGCAAGAAGGCGAAGGCACGTCCCTCGCCGATTTCCCGCCTCATGGTTTCGATGGCCTGGGGAAGCAACTTGTCAATTTCCATCTGCGATGCCAGGTTCTGGCCGGCCTGATAAAGACGGATCTGTCCCTTGAGCAGGGTGTTTTCATCCAGCAGGCGTCGCTGTTCGAGGCAGGTGCGAACCAGATGCCGGAGTTCCTCGGGATCGAAAGGCTTGATCAGGTAGTCGCGGGCACCGCTTTTGAGGGCCTGAATAGCGGTTTCCAGGCTGGCGTGACTGGTGGCGAGAATGACCTCGGGGGGATTGCTGATGCCACGCGCCTGGCGCAGGACATCGAGCCCGTCGATGCCCGGCATGACCAGATCGGTCAATACCACGTCGATACCCCCCTGGCGCAGGCGGTTGAGGGCGCTGTCACCGGTAGCGACGGTTTCCACATCGTAGCCCTCTTCGCCGAGCAGTTCGGCGTATAGCCGGCGGAAAAAAAGCTCATCATCAACAACCAGTATGGCTGGTTTTTTCATCCAGGAGTGCTCCCACAATAGAAGTTTCTAAACTATCAGAGTCTTTTTTTTGTGTCAACGGAAAAGCCTTTGGTTCCAATGGGTTGCTTGCCAGCCTTGGCCGTCGGTATTAAATTGAAGGCTGCCGTGCAGGTCGGTCCGCCACAGGGGCAGGTTTCTAGCACGAAGCATGGATATCACTTCAAGATGTGGAAACCCGTGAGGATTTTTCGCGCCCAGGGAAGCGAAAACATATTGCGGGGCGATGCGATTCAGCAGCAATTCGGGATGGGATTTGCGACTTCCGTGGTGAGGAAATTTGAGCAGGTTGACCGCTTGCGGAAACCCTTCGGCCAGCAGTTGTTCGATCCCTTTTTCTTCTAGATCGGCGGGTAATAGAACCGCATCCTTTCCGCAGCTGGCCAGGAGTACCAGGGAACGATTGTTCAGATTAGCGTCATTCTGATCCGGAATAAAGATCCACAGGGCGTTGGTCGTTGGGGAATCGGCCTTGCTCCAGCCGGGTGCCGGGCAGACCAGGGGAATTTTTTTCTCAACAAGAATCTGTCTGAGTTGGGGATCGAGCCGGTCTTGGGGAATGGGGGTCCAGAATTCCCCGACGGTGAAATGTTGCAGGACGTACTGCAAGCCTTTGCGGTGGTCGGGATGATCATGGGTCAGGATGACCGCGTCCAGCGACCTTACGCCCAGCCAGCCCAGAGCTGGCGCAACCAGCCGTTCACCGGTGTCGAAATGGGTGCTGTAGTTGCCCCCGCCGTCGACGAGATAATGGTGGCGGCCACCAAAACTTAGAAGCGTGGAATCGCCCTGGCCAACACTCAGGGCTGTCGCCGCCAGGGCCGGCGCCGGACGGAGGGGAGCCCAGAGCAGCAACGCCGCCGTCAGGCCGAACAGGGCGCGTAGTTGCCAGCGTCGTTTCGATCCGCCCGGCAGCAGCAGAATTCCGCTCAGAAAAAAACTGGCCATCACGGTTGCTTGAGAGCAGTAGGCCAGATGGCTGGCCAGAGCTGGAAACCGGAGCAGTTGCTCGACCGCGGTCAGGGTGTACTGGATGACCACGGCACCGCCTTGAAACAGCCAGTCCCCCCCCTGGGCCCAGGCGGGGGCGATCAAGGCCCCGACCAGACCGAGGGGGACCGCTGCAAAACCGACCGCAGGAACTGCAAAGAGATTGGTGATCAGCCCGGCTGGCGCCATGAGATGAAAATTCAGAAGAACCAGCGGGGCGGTCGCCAGACTTGCCGCCAGGGTCGTCAGTGCCAGGGTGGCCAGGTAGCGTAGCGGCCCGGGCCGTTGCGGAAGCCGCTCCAGCCAGCGTGGCACCAGAACCAGGATACCGAACAGGCCGGCAAAGGAAAGCTGAAAGGCGGGCTGGAATAACATCAGTGGTTCGCTCAGCAGGAAAACGAAAGCGCAGGTCGCCAGGAGTTTCAGCGGCGGTGTCTGACGGGAGCCGAGAAGTAGGGTCGTGGCGACCAGCAGCATGACAAAGGCGCGTCGGGTCGAAATGGCATTGCCGGTCAGCAGCAAGTAGGCCAGCAGCACCGGCAGCAGCAGGACCGGGAGCAGCCGTAGAGCGGGAGCGAATAGGGTCAGTCGTTCCGAACGCTGGTACAAGAGCCGGGCGACAACAAGAAGCATGGCTGCGACCAGACCGATATGCAAGCCCGAAATGGCAAATAGATGGGAGATCCCTCCCTGTGCCAACACCTGTTCATGCTCGGGTGAAAGGCCACTCTTGTCGCCGATCACCAAGGCCCGGACCAAGGGAGCCAGAGGGGGGGCGACCGCCTTATCGATGCGTTTTCCGACGAATGTCCTGAAGGCTTCGATGGACATTTTCCCGTGGGTATCCGTGCGGGCAAAGACCGCCAGATCACGGGTATTGTCCAGAAATGCCGTGACGAAGAGGTCCTGAAAAGCAAGGTGGCGGGGATAGTCGAATTCTCCCGGCGTCCCGTAGCTGCGAGGCGCTCGTAGCCGCGAGCGGAAGCAGACCCGGTTGCCGATTTCCGGGGTTCCCTCGCCCTGATCGATATACAGACGGAGCCGGCCGTGGACCGGGGTGATCAATCGGTCGCCAATAACGCGGTCGGTTCGCAGATCGATAATCGCTCCGCCCTCGTAACGGTGGGCGACGGACAGCACCGTTCCCTCGACCCTGATCGGCGTATCCGCGACAAAAGCACGGATATGACCGGACTCGGTGGGAGGTGTCAGCTCCAGGTGGTAGAAGGTGATGCCGAGGGACCAAAAGAACAGCAGTAACAACGGCAGGGCGAGGTTCGTTCGGCGCCTCGGCATATACAGCGCGGCGCTGAGCAGGGCGAGCGCGGGCCAAAGACCGGAAGCCTGAAAATAGGGTGCGTTTGCCAGCCCGGCCGCATACAAGAGCAGATACAGCCAGAGTCCCATGGATGTGGTTACCGGGGGGAGCCGGTGGCTACCAGCAGGGCCAGCAGACCGTCGACCTGGGCTGGCGTGGGGTGGATTCCGGCGGTCGGCAGTCCGACCAGGCGGCGATAGTCGGCGCCCTCCGAGCGTTGACTGGAAATCCGCAAAGCGTCCAGGCCGCCGCGAGGCGGCAGGGTCAGGGTTAGAGAATTTTTGCCCCGCTCAAGGAAAACCGATCCGAGAGGGAGAGTTTGAAGA
Source organism: Desulfuromonadaceae bacterium GWC2_58_13 (assembly GCA_001825565.1). Taxonomy (GTDB): domain Bacteria; phylum Desulfobacterota; class Desulfuromonadia; order Desulfuromonadales; family Trichloromonadaceae; genus Trichloromonas. The sequence goes on from MHXM01000171.1 coordinate 10,048, forward strand.
TAGGTCGCCGGCGAAGCTTCCAGTAACTGCCGGTTATTCAACATAGCCGTGATTGGTGTTTCCGCCGCGCCCCGGAGACTGAGCGCGTAAATTCCGGAGGTCGGTACGGTAAAGGCCATTTGAACGGTGGCCGGAACGGTACCGGCGCGAAGCCAACTGCCGCCGCTCGGTTCGCCGAGGTGACGAATGTCGGTGATCTGGGCGCCGACGACATTCGACGAGGTTTCCGCTTCGATTAGGGTGCTATCGGGCAAGGGAGGGAGTAAGGGTTCCAGTCCGAGAACCTGGGCCGCCGTAACGGCCAGAATATCGAGGCTGACCGGATGATCGAGTTCCCAACCCGCCAAAGGTGAGATCGCGGCCAGGTCGGGCGCCTGTAATTCCAGGTAATCGAAACCACCGTCGGGAGGGAGTTGGATGCGGACTTCTTGCAGGCCGGCGGCAAGTTGGATCCGTCCCAGGTCGATCCGAGTGAATGCCTGGCCGCCATCCGCGTTAAGGGTCTGCCCGGAAATGCTGACCAGATGTCCAGGCCGGCGCACCGCAACACTGAGGCGATAGGTGCCACTCAGCGGCAGCATAAACCGCAGGTTGGCCACGGTGCTGGTCGCCAGACCGCTCAGCCAGCCCTCTCCGCTGAAGTTGCCAAAGGTCCGGAAGCGTTTGACCGAAACGGCATCCGTGGGTTGAAAGGCATTTTCCCCTTCGACCCGTACCTGTCGTCGACCACTGAGGATGTTGAGATAATCGCTGTCTTCGGGAGTGTCGGGCAGGCCGAATGACCAACCCATGGCGGTTACCAGGTTGGCCATCCATTGTCTCTGGGTCGGCGGAACGACTTCATTGCCGGCCAAGGCCGATCCCGCCAAAACAATTCCGGTCAGAACAACGGTCAGAATGGATGATAATTTCAATCTGAACCTCCTGCCATTACATCAAAAGATGGCCGAAAGGTTAACACAGGCGACCGGCTTTGCAAAGCTTCCTCTGGCGTGAAAAAGGCCGGCTGGAAAAGGTTTTCTGCGCTTCGGGATAGCGCTTGTCGCAGGTCGGGGAATGAGGCCCGGTCTGCCGCGGTTTGGC
>MHXM01000171.1:11223-17759 GCA_001825565.1 Desulfuromonadaceae bacterium GWC2_58_13
CCCATAGAAAAATCCGAGCAACATCAGTATTTCGAACATGGCGCACCTCCCGTTTCTGATGGTCTCAGCCTATGTCGGTCATGTGTCATAATATGTCTCATGCGTGCCTCGTCAGGTTGGTCATCGGCAAATCTTGGTTTTTCCCTGAACTGCGTGTATATATAGGGCCGTATTTTGTTTATCCAATCATTGCGCCCCAAGGGGCAGGAACCTTACATGAATGTTATTGATGTCGCTGAATTGCAGAAAAGCTACGGTGCCCGCACGGTTTTGGCCGGGCTTACCTTTGCCATAGCCGAAGGTGAGAAAGTCGGGGTTATCGGCCGCAACGGTTGCGGCAAGTCGACCCTGTTGCGGATTCTTGCAGCGACCGAAGATGCCGACGGCGGCACCTTGATCCGCAAGCGGAATCTAAGTGCGGCGTATCTCCCCCAGGATCCGCAACTCGATCCCGGGTTGACCATCGACGAAACCCTCGATGCTTGTCTCGAAGGGGCCCGTGACCGGCTGAACCGGTTTCATGAAATCATCGCCAGGGTTCCTCGGTTGACCGGCGATGAGGCGGCCCGTTTGCTGGATGAGCAGCACCAACTTCAGGGTTGGCTCGATCACCACGGTGGGTGGGACCTCGGTCACCGGATCGCCGATATGTGCGGACGCTTCGACATCGTCGACCGAACCCGGAAGATTGGCGAATTGTCCGGCGGGTGGGTTAAAAAAGTGGCGCTGGCCGGGATGTTTCTCCGCGAGCCTGAACTTCTGCTGCTCGACGAGCCAACCAACCATCTCGATGCCGACACTATCGCCGGGTTGGAGACGATGCTACAGCAATATCCCGGGGCGGTCGTGCTGGTCACCCATGATCGTTATTTTCTTGACCGCGTGGTCGGTCGCATGTTCGAGCTCGATAATGGTGAACTGACCCAATACCGGGGCAGCTACAGTGATTACCTGCGCCAGAAACAGGAACGTCTCATCTCGGAGGGGCGTTCCCAGGGTCGTTTGATGAACCTGCTCCGACGGGAAGAAGCTTGGCTGCACCGCGGCGCCAAGGCCCGCACCACCAAGCAGAAGGCCCGCATCGGCCGGGTCGAGGATCTGCGCGAACAGAAGAAAGACTTGCGCACCCGTGACGTCAGACTCGAATTCACCGCCGAGAAGCGACTGGGCGGCACCATCCTCGAATTTTGCGATCTGGGAGTCGAGCTTGGCGGTCGTACCCTGATCGACCGGCTTTCCTTCATCATGCGCAAAGGGGAGCGGATCGGGATTCTCGGTCCCAACGGTTGCGGCAAGACCACCCTGTTGCGCACCGCTCTCGGTGAGTTGGCGCCGAGCGCCGGCGAGGTGGTGCTGGGTACCAATACCCGCATCGGCTATCTTGACCAGGCTCGCAGTGGTCTCGATCCCGAACAGTATGTCCATGAAGCGGTTGGGGAGGGGGACTGGGTCACCCTGGCCGGGCAGAAGCGGCACAAGATCGGCTATCTCGAGGATTTTCTGTTTAGCGCCGCGGAACAGCGCAAACGCATCTCGACTCTCTCCGGGGGCGAGCGGGCACGGCTGTTACTGGCCTGCCTGATGCTGCAGGGCGCCAACCTGCTGGTTCTTGACGAACCGACCAATGATCTCGACATCCCGACCATGCAGGTGCTCGAAGAAGCCTTCGCCCAATATTCCGGTTGTGTGCTGGTGGTGACCCACGACCGCTGGTTTCTCGACCGGGTGGCCACCGGCATTCTGCATTTCGAGGGAGACGGCCGGGTGGTCTATTACGAAGGCAACTACGAGGATTTCTGCCGTTTTAAGGAACTTCGGGCCGAGGAAGAGCGGCAGGTCCGCAAGTCCGCTCCTAAAATTGTTGCTGAACCGAAGGCAAAAAAAAAGGCGGGGCTCAGCTATAAGGAACGGCTGGAACTGGAATTGGTTGAAAAGAACATTGCCGAGCTCGAAGAACGCAAGGCTGAAAGGGAATCTCTGCTCGCGGACCCTTCCCAACTGGGCGACCATGTTCGGATGACCAGCGTAGCTCGCGAACTTGAGGACATTGAAGCCGAATTGGAAGCCCTGTTTGAACGATGGGAACAACTCGAAATGAAAAACCAGGGGGAATAGGTTCAGCTCCGGCGCATCTGGACGACATTTGCATTTGCCAGCTGTCGGAGTCTGTGTTTAGATATCGGATAGAGGAGTCAGACAGTAATTATTCAGCCGTTTTTTCGAGGCCAGCGCCATGGTGGATAAAATTCTTGTTGCCTGTGTCGGAACCGAGGGCGAAGGGGTCGTGAATACTCTGCGGGCCGCGGGTCACCAGGTGTTGTTGGCTTCGGGGATCAAAGCTACCCGTGGCCTTCTGCATGGCATGCCGGACCTTCTTCTGCTCGATGCCGAGCTGCTTGGCCAATCCACCGAAGAATCCCGGCAGGCCTTGGCTTCCGACCTGCAGACGGTTGAAATCCCCTGCCTGCGTTTTTCCTCCAACGGCATGGGCCTTGAACGCATGCGGAGCCTCACGCCCTGGGCGTCCGCCACTATCGTCGATCCCCACAATCCGAGCCATGTTCTCGAACAGGTGGACCTGTTGCTCAGAATGACCCGCCTGTCGGCCGAACGGACCCTGGCGGAAGAGCGCCTGGTCGCCCGGCAGCTTGAAATCGAAGAGGGATTGAGTTCGGCTTCGCATATCCAACGCAGCCTCCTGCCCAGCGTGAGCCCCCAGACGGAAACCTTTTCCTTTGCCTGGCAGTTTCTTCCATGCGAGACGGTCGGCGGCGACTTGTTCAACTTGGTGCCCCTGTCTGAGGATACCCTGATGGCCTACCTGATCGATGTCAGCGGGCACGGCGTCTCCTCGGCCATGGTCACCGTCTCGGTTTACCAGAGCCTTGCGGTCCATAGCGGTCGGCTGGTCAAGCGGTTGCTCGATCGCCCGCCCTACTATGAGATCCCCGGTCCCGCCGAGGTGCTGACCGGCCTCGACCGGGAATATCCCTACGAGCGCTTCGAAAAGTTCTTCACCATTGTTTATCTGCTGCTTGAACCCTCAACAGGCAAGGTCAGGTATAGCAATGGCGGCCATCCGTTGCCCATTGTGGTGCGCGCCGACGGTACCCTGGAACTGCTGCATGAAGGGGGCACCCTGATTGGCATGGGTTGTCTGGTCCCGTACGAAGAAGCCGAAATTCAGTTGCTGCCTGGTGATCGTTTGTATCTTTATTCGGATGGGGTTACCGAGTATTTTTCCGAAGCGGGCGAGTTATTTGGAGAGCAGCGACTGTTTGATTTTTTGTTGCATGCCAGAACCCTGTCCGTTGACCGGGGCATGGAAAACCTGATGGCCAGCTTGCGGGAATTTGGCGGTGACCGCGCTCCCAGCGATGACGTGAGTATTATGGGGATCGAGTTTACCGGTTGAAAATTTGTTATTGAGCAATGTTGTTATTCGGATTTGGCTGAATCATCGAGCATCCGACAGGACCTGAGAAACCACGCTTGTCATGAAAATCAACGATCTTGCCAAGAAACTAAAAACGAAACAGGCCCCTTGTGTGGTCGATGTCCGCAGCGGCCCGGAATTTCGTTCCGGGCATATCCCGGGAGCGATCCATGCGCCATTGCTGTCAATTTTATTGCGCCAGCCCCGGTTGCCCCAGCTCCGGGAAACCCGGATGGTGTTGACCTGCGAGCATGGTCCCCGAGCCTTGATTGTCAAGTCGGTGCTCGGCCTGCTCGGTTATCGCAATCTTGATCTGCTGGAGGGCCACATGTCCGCCTGGCGAAAGGCTGGATTGCCCATGGAAAAGTAAATTTGTTGGCATCGTTGCAAATTCCTCCGGTTTTGTTTCCTGGAAATTTAATCCTTATCTTCTGAAAACGCCTGCTCCAATACCCTCCCAAACTCGTATTTTTCCACGACTTCGACGTTGACAATCGCCTCGACAATCGTATACAGTATGCAAGTTTCTGGTTCTGACCAGCGGCTTCGGAAGGTGATTCCTTCGCTTTCCGGGATCCGGTAAGATCGGCTCTATTGGCAACTTTCTAGTGGCGCCTCCGGCTGTCGATACGCCCGGACCGCAACCCATTACATTGAGGAGGAGAGAGATGATCGAAGCTTATCTGAAGCAAGAGGAAGAGCGTAACGCCCAGGGTATTCCCGCGCTTCCCCTGACCCCCGAGCAGACCGCTGACCTGTGCAAGCTGCTGCAGGCCCCCCCTGCAGGCAAGGAAGCGTTCCTGCTTAACCTGTTCAAGGAGCGGATTTCTCCCGGTGTCGATCCGGCTGCCGAAGTCAAGGCTGACTTTCTGGGCAAGATTCTCAAGGGAACGGCCAAATCTCCGCTGATCAACAAAAAGGACGCCGTCAAAATTCTTGGTACCATGATCGGTGGTTACAACGTCAAGCCCCTGGTCGACGCCCTCAAGGATGCCGAACTGGCCGACGAAGCCGCCTGCGCTCTGTCCGGCATTACCCTGGTCTACGATGCCTTCGACGAAGTTGTCGCCCTGGCCAAAACCAACGCTGCCGCCAAAAAGGTGCTCACCTCTTGGGCCAACGCCGAATGGTTCACCTCCAAGCCGGCCCTGGCCGCAACCATCAAAGTCAAGATTTACAAGGTTGATGGCGAGATCAACACCGATGACTTCTCCCCCGCTGGTGACGCCTGGAGCCGCCCCGACATCCCGCTGCACGCATTGGCCATGGGCAAAACCCGCTTCCCCAAAGGCAACGCCGACATCGCCAAGTTTCGCGCTGACGGTTTCCAGGTTGCTTTCGCCGGCGACGTGGTTGGTACCGGGTCTTCCCGCAAATCGGCTTGCAACAGCGTACTTTGGCACATCGGTAACGAAATTCCTTGCGTTCCCAATAAGAAAACCGGCGGCGTGATCATCGGCGGTGTTATCGCTCCGATTTTCTTCAATACCGCCCAGGACTCCGGCGCTCTGCCGCTGAAGATGGACGTGACGGCCATGAATACCGGCGACGTCATCATCATCAATACCCAAAAGGGTGAAGTGACCAACGAAGCGGGCAAGGTTCTCACCACCTTCGCCATCGCCCCCAATACCGTCCCCGACGAGTTCCGTGCCGGCGGCCGTATCCCCCTGATCATCGGTCGCGCTCTGACCGACAAGGCCCGCGCCGCCCTTGGCATGGGTGCTACCGACATCTTCACCCTGCCGGTCAATCCGGTGCCCAAAGCCGGTCAGGGCTACTCGCTGGCGCAGAAAATGGTCGGCAAGGCCTGCGGCGTCGAAGGAATTCTGGCCGGCACCGCCTGCGAGCCGAAGATGACCACCGTCGGTTCCCAGGACACCACCGGTCCGATGACCGCCGACGAACTGAAAGAGCTGGCCTGCCTGCGCTTCCTCTCGCCGATGTTCATGCAGTCTTTCTGTCACACCGCCGCTTATCCCAAGCCGGCCGACGTGAAGATGCACAAGAACCTGCCCAAGTTTATCGCCGAGCGCGCCGGCGTTGCTCTGCGCCCCGGTGACGGCGTCATCCATAGCTGGCTGAACCGCCTGCTGCTTCCCGACACCGTCGGTACCGGTGGTGACTCTCACACCCGTTTCCCCATGGGGATCAGCTTCCCGGCCGGGTCCGGTCTGGTTGCCTTCGCCGGCGCCATGGGCTTCATGCCGCTGGATATGCCCGAGTCGGTGCTGGTTCGCTTCAAAGGCAAGTTCAATCCCGGCATCACTCTGCGCGACGCCGTCAACGCCATCCCGTTCTGGGCAATCAAACAGGGCCTGCTGACCGTGCCCAAGAAGAATAAGAAAAACATCTTCAATGGCCGTATCCTTGAAATGGAAGGGCTGCCCAGCCTCTCCGTTGAGCAGGCTTTCGAGTTGACCGACGCCGCCGCCGAGCGCTCCGCCGCTGCCGGTTGCATCCAGCTTTCCGAAGAAAGCGTCTGCACCTACCTGCGTTCCAACGTTGCCTTGATGAAGAAGATGATTGCCGAGGGTTACAGCGATCCGCAGACGCTGCAGAATCGTATCGACGCAGTTAATGAATGGCTCAAGGCTCCCAAGTTGCTCAAAGCCGACAAAAATGCCGAATATGCCGCGGTGATCGAGATCGATCTGGCTGAAATCACCGAGCCGATTCTGGCTTGCCCGAACGATCCTGACGATGTCAAGCTGCTGTCCGACGTGGCCGGAACCCCGATTCAGGACGTTTTCCTCGGTTCCTGCATGACCAACATCGGTCATTTCCGTGCCGCCGCCGAAATCTGGCGCGGCCAAAAGTTCAATCCCAATGTCCGTACCTGGATCTGCCCGCCGACCCGTATGGATCAGGCTCAGCTCAAGGATGAAGCTCTGTTCTCGGTGTACAGCGCCATGGGCGCCCGGATCGAAATCGCCGGTTGTTCCTTGTGCATGGGCAACCAGGCCCGGGTTCCCGACGGGGTGAACATGTTCTCCACCTCGACCCGTAACTTCGATGACCGCATCGGCAACGGTGCCAAGGTGTACCTCGGTTCCGCGGAACTTGGCGCAGTGACCAGCAACCTCGGCAGACTGCCTAC
>MHXM01000172.1:0-11538 GCA_001825565.1 Desulfuromonadaceae bacterium GWC2_58_13
CATAACCGGGCAGAGCAGGGACGGTAGGCGTGCCCTCCGGACTTCCGTGGGGTCTTGCCGCAAACACTCGAAATGGCTCAGGAAAAAGAGGGCTCCGCGAAAATCTTCTCCTGAGCGATTTGAAGGGTTCTCCCTTGGGCGGATTTTATCTGTTCCGCCGATTTGACAGAACTCGGGAATGGGGTTATTTTGGGCAACCGAGGGGAGGCAGATGCCAACCCTTTGGAAATCCTGGCTCTTTTTTGGCGCTTTTGCCGGATTCCAGGGAAGCTTCCCCTTTCTTGCCCTTACGGAGACCCCTCCATGCCCCAGAATCTGAAGAAGAGATTCCTCTTTCTCGGCGGTATCCCGGTATTCGATTACATGATCTCGGTAAGGCTCTCCGAGATTCAGCAGGCCGCCGAAAACAATGTGCTGATTATCGGAGACCGGGTGCTGTTGCCGGTAGGGGCTGTTTTCAAGGTGCGGGCAACGGGACTTGCCGAAGCCTTTTACATCAATCCTCTGGCCAATGGCGAGCTGCAGACCCTGCAGGATACGACCTACTGCGCCCTGACCTTCGGCGGAAAACATCCGGAGTCCCGAAAAAACACCAGCCTGCGGGCTGACCTTGCGACCATTGTGGCCGAGCTCAAGGAACAGTTTCCCGAAACCATTCGGGGCGAAAGCGACCTGAAAATCATCGCGGTCGGCGAACCTGCCGAGATTGTCCTGGGTGGGAACAACAAAAACATTATTGAAGAGATCCATACCCTATTCGCTTCGCCCCAGTTGTCCGGCCTGGTCGAAGGTTGTTCTTTCGAGCACATCTTCTTTTTCGACACCCAGAATCCCGGTTTCGAGATGGTTCGGGACCTCTACGACCGGCTCGGCGTGTCCATGGGAGATCCCAAGGAGATGCATGTGGCCGGCCTCGTGCCCCGAACCGGCTACGTTTTCACCATTCAGAACGAAGCGGGGAAAAACCTCGACCGGATCATTCTGGCCAACCGCACCAACGAAGAGATCATTCCCAAGGGACAGGTCAACGAACGCTACGCCAAACTTCAGAAAAGCCTCCGGGGTGACCGGTCGTTGCCGGAAACCCACCTGGTGATCAATTCCATGACCAACCAGGAGGAACTCCGACTCCTGGTCCGGGCGCTCAAAACCGCCCACGCCAGCGGGGTGCGGAGCTATCTTTGTCCCACCCTGACCCTGCTCAACGCCATGGAACGTCTGGTTGATGCGAGTTACTACACGGTCGAACGGGAACACTTTTTCTCGTTCCGCAAGGATTTCCTCGAAAACGTCATCATTCCCTACGTGGAGTACATCATCTGCAACAAGGATGAGTTGACCCTGCTCGACGACACTGCCGGCAAACGGGGCATCGACGAGGCCGCGAGCCTGCTTTCCAGCCGGATGAACCGGGGAAAACGGACCGGCAGCGAGGACGGGGGGAAGGTGATTGTCACCGGGGGGAGCAAGGGCGGCCGCTACACCGAACGGCTGGATCCGGAGCGGGCGACGAATTTCTGGCAAAAAGCCGAATTGCCGACGGGGCGGGCGGTACGATTCGCCGAGCGGCGCATCGTGTGCGGCGACGACTATGTCACCCATCTGACCTCTACGCTCGGCGCCGGGGACGTGTTCTCCGGCATCTTCATCGGCCTCATTGCCCTGGGCTGGGACGGCGGGCACGTGTTGCGGGCCGCCACCCTCGGCGCCCAGCATTTTATCCAGTACCGCAGCAAGCCCACCATCGACCACATGATCGCGGTCGACGAAGAACACGCCCGCATGGGGACCGAAACCGAACTCGCCGACGTCATCTCCCATCACCTCGACGATAGCGGCGATCCCACCCGCTACGGGACCATTTCCGATACCGTGATCACGGTACGAACCACCCAGATTCAGCATCCGTTCCGGGAGATTCTCGGACTTGCCTTGAAATTCGGGGAAAGTCGTCCGGCGGAAAATTTCTGAGGCGGCGGCCCGGGAAACCTGAATCCATCCCGGGACGTTTCTCCATCCCCCCAAAAAAACTTTTCAGCCGATGGCGAGCAGGCCGGGATGGTTGCCGGTCAGGCATCGCCCCCCCTCGGGCGTAACCACGAAGGTATTCTCCGTCCCCACCGCACCGATGCCGGCGATCCCTTTTTTGGGTTCGATGGCCAGGACCATGTTCTCTTGCAACGGCTCGTCGAATCCCTTGGCCAGTACCGGCCATTCGTCGATGTACAGGCCGATGCCGTGGCCGAGGAAACGGGCCTGGCGCGCGCCGAAGCCCATGAATCCGTCCAGAAACTCCGGGTCCAGTTGGCCGGTGATCTTGGCGTAGATCTCCGACGGGATCGCCCCCGGTTTGAGCATCGCGGCGGTGGCGTTCTGGATCTCGATGCAGCGTTTATGAGTCCGGATGGCTTCCTCCGGCAGCTCTCCTTTAAAAACGTAGGTCAGGGTCTTGTCGGTGTGGTAGCCGTCGACGCCGCAGCCGATGTCGACGAAGACCAGGTCGCCCTGCTGCAGGCAGCGATGCCGGCTGCCGAGCAGGGGGACCGCCGGGCTCATGCCGTAGTTGCCGCCGGGGCCGTCGAAGGAGGTGGGATAGATGGAGCTCTCGCCGAAACAGATGTGGCCGAGCAGGATCTCGGTTTCGTACATGCCGAAGCGGGCGATGCCGTGATGACCTTCGGCAACCATGGCCGGATAAAGGAGGCTGGCGAACTCGGCTTCGCTCATCCCCTCGCGCAGCAGTTCCGGCACCTTTTCTTCGAGGATAAGTTGGTGGATGCGTCCCGACTCCTCCATCCGTTCCAGCTCGTAGGTGCTCTTGACCGCCCGCACCGCGGACAGGGAGAGGTCGGCGGATTCGACTCGGGAAAAACCGAAGTGCTTGTTGAAGCGTGCATAGGCGGCCAGAGGAACCCGTTCGGTTTCGAGGTGGACGGTGTCGGGGATGTGTTTCATGGCGGCGGCCGCGTCGCGGAAGCTGGACATCGGCCGGATGTCGCCGAATTCGGATTCGTCCAGGGCCCGCTGCATGCTGCGACGCACCCAGTAGACGGCCGCGCCGTCGCGGGGGATCAGCACCAGCGCGTCCTGCATGGTGCCGGTCAGATAGAACTGGTTGATTTTACCGAACACCGCCAGCAGCTGCCATTCGGGACAGTCGCGATCCATGCGTGAACGCAGCGCCGCCAGCCGCTGCTCCAGTTCTTTTCGGGGAACCTTTTTAAACATTTGTGACTCCTTGGGGAAATAACATAGAAACAGAAGGGTTCAAATCGTTGCTATCGTACACGAGATGAACGGCTTCGCCTAGCTTGACATTGCGATCGGCGGTCGGCTTTTTGCCTGGGGATTTCCGGAACCGGCGGGATTATCCACGATATTTAAGGTTTTTTCGCGAGGATGATTCCGCGGGGAATGGCAGAGGTCGGCCGTTGGCGCTCAGGAGAGCGTCCCGGGCGCTTCCGATCCGGATTATTTGTGTGCCGTGACGCCCATGAGCTCGGCGACTTTCACGACCTTGGCGAAGCCCGCCGCCCTGAGCCGCTGTGCGGCATGGTCGATAAAGCCGGCGCCGCGTTTTACCAGATTCGGGTTGCCCGTGTAGTGGAACAGTGCCCCGCGCCTTTTCAGCACGCGATGAATTTCCCGGTAGAACCGCTCGCTGTAAAGCTCGCCGGCAAGGGAAAACCGGGGCGGATCATGAATGACCGCATCAAAGGATTCCGCCGTAAGCTCCCGGATGTATTCATCGATATCGGCATGAACCAATTGGATGTTGGGACCGAATATCTGTCGCGACCACGGGTTTCTTTGGCGGAGCGCCATGACCGTTGAACTCAGTTCGACGGAAATGACCTCGCGCGCCCCGAGCTTGAGCGCTGCCGAAGCCGCATAGCCGAGTCCGCTGCAGGTATCCAGTACCCGATCCCCTTTTTTTACGACCTGCGCCGCCATCCGCCCAGCACTTTCGAAAGGGTTGATCCCCTTCGAAATATGCATTTTTACCCCGCTGATTTCCAGCAGCGGCGCTTGATCGGTAGGGACGAGTTTGTAATAACCCTCATCCCGGATTTCGAGCACTTCGAGCCGGCCGTCTTCCAGAATGAAAATCCGGTTTTCCTTTCCTTCAATCCGCCGCAGCTCCTCCCGGCTCAGCCGATTATCCCCATCAAGGATCAGTTCGTCGCCGCGGAGGGCAAACGTCCCCCGGGAAAGATTCAGGTCGAGCGAAACGCCGATGTGTTTTTCGCCTCGGTCCATCGCATCGAGAATCTGACGGGCAACCGCCGAGTGGAACCAATAATCGTTTTTGCTCATGACATCCGTAAGCGTCAAAAGGTTCTTAGTGGCAGGCGACAATATTCGCCGTTTGCGACCTCAGGTCCAGAACGACTTTGACCTTCTTGTTCTTCAGTTGCCGAAGAACCTGTTCGACCTTTTCCTCCAGGGTACAGCCGGACTCATCCCAATCCGCGCCGTCCCTGGTCACAAACTCCTGGATCATATTCCGCAGCGTATCCGGATGGATTCGTTCGTAGGGAACCTCAATGCCTTCTTCGTGAGGAGCGATGGGGGAAAGTCGTGGGGGTGTGCCGGCCATATGGGGCTTCCTGTGGATTAAAGGAATGGATCGGTACTGGCGGAGAACCGGGTTATAACGAGGCAGCGCCGAAGTCCGTCAGCGGCCGCAGGCTTCGAGCCAAAATTTCGAAAGCCAGGTCGAGGTCGCCCTCCGGACTCAGCGTCGGTCCGAGAACGCGCACCAGCGTGGCCCGTTTGAGCAGGCGGTCGTCATAGCCGGCCTGCGGAGCCAGGCGTCGCAACGTGTTTTTCAGGTGGGCAAAATTGAGGTCGCGGGTCAATTGCATCGCGTCGCCGAACCCGTCGTAGTTCATCGCCGCCCGGTTGAAAATCACCGGTGTTCGTCCCCGGGCATACAGCCAGAGGGTCTCGTCGCGCACTTCGGAGGTCTGGGGCTGCTCGAGCGTCACTTTGCGGGTCATCGGCATGCCCCCGGCGAGCAGGGTCTTGCCGAGACTGAACTTGCGTTTCGTCACCGTGGCGGTGGTCTGGATCTGCCCCGCGCTGCAAATGGCGACCAGCAGCAGATCAATCGTGGCGTAGTCAATGTCACCGAGTTCTCCGGTAACCGACTCGACCCGCAGCGCCTGTTCTCCCAGTCCAAACCGGCGGACAAGGAAAGGGGGCTTCCGTTTGCGCACGGCCAGCGGATCGACCACCAGCGCCGGAACGCCGTCCCCGGTGAGCCTGCCCGACAACGCCTCGGCCTGGCGCGGGTCGGCGAAACACGCGAGTACCGCCGGTCCGCCGCCGGCGATCTTTTGCCGGGCCTCGAAAGCCACGGTTCCCAACGCGTCGGCGATGGTCTGGGCGACCGCCACTTCTTCTTTCTGCCAGCCAAAGGCCACAACAAGATGCATCCTGCACTCCGCTCGAAGGGTGGGAGAAAGCTTCCAGCCCATGTCTTTCTGAGTCTGCGAGGGTTTGCCGCCGCCAAAGCAACGGGGAGTTTGGCGTTCATGATCGATTCGCTATCGTTACGGATGACATAATATCACGGCAAGGGACAAAAAGGGAGCTTGTCCGGGGCCAAAGGGCGCCCCATCGAACCCCGTAACCATAGGCACACCCGAAACCCAGGTAACTTCATCTAAGCAGTCGACATTATTGTTTTTTAAACCGAACAGGAAAAACCACGCAACTTTGGTTACACCCCGGGTTTTTCTCCTCCCCGCCTGCCCGAACCGCCAACCGCCTGTTGTTGCGGCAACCTCGCAAGCGAAGAAGCTTGGCGCCATATTTGCAAATTTCCGAGTGCTGGAGGCGTTTGTGTCTCGCCTATGAACTGTCATGCCATCGCATCAAACGGTTGCTTACGGGAATTAAAATCAGCCATGATCGCAAAAAAATACTGGACGGGAATGCTGATCGCCGTCTTTGTCCTCTATGCGATAGGCACCTACGGCCTTCGATACCTGGTGATTCTACCGAGTTTTTCCGCTCTTGAAGAGGCCGATGCCGGGAAGGATGTCTCGCGGGTCATCGACGCGATAAACCGCGAGGCCTATCACGTCGGGCAGCAGGCTTCGGACTGGTCGGCTTGGGACGACACCTACCAGTTCGTTCAGGACGGCAACGAAGCCTACATCGTTTCCAATCTGGCCAGGGAAAGCCTTGAAGAAAGCGTCGGCATCCATCTGCTCTATATCTGCGACAGGGACGGAAGGGTTGTCTGGGGAGAGGTTTTCGACGCCTCCCGGGGCGGAAAGCTCAACCTCAGGGAGTTTCCGGCAGACACCCTGGGCAAGGATCATTTCCTGCTACAGCATTCTTCCCCTGTAAGCGAATACACCGGTATCCTGCTTACCGAAGCTGGCCCGATGCTGATCAGTTCCCGCCCCGTGGTCCCCACTTCGGGGGATGGCCCCGCTCGCGGTTCCTTGATCATGGGTCGCTTTCTTGGCGAAACTCTCCTCCGGTCCCTGAAACAGCAGACCCAAATCGACTTCGGCATCATGCCGTTCGACCTCGCCATGGGCGGGCCGAACATGGAGTCGATCCTCTCTCGCCTGCTCCGGGAAAGGTTCGTCATCGAAGAGATCGGACCCGACCTGCTGCGGGCTTACGGCATGATTGTCGATCTGAAAGGCCGACCGGCGTTGCTGGTTACCGCCAACCTTCCCCGGGAAATCATGGCCAAGGGGCGTGAGGCATCGAAATTTGCCTCACTTTCCGTCCTGGCTACCGCCATTGCCCTGGTGGTGGTCGGTTCGATTCTCGTCATGATGGTCGTCAATCTGCTTCTGGATGGACGGGACAAGCGTCGCTCGAAAGCCTGGGCGCCGCGCGAAATCATGGTTTTGGCCCTGGTCGCCATGGCCGGGGGCACCCTCTCTCTCGGTGCCTTCATCACCGTTCGGGGGATGGAAGAGGACCGGATGCGGACCACCTTTCAGGAGCGCGCCACCGAACGGTGTCTGCTCTTACAGAACCGGATCAACCACTATCTCGCTGAGCTGAAGGCGCTGCAACGCCTTTTCGACGCTTCCGCCGACGTCAGTCGGGAGAATTTCCGGAACTTTGTGACGCCGGTTCTCGACGAGCACCCCGACATCCTGGCCTTCGAGTGGGTTCCTCGTGTTTTTGCCGTCGATCGCGCCGCGCACGAGCAGTCCATCCGCGAAGAAGGACGGCCCGATTACCGCCTCACCGAGCGGAACCCCGACGGCACCTTGGTCCGGGCCGGCTGGCGCGAGGTCTATTATCCCGTCGCCTACGTCGAACCCCTGGCCGGCAACGAGGCGATTCTCGGCTACGCTCCAGGTTCCACCTTGCCGGGGCGCCTGGCAGCCATCGAACGTGCGAGGGATACGGGTCAGCTGGCCGCCACCCCGGCTTTCCCTCTGGCGCGGGGGGCTGAACAAGAAGTCGGCTTTTTCGTGTTTGCTCCGGTTTATCGCCACTTTTCTCCCTTGCGAACCATCGAGCAGCGTCACGGCGACCTGGTCGGTTTCGCCCAGGGAGTTTTCCGGGTCGGCTCGCTCTTCGAAACGGCAATCGCCGACAGCCAGGCAGGCGGCATCGACTTATCGTTGTTCGACCGAACCGATCCCCGCCAGGAACAGCTTCTTCACTTTCATGCCTCGCGAACCCGAAGCCGCAAAACCGATGCGCCCACCGAGCCCGCGGTCAAAGAAGAGTCCGTGCTCTCGCACTCCATCGCCATCGAACTGTGCGGACGCCAATGGACGGTGGTTTGTACCCCTTCGCCCAAATTCCTCGACGAACATCGTCAATGGCAATCGTCTCTGGTGCTTGCCGTTTCCCTGCTTTTCACCGCCTGGCTGGTCAGCTACCTGGTCGGCAACCGCCGCCGCGCCGCCCACACCGAAGCCGTCGTCGAGGAACGGACGGCCGAATTGCAACGAAGCGAGGCGAGATTTCGCCGCATCTTCGAAAGTATCCAGGACATTTATGTGGAAGTCTCCCTTTCCGAGGGCCGTATCGTCGAGATCAGTCCATCGATCGAAATCCTTTCGGGATATAAGCGCGAGGAAATGATCGGCAAGCTGACCACCGAGTTGTACGCCAGGCCAGAAGAGCGGGAAGCCCTCCTCCGGGAGTTGATGACCAAGGGTTACGTCAGCGACTACGAGCTCACCCTGGTCGACAAGGGTGGTGAAACCAAGGTCTGCTCCTACATGGCCAAAATTATTCTGAATCAAGCTGGGCAGCCGTCAAGGATTGTCGGCACCATTCGTGACATCAGCGAGCGCAAGCAGACCGAGGCTTCCGTGTTCAGGATGATGGAGGAGTCCCAGCGGGCCAGAGAGCAGGCCGAGCAATCGGAGTTCGCGCTGAGAATAAACCGGGAACAGCTGCTCGATACCCTCAACGAGCAGGAACGTTTCAACCGGCTGATGCTGGACCGGGAAGGGCGGGTTCTGGAACTCAAGCAGGAGGTCAACACGTTGCTGGTTGAGCTCGGCCGTCAAAAAACCTATGAAACAGCAGGAGACGGCCAGTGAAACGGAAGTTGACGGTAACCCTGCGAAAGAGCCTGGTGGCGGTTCTTCTTCTGGTGATGGCAGTCATCAGCCTGGCTTTTATGGTCCATGAATTCATCAAATTCCAGGATCAGGCTGAAGAAATCCGCAGCGAATTCCCTCTCGAAAGCAAGGCAAAAATCGTCGACCAAGTCAACCAGGCCTTCTCCTATATCGAGTTTCAGCGGCGCATGGAGAGCCAAAGGCTGCGACAAAATCTGAAAGCCAGGGTCGATGAAGCCTTTCGCATCGCTGAATTCCTCTATGCCCGGCACCTGGGGAAAAAAAGCCGGGCGGAGATTGAACAGCTCATTCATGATGCCCTCTATGCGCAGCGGTGGAACAATGGCCGAAGTTACTTTTTCGTCTTTGATCTGGACGGGGTGATGCGGGTCCACTCCAATGCCCCCTCCCTCGAAGGGAAAGATGTCATCGACATGCAGGATTCCGAGGGTGCCTACCTGATCCGCGACATGATCGGCATCGCCACTCGTCCCGGCGCGGGGTTTCTCTCCTACCTCTGGGAAAAGACCCCTGAACGCGGGGATTTCAGCCACAAGCTCTCCTATGTCAAGCTTTTCGAGCCGCTCGGCTGGATCATCGGCACCGGAGAATATCTGGACGATGTCCGGCAAAACACCCAGGAACTGATCAAACAGAGGCTCGCCGACATCCATTTCGCCAACGGCGACGGATATCTCTTCCTCTTCGACGACGACGGGCGTGCCCTCGTCAACAGTGCCTCGCCTGAAATGTTGGATAAATACTTTTACGACACCTTGGACATTGGCGGGATCAACATTTTCCCGAAGATGCTCGAGGCTGCCCGCGGTCCCGGCGGAGGTTTCGTCGAATACCAGTGGAAAAAACCGAGCACCGGGATCCAGGCGCCGAAAATGTCCTACGTCCGCCGCATCGACGATTGGGGGTGGTTGGTCGGCGCCGGCGTCTACCTCGATGACCTCGAATCCATTATCGAAAAAAAGCGCAAGCTCATGACCGAGGAAATTGTTTTCGGCGTGCTGATAGTCCTTCTGTTGCTCGGCTGGATTCTGAGCCTGGCCTTGATTTTTTTTAGACGGGTGGTCGATAAAGCGCAACGGGAGTTCGATACGTTCTGCGATTTTTTCGCCTTGTCCGCCGACCGCGGCGAGCGGATCGATCCCATGCAGCTTAAATTCGAAGAATTCGAACAGGTGGCCCAATCGGCCAATCGCATGCTCGATGCCAGACAACAGGCGGAGGATACCCTTAACTTCAAGGCCGAAGAGCAGCGCCTCCTGCTCGACACCATACAGACCCAGGTCTGGTACCTCACCGACATGGGTACTTACGGCGCGGTCAACCAGGCCCACGCGGACTTTCTGGGTCGCCCAAAATCGGCCCTGGAAGGCAAACGATTCGACGAGGTTCATGGTTCGGAAAAAGCGAAAGACCTGATGCGGGACAATCGGGAAGTCTTTTCCCGCGGGCGCCAGACCCGCGGTGAACAATGGATCACCAATGGCCGAGGGCAAGAGCGGCTGATTGCCATGACCAAAACGCCGAAATGTACCGGCAACGGAACCGTCGATCTGGTCGTCTGCTCCGCCGAGGATATTACCGAACACAGAAGGGCGGCCTCGGAACTTGAGGAGTCAAACCGTCTGCTCAAGGTCAGGGCCGCCGAACTGAGTCAAAACCAGAGGGTCATCCTGAGTATGATGGAAGATGCCAACCGGGCCAGGGAAAAAGCCGAAGAGGCCAGCCGCAATCTCGAACTGGCGATGATCGAGGTGAATCGCCTCGCTGAACAGGCCGAGCAGGCCAACCGGGCCAAAAGCGAGTTTCTCGCCAACATGAGCCATGAAATCCGCACGCCGATGAACGGAGTTATCGGCATGACCGACCTGCTGCTCGATACCCAGCTTGACGAAGAGCAACTCGATTACATCGAGACCGTCAAAAACAGCGCCCATGCCCTGCTGGTGATCATCAACGACATTCTCGATTTTTCCAAGATCGAGGCCGGCAAGCTGAAGATGGAAGCCATCGACTTCGATCCGCGAACGGTCATTGCCGATGCCTGCAAACCCCTGGCCCTGCGCGCCGAGGGAAAAGGCCTCGAATTCGTCAGCAGCATCGATGCGCATATCCCCGAAGATCTCTGCGGCGACCCGGGCCGTCTGGGCCAGGTTATTGTCAACCTGGCGGGGAACGCCATCAAGTTCACCGACCGGGGGCAGGTGACCGTTGCCGCCAGTCTCGAACACGAAGACCAGGGTCTGGCCAGGGTGCGATTCAGGGTTATCGACACCGGCATCGGTATTCCCCTCGACAGGCAGGTGTCCCTTTTCGAAGCGTTCACCCAGGCTGACACCTCGACCACCCGCCGATTTGGCGGCACCGGGCTCGGTCTGTCGATCTCAAAAAAAATCGTCACGATGATGGGAGGCGAGATCGGCGTCGAAAGCCGCGAAAGGGAGGGCTCTTGCTTCTGGTTCACTGTCGTTTTCAAAAAACAGGCGCGGGAGGCGAGGCGGTCAGGCTCGGAATCGCCGGCGAGGGATATTCAAGGGATTCCTGCTCACCAGGATATAAAGTCCCTTGGCTCAGCAAAAAAGAGCCGAACCCACATCCTGCTTGCCGAGGACAACGCGGTAAACCAAAAGCTGGTCCTGCGCCTGCTCGAAAAACGCGGTTTCGCCGCCGACGCGGTAAACGACGGCCGGCAGGCGATAGCCGCCCTCTCCAGCGGACCCTACGACCTGGTGCTGATGGATTGCCAGATGCCGGAAATGGACGGTTACGAAGCCACCGGTGTTATCCGAGACCCCTCCTCAACGGTTCGCAATCACGACATCCCGGTCATCGCATTGACCGCCAACGCCATGCAGGGTGACCGGGAAAAGTGCCTTGAAGCTGGGATGAACGACTACCTCCCCAAACCGATCGATGTTACGGCCCTGACGCGGATACTGGAGAAGTGGCT
>MHXM01000172.1:11562-19810 GCA_001825565.1 Desulfuromonadaceae bacterium GWC2_58_13
TTCCCGATAGCAACCCGAACCAACTCCGATATTCGAAGTGCGGCTCTTCCGCGGAGGCGGTGCCGACACGGACCAGAGTCCCCCGCTATTGCTCTTCGGTTGAAGAAAGCCCGGCAGCCAGGGCTTCGACGGTGTTGATATCGTCTTCGTTAAATTTCTCAACCCAGAGGGCCGTTGCCAGGTAGAGTCCGATAAAAGGCGAGTCTCGGTGGAGGTGAGAAATTTGCGCGTAAATCTTCAGTTTCGTCTCTTCCTCTGTCTTTCCCGCGCCCTCCAGCATTTCCAGGCACTGATCGTTTATCGCCGGGCTCTGCTCGGTAAAGTAGGACACCAGCAGGTCTCGGGCCAATTGACCTCCCTCGGCCTTGAACAGTACCGCATCCAGACGCGAGGCTGAGCCGGCTTTGCGATTGACCAGGGAGTCTTGACGAAAGTTTTTCAGTCCGGCCGCTTCGATCCAGCGTGCGAAAATGGGGGCTTGCTTCCTGGCGCAGGAGCGGCAAATAGCGACTTTTTTGGACTCCTGAAGTTTTTCCCAGGCGTTACTGACGGATAAGGGAACCATCTTGTTGTACCTTTCCTTGCGTCGTCGCATTTTGGGCGAGCGAGTGCGAACGGGAGTGAGACTGGAGTGGATGCCAACACGACAAGTTACCGCATCTCAGGTGACTTTCCGTCGGCCATCCGGCATCAAACCGAGCCAAGAGGACTATCCAAAAAACATCCTCCCGGGTATTGGGCGCACTATGACATTATCGAAGAGGGAGAACAAGCTGGGATGGTGGAAAAATGGTTCCTGCTGAATCAAGGGCGGATCGAATCCGCGGGTGCTCCCCCGGGGTCGAAACGGGGGAGTTATTGATGGGAGCCTGCATCGACCATGTTGACGGTATGGGAATGTTTGGCCCGGTCGATTTTTCCGGCCACGAGCAAGACGCAAAGGCTGAGGACAATCAAGATGACGAGCGAGGGCAACAGATCCCGAAGGAGAAAAGACAGGGAGCGCTGTAAGAGGGGGGGCTCGAATTTAGACCATTTTGAAACCTTGCGTTTTGGCATATATCGAATGGATAGAGTTTTCATGGTGGCCCTCCTTTACCTGGAAACATCAGGTGGTCGATAAGAATGCAAAGGCCTTGCCAAGCTGATGAGATAATGTAAGTGATTGAAATAATTAAGTTGAAGCCGGAGCGGCCAAGTCTTATGCGGTCTGGCCGTCGATTTTTCTTACAGGGGCGTGTCGAAAAATAACACTTCCGGGATATTTTTTGGGCACGCCGGTTCGATTGTGGCCGTTTTCCGGGTTGCGGGAGGTGTCAAAAATATGAACGTCGATAGTTCGAAAGGAGGCGAGCAGGGCACCCAGGGGGCCGCCCGGGGAAATTTCAGGCGGCGGCTAAAAAAATCATGATTTAAATATGTTGGACGCGATATTCGCGGACACCGGAGAAGCGCCGGAAGGTTCCTCCGCAACGCCGGGAACAGGGATTGGCTTTGGCATCGAACTTGTATTAATCCCTCGGAACCCCCAGACTCCGCACTCCATACCCAAGGCTGACCATGATCGAAAACCCGTCCCGTATCCTGATCATCGACGACGACCCCAACCTGAGAAAAACCCTGACCGATATCCTCAGGTTCAAGGGATACGAGGTGATTGCCGTCGACCATGGGGCACAGGGACTCGATCTCGCCCAGAAAAATCCTTTCGATCTGCTCCTTCTCGATCTCGGTCTGCCGGACATTCCCGGGCTCGAGGTGATGGCCGGGATCAAGGAGGCGCAGCCCGCCATCGAGGTGATCATCCTCACCGGGAACGCCACCCTCGACTCGGCGATCGCGGTAACCAATCGCGGGGCCTTCTGCTACCTGATCAAACCCTATGAAATCGAGCAACTTCTGTTGCACGTCCGGCGCGCCATCGAGAAGCGGCGGACGGAGGAAGAGCTGAGACGGGTCAACGAAACGTTGCGGATGATCTTCAACAGCGTCAACGACGCCATTTTCATCCACGAGACCAACGGCCAGATCCTCGATGTGAACGACCGGATGCTGGAGATGTACCGGGTCGGCCGCGAGGAGGCGACAACCTTTTCCATCATGGCGGACTATTCCGCCCCGTGCAGCAAGCCGGAGATCCTTCCCGAGCTGTGGCGTGAGGTGGCGGAGGGAAATTCCCGCTTCTTCGAATGGAAGGCGCGCCGTCCCGGGGACGGCTCGCTTTTCGACGTGGAGGTCTTTCTGCGCCGGATAACCCTGCGGGGCAAGGATGCCATCCTGGCCACGGTTCGGAACATCAGCGAACGCAAGCGGGCGGAACAGGAACTGGAGGGAAGTCGGGCGGAACTCGCGGCTAACCATGAGAAACTGAAAACCCTGTTCCTGCAGGTTGAAGCCGTGAAGAAGGAATGGGAAAACTGCATGGATTCGATCGGCGACATGGTCATTCTCGCCGATCGCGAGGGGCGAATCCGGAGATGCAACAAGACGGTGCGGGAATGCACCGGGAAAACCTATGAACAGATCAGCGGGGCCGACTGGCGGACGTTCCTGATGGACCATGGTCTGAAACTCCAGGCTCCCTATGCATCCGGAACCGAAATCCGCCATGAAGAAACCGGCAAGTGGTTTGTCTTCAACTCCTACCCCTTTCTGGAACATGCCGGCCGGGAAATGTCCGGCGTCGTGGTCACCCTCCACGATACCACCGAACTGAAACGGGTCACCCAG
Source organism: Desulfuromonadaceae bacterium GWC2_58_13 (assembly GCA_001825565.1). Classification (GTDB taxonomy): domain Bacteria; phylum Desulfobacterota; class Desulfuromonadia; order Desulfuromonadales; family Trichloromonadaceae; genus Trichloromonas. The sequence continues at coordinate 14,293 of MHXM01000172.1, forward strand.
GCTCTCGACGACGCGTACCGGGAATTGCAGGCCACCCACGCCCAGATGCTCCACAAGGAAAAAATGGCCTCCATCGGCCTGCTTGCCGCCGGAGTGGCCCACGAAATCAACAATCCCCTCGGCTTCATCCTCAGCAACCTCGGCACCCTCGACAAATATGTGCAGCGGCTGATCGGTTTTGTCCAGGCCCAGGCCGAAATGCTGGCCTCTCCCGAAAGGGGTGGGGGCGGGGCGCTGCTGGCGGAGAAAAGAAAACAGCTGAAGCTCGACTACATCATGGATGACATCACCCAGGTCATCGCGGAATCGCGGGAGGGGGCCGAGCGGGTCAAGAAGATCGTCCAGAACCTGAGGTCTTTTTCCCGCCTGGACGAGGCCGAATGGAAACCGGCGGACCTGCACGAATGCCTGGAAAACACCCTGAACATGGTCTGGAACGAAATCAAGTACAAGGCCGAGATAACCAGGGATTACGGTGAGCTGCCGATGATCGACTGCAATCCGGGCCAGATCAACCAGGTCTTCATGAATCTGCTGGTCAACGCCGCTCACGCCATCGAAGCCCAGGGAACCATCACCCTGCGCACCCGTTGCGAGGAGGGTTTCGTCCGGGTGTCCATCGCCGACACGGGCTGCGGCATCCCGGAAGGTATCCGGGCGAGGATCTTCGAACCGTTCTTCACCACCAAGGACGTGGGCAAGGGAACCGGGCTCGGCCTCGGTATTTCCTACGACATCGTCAAAAAGCACGGCGGCGAGATTCTGGTGGAAAGCGAGACGGGCAAGGGATCGACCTTTACGGTGGTGCTGCCGGTGGGAAAATAATGGCTGAACGAATGGTTTCCGGCCTTGTCAGCAATTCGGGAAGGCCAGGAATGCCGCAAAGGAAGACCCAATGTTGACCCTGGATGTTCCAACTCAAAAGGCCGTCGCTCGCCTCGCCTCTCCCATCGGTCTTTTTTTGTTGATGCTGCTGGTTATTTTCGGCGGTGAAATGCTCATCATGTTTGTCCTTTTGCCCCTCTTGTCGGGAGGAAAAACGGGAATCGCGGCGGATATCCTCGACGCCTGCCTGCTGACCCTGATGGCTTCGCCCCTCTTGTGGTTCCTTATCGTCCAGCCCTTGCGCGATGCCGCCATGGTCATCGAAGATAAGTCGAGGCAGCTGATCGCGGCTCAGGATGAGCTGTTGCGACAGGAGAAGCTCAGCATTCTCGGCCAGCTCGCCGGGAGCGTCGGCCATGAGCTGCGCAATCCCCTGGGGGTGATGAACAACGCCATCTTTTATCTGAATATGATCCAGCCCGATGCCGAGAAAACCGTGAAGGAGTATCTGGGGATCATCAAGAACGAGATCGACAACTCCCAGCGGATCATCACCGACCTGCTCGATTTCGCCCGTACCAAGCCGCCGCAGGCGAAAATGACCACCGTCGCCGAGCTGATTCGCGAAAGTCTCGACCGATGCGCCATGGCGGAAAACGTTGAGGTTCTGATCGACATTCCGGACAGCCTCCCCGCGGTCAGGGTCGATTCGCACCAGCTGAGGCAGGTCTTCCAGAATCTGATGGTTAACGCCGTTCAGGCAATGCCCGGCGGTGGAGTCCTCGATTTAAGCGCCCGTCTGGTCGGAGGCCGCCAGGGCGGCGCGGAAGACGCTGTCGCGATCCGGGTCGGAGACACCGGAGACGGCATCGCCCCCGAAAACATGCAGCGGCTGTTTCAGCCCCTCTTCACCACCAAGGCCAAGGGGATCGGCCTGGGGCTGGTGGTCTGCAAAAATCTGGTGGAAGCCAACGGTGGCAGGATCGACGTGGAGAGCACCCCCGGACAGGGAACCTCCTTTGTGGTCATGCTGCCCGTTGAAAAAAGGTGATTGATTGATGAACGTCAAATTGCAGGTGTTGGTGGTGGACGATGACCAACTCATGGTCAAAACCCTCTGCGACATCCTGCGGCTGAAGGGACATGACCCGATCGCGGCCCATAGCGGCGAAGAGGCCGTTGCCCAGGTGCGGACCGGGTGTCCGGACTGCGTGCTGATGGATATCAAAATGCAGGGCATGGACGGCGTCGAAGCCTTGAAACGGATCAGGAAATCGGTGCCCGGTCTGCCGGTGGTGCTGATGAGCGCCTTCGTCACCGAGGAACGGATGACCGAGGCGAAGGGGCATGGCGTGCATGCGCTCCTCACCAAACCGGTCGAGGTGCCGCGGATTCTCGCTTTTCTCGACCGGCTCAAGGAGGAGATCGGTCGCGGAAAAACCGGCGAACGGTTGAAAGGATAGGCTCGGCGATGGAAAATACGGTTATTCTGATCATCGACGACGATCCGGGGCTTAGAAAGACCCTGGCCGACATCCTCGGTTTCAAGGGGTTTGCGGTCCTGGTGGCGGGAACCGGCGCCGAGGGGCTCGCCCTGCTGCGGCATAGCCCCGTCGACCTGCTTCTCATCGATCTGGTTCTGCCGGATATGTCCGGGCTGGAGGTGTTGAGCCGCGTCAAGGCCGATTGCCCCGGTAGCGAAGCGATCATCCTGACCGGCCACGCCACCCTCGATTCGGCCGTCGAGGCGACCCACCAGGGCGCCTTTTCCTACCTGATCAAACCTTATGAAATCGAACAGTTGACGCTGCAGATTCGGCGGGCCGTCGAAAAACAGCATTCGCAGCGGGAGCTGCGGATGGCGTTGCGGGCACAGGAACAGCGTACCGCCGAACTGGCCGAGGCGAACCGCGCGCTGGAAGCCGAAATCGCCGCAACCAAACGCTACCAGCAACAGCTGGAATACCAGGCCAACCACGACGGCCTGACCGGGCTGCCCAACCGCAGTCTGCTCACCGACCGGCTCGACCAGGCCCTCTCCTACGCCGACCGTTATCATCAGCGGGCCGCGGTGTTATTTATCGGTCTGGACCATTTCAAGATCATCAACGACAGCCTGGGATACGAAACCGGCGACCGGTTGTTGAATACCATGGCCGAACGGCTGGCTGATTGTGTCCGCTCCATCGACACCTTGGCGCGCCACGGCGCCGACGAGTTCGTTGTGGTTACGGTTGACCTGGACGGGAGCGCGGATGCCGCCAGGATCGCCTGGAAGATCCAGGAGGCGGTCTGCCGCCCCTGTATCATCGACGAGCATGAACTCGTCATCACCTGCAGTACCGGCATCAGCCTCTACCCCAAGGACGGGGAAGATACCCAGACGTTGCTGAACAACGCCCATGTGGCCATGTACCGCGCCAAGGACCAGGGGCGAAACAACTTTCAGTTTTATACCTGCGAACTGAACGCCAGGACCTTTGCCCGCATGACCATGGAAAAACATCTGCGGCGGGCGCTGGAGCGGGAAGAGCTGTTTCTCCATTATCAGCCTCAGGTCGATCTGGGCACCGGCCGCATCATCGGGATGGAGTCTTTGCTGCGCTGGCAGAGTCCGGAACTGGGGCTCATCCCGCCGGCCCGCTTCATTCCCCTGGCCGAGGAAACCGGCCTGATCGTCCCCATTGGGGAATGGGTGCTGAAAACCTCCTGCGCCCAGGCCAGGGCCTGGCAAAATGCCGGGCTGCCGCCGCTGGTTCTGTCGGTGAACCTCTCTCCCCGCCAGTTCCGGCAACCGGGGTTGACCGGGATGGTCGCCCGGATTCTGGAGGAAACCGGGTTGGACCCGCGCTATCTGGAGCTGGAAATCATCGAGAGCATGGTCATGCACGACGTCGACAGCGCCCTGGCCATGCTCAATGATTTCAGATCCATGGGAGTGATGTTGGCGATGGACGATTTCGGTACCGGCTATTCCAGCCTGAGTTATCTGAAACGTTTTCCGTTCGGCAAGATCAAAATCGACCAGTCGTTTGTGCGCGACATCACCAGCGATCCCGACAGCGCGGCGATCGCCCGGGCCATCATCGCCATGGGGCACAGCCTGAATCTGCGGGTCATCGCCGAAGGGATCGAAACGGAAGGGCAGCTCAGGTACCTGCATTCCCATGGCTGCGACGAAATGCAGGGCTTTTATTTCAGCCGGCCGGTGCCGCCCGGCGAGTTCGAGGAGATGCTGCGCGAAAACCGTCAGCTCGACCTGCCGGTAGATGAATGGGCGCTGGTCGACCGGACCCTGCTGCTGGTGGATGACGAACCCCATGTGCTTTCGGCATTGAGGCGGGTGCTGACCGACGAGGGGTATCATATCCTCACCGCGACTTCCGCCGCCGAGGGATTCGAGCTGCTGGCCTCCAGCCGGGTCGGCGTCGTGGTCTCGGACATGTACATGCCGGGGATGAACGGGACCGAATTTCTGAGCCGGGTCAAAGAGCTCTATTCCGGCACCATTCGGATCATGCTCTCGGGAAGCGCCGACCTGCGCGCGCTCACCGAGGCCATCAACCGTGGCGCCATCTACAAGTTCTTCATCAAGCCCTGGGACGACGAACGTCTACGGGAAAACCTGAAGCTGGCCTTCCGGCATTACCGGTTGGCCCATGGGAGCACCGGCTAGGAAAAGGGAATGAGCAGCAGGAAATTGATCGGCCCGGCAGGATTGAATCTTGCCGGGCCGTGGTGTTTGCAGGCGAGTCGGATCAGTCGCCGAGAACGACCTCGTAGCTCTGGCGACCTTCGGTATCCTTGATGATCCATTCGCCATGAACGGTTTCTTCGCCGGTCTTCCAATCGTGACTGAAAACCTTGAGTTTGATTTCGGTCATCCAGGGGTCGGGAAGGGCCTGGTAGTCGACCTCGAAGGTGTTGCTCCCCCGGTTCAGGGTGAGGTTTCCGGTGTAATTGTAGCTCATGTCCCGTTCGCCCTCGATGGGATAGATTTCCTTGCCGTCGAATCGGACGCTCCCACGGTAATTGATGGCGAAGACGTAAACCATCACCTGATCGGGATCGTCGCCGGTCAGCGGCACGTAGACGGTCGCCGGCGACGGCTCCGGGACGGCGCCTTCGCCCGGCTCGAACCGGTCTTTTCCCAGGTCGAGCCGGTGCGGGCCGTTATCCGGCTCGGCCCCCGCGCTTTCTTCCCCGGTGACTTCAACAGAGAGTTGGCTTTGGTCCGAGGCGGTAGAAACAGAAGACGATGAGGATTGAAGGATTCCTCCCTCGTTCCGGATGTTCCAGGTCCAGTGCGACCATCCCTGCAGCAGGCTGGGACCCAGCAGGGCCAGGCCGATGGCCGGCACGATGAGGTATCCGGCCGCGCCCGCCGCCAGCCATTTGATTTTGGCGCCCGGTGATGCGATGTAACTGACACTTCCCTTGATTTCCCGCAGGTCCTTGAAGATTTCGTGGTAATAGATCAGGGTGAACGGGACGAGCAGCAGGTTGAGCAACGGACCGATGATCGGGATCAGCGCAACCAGGGTGCCGACCGCGGCCAGCAGCAGGACCCGCCCGGCGACCCCCCAACTGTGACCGCGCACGTATTCCCGGCTTTTCAGCAGGGCCTCCATGCCGTGGACATCGTCCGTGGCCAGAATGTACTGGGCGAAGATGAACCAGATGGTGAACACCA
>MHXM01000173.1:0-11383 GCA_001825565.1 Desulfuromonadaceae bacterium GWC2_58_13
AAAGGGCGGCGGCGTGTTTGTTGAAATAGATCAGGCTGGCCGCTTCCACCCCTTCGATGTTGCGGCCGTAACCGGCCAGATTCAGATATGCGGCAAAAATCTCATCCTTGCTGTAATGGCGGCCCAACTGGAGGGCGCGGACGATCTGCGCCAGTTTGCCGCCGATGTCGCGGGTTTGCAGGCCCCAGTGCAGCCGCGCCACCTGCATGCTGATGGTCGAGGCGCCGACCGGCCGGGCGCCGGCCACGTAGGTGCTCCAGGCGGCGCGCAGCAGGGCCAGGGGATCGACCCCCGGGTGGCGGAAAAAATCCCGGTCTTCATAAAGCAGGGTCGCCTCGCGCATGACCGGCGCAACCTGCTCCAGCTCGACTGGCAGCCGGTAGCGGTCGTCACTCGCCAGGGTCAGGCGCAGCAGCCGGCCGTCGCGGTCGAAAAAAGCCCGCGACGAGCCGTGCCGCTGGGCCAGGTCCGGCCGGGGGATGGCCAGCCAGGCGACGGTCATCCCCAGCAGGGCGATGGCCGTCCAGCGCAGCCATCTCATGGCGCCGCTCTGACCTCGAAGCGGCCGGGGAGGGTGCCGGCATGGATCGCCCGGTCGTACATCGATTCGGCCAGCGCCGCCGGAATGGCGAAACTGCCGACGGCCGTGGCCCGGGCCCGGTATCGCAATTCCCGCACCGAGGTGTCGAAATCGCCGTAGAAGACCACCCGGTCCTCGCGGATGTCGACATAGGCGGCCTGCCAGCCCATGGCCGCGCGCGGCACCGATGCGCGGTCCACCTCGAAGCCGCCGGGGAGCAGGTCGATGAGCGCGACGTTGCTCACCGGCTGGTTCAGGGCCCGGATGCGCAGCCGCACCCAAACCTCGCTCCCCTGAACCAGGCTGGTGATTTCCTTGCCCTCTTCATCCAGGTAGTCGCGGACGATTTCCAGACCTTCGCGCGGGGCCGTGGTCGGCGGTTCGCGGTCGAAACCGGCCTGGGAGAACAGGTAGTAGATCGCCTGATCGGCGCTGATGCGGACCCGCTCGGTCGCGACCGGAATCGTGGCGGCCGGGAAGGGCTCCTGAGTCGTCGCCAGCGGTTGCTCCGTGCCCCCTGGGTCCACGGCCGAGAATTTCACCACGGTCGGCGGCAGGTCGCTCCGCAGCTGGCTCCAGGCGCCGAGAGCGAGGATCGTGTAGGCGGCGGAAATGGTGTTGTAGCGGCCTCGGAAGACCGGCTCGATAAGCCGCAGCAGGTCCTCGCCCTCAAGCCTCGCCGCGCGTTGCGGAAAGTGGCGGGCCAACAGGTAGACGTACTGGGCATCTTGGCTCAAGGGCGAGAGGAAATCGCCGAAGGACTCGCGCCCTTCGTCCGCAAATGAATATTGGCTGACGAGATCGCCGGCGTTGCTGTCCTTGTGCAGCAACTGGTAGGCCGCGGCCATGTACACGGCGGTCAGGTCCCGCCGCCAGGTCTTGTCCTTGGTTTCTTCCAGTCGGGTCTGCAGATCGACCAGAGTGTTGGTCGTCACGTCGCCGAGCCGGGTCAGCAGATAGACGGCATAGGCGCGCACCCGGGCCTGGTCGCGATCCGAACTGCCGGCGCCGGCGAACTCGCGCAGATAATCGCGGCCGCGGGCCAGCAGATCCTGCGGCACCGGATAGCCGAGATCCTGGGCTTCGATGAGAAAATGCAGGGTATAAACCGTGGGGAATTCCGCCACGCTGCCGCCTCCGGGCCAGAAACAGAAGCGGCCGCTCGAAAGCTGGCGTTCCCGCAGGCTCTGGATCAGTACCTCGAAACGCTGCCGGCTGTCCGGCATGCGGCTCTGGAAAGCGGGGTGGGCGAGGAGGCCGATCAGCGGGAAGACCTGACTGACCACCTGTTCGGTGCACCCGTGGGGGAAATGCTCAAGATAAGAGGAGAGGCCGTCGACCAGCACCAGCGGGGTGCGGTCCGCCGTTCCCTTCTGGTCGGCCAGCGGCGCGTAGAGGCGCCGATCCAAGGGCAGGTCGACCCGGCCGTTGTCGCTGAAACCGCTGACCAGGCTGGCGCGGTAGGGAATCGCCGGCCGCACGCTGAGCCCGACCGTGCGGCGGCCTTGCTCCTTGCCGAGGGTGGCGGTGAAGCGCAGGGTCGCCCCACCCTGGTCGTCGAGAGCCTTGACCATGAAATCGGCGCGTTGTTCATCCCCTTCGCCGATGGTCAGCTGCTGTTCGGCGGGCCCGTCGATGGCGAGCTGCGGCGAGGGTTCCAGGCGCAAAGTGACGGCGGCGTTCTTGCCCGAGCCCTCCACCAGGTTGGTCACGGCGACCGAAACCCGGAAGCGGTCGCCCGGCGCGGCCTGGGTCAATACGCTGGGGGTGAGGACGAAGGGGCCGCGCGCCAGGGTGCTCTTTTCGGCGACCCCCATGGCCGTGTCGCCCACGGCCACGGCCATGACCCGCAGCTTGCCGCTGAAGCTGTCCGGCACGACGAACTTGACCTGCCGCTGCCGGCTGTCGGCGTCGACGATGCCGGACCAGAAAACCGCCGGCTTATCGACCAGTCGGCTGAAGGGGTTGAGGTTGCGTGCCAGGATTTGGCGAGCACCGGCGCCGCCGCCGCTGGCCGCCATCTCCCTGACCAGATCGAACTCCGGCAGCACCAGGTCGAGGAGTTGCTGGGTCGTGACCTGGAGCGCTCTCTTGCGCAGAAAATGGTTTAACGGTTGTGGCGTAACATAGTCTGCAACCTGCAGAATTCCTTCATCGACCGCGAACACCACCAGGCGCGACGGCGCGGCCGTGGCGTAGCCGATGGTCATCTCCTCGCCGGGCTTCACCAGAGGGGCGACGTCGAGATCGACCGGCAGGGTGCGCTTGCCGCGATCGATGGTGAAGGGGATCACGGCATAGCTCAGCGGACTGCTGAAGATTTCCCTGGAATCTGCGGCGCGGACAAAGGTCAGGTTGACGTAGGCGTTCCCTTCCAGTCCGTCCGGGATACGGATGGTCTGCATGCTGCTGGTGGTGGTGCTTTGGAACCAGCGGAAGGCATGCACCCGGTCGCTTTCGATGCTGATGAGTCCGGCGCCGTGGTAGGGGGCGACGATGTTCAGTTCGATTTCGTCCCCGGCCTTGTAATCCGTCCGGTTCGGTTTGACTTGCAGTTCGGCGCTTTTTTCCAGGCGGCCAAGGAGGTTGCCTTGCCCCACCACGCTGAAGGTCACCCGTGTCAGGGGCAGGTCCCGGCCGTCGATCACCTCCAGGATATAGTCGCCCGCTTCCTCGGTCGGCAAGGGCAGGCTGGTGCCGCTCGCGGCAATGGCGAACGGTTCGCTGCGCAGCTCCCGTTCCCGTTTCACCGACTGGTATTTGAAGGTGCCGTTCGGCTGCTTGACCAACGTGGAGAGGGTCTGCACCTCCAGCAGCCGCAGGCGCAGATCGCCCAGATCGCGGGGTTGCAGGTCGCGGCCGATGGCCAGCAGCTCGACGCTCTGCCGCGCTCCCTTGTTGATGTAGGTCAGATCGGCGTTGCTCTTGTAGCCGACCAGGGTGTCGAGAGGAGAGAGGAGCACGCTGTTTTGGGCGCTCACGCTGCGGCCGTCTCCCGGCTCGAAGCCCTGGCTGTCGAAGGTCAACTGATAGGTCCCCCGCTCGAAACGTTCCAGCGGCAGGGTGAAGACCGCTTCGCCTTCTTCATTGCTGCGCAGTTCCGGCAGATCTTCCGTGACCCGCAGCGGCTCGGCCTTGGGGTCGTAATAGGGGTCGGCAAAGAGGTAGTCGCGGTATTCGGGAAAGGCGAAACGGCTGCTGCGCACGGTCATCCGGCCGGTGACGCGGCGGTCCTGCGCCGGGCGGCCGAACAGGTTCCGCAGCCGGACCCGGGCCTGCAGGGACGGGGCAGATATCCAGCGCTGCCGGTCCACGCCGAGCAGGGTCGTCTCGATCTTCATGGTGTCGGGCTGAAATTCCTCGACCCGGAAAGAGACGTCGCCGATCTGGCGGTCGCGGTATTTGCCGTCGCGCACCAGATAGAGGGACACCCGGTAGTCGCCGGTTTCCGTGGTCGGCAGGGTGGGGAAGCGGTAATCGAAGAAACCCTTGGTCGGCAGGGAGAGTTTATGGGTCGCGACCTCGTTGCCGCGCGGCCCGCTCACCGCCACTTCCAGGGGGATTCCTCCCGGGTTCCGCAAGGAGCGATCCTTGACGATCAGGCCGATTTCCACCTCTTCGCCGGGGCGGTAGATCCCCCGGTCGGTAAAGAGGAAGGCGTTCAGCTCATCCGCGCTGCCGCTCCAGTCCCCCCCCACGTCGAAACGGGAGAAGTCGAGGCGGCGCTGGGCCCGATCAAAGGGAAGGAACGAAGCGTCCCGGCCGAAGCGCGCCACGTAGGCCATCGGCTGCTGCTCCCGCTCAAACCCTTCGGTGCCGGGAAGTCGCACGTGGCCGTCGGCCTCGCTGACTCGCGAGAATAACGGCTGACCGTTGCGGCCGATCAACTCGACTTTGGCGCCCGCCACCGGTTTGCCGCTGCTCAGGGACATCACGAACAGGTCGTGGCTCCGATCGGCATTGTCCTTGACCAGCAGGCCGAGATCGGTGACCAGCACCAGCCGTTGATCGGCGGCGCCGCCGATCTCCTCCTGGCGCTGCGGGTCCCAGCCGGCGACCCGGACGAAGAACAGGCCGAAACGATCCGCCTCGGCGGGAAGCTGGCCGCTCAGGTCGAAGGAGGTGTAATTGGCTTTCTGCGGCGGCAGCGGGTTCAGGTCGATGAGGGCATGGGTGAATTCGACCAGGTCGTTCTCGGAGAAATTGTAATTGTCGAAATTGGGGTCGGCGATGTCGCCGCTGGTCTGGCTGACCAGGTGGTTGAGCTGGTCGGGGAGGAGGCGGCCGACGTTCATCCTCAGGGCGTCGAGGCCGCGGGCCAGCATGCTCAATTCATGACTGCCGGAACGGGTCAGGACCGAGCCGTCGCCCATGATGTGGACCTCCCGGGGAAAACGGGGCGCGCGCAGAACCGTGTCGTACTGGGAGGAGGTGAGATAATCGTTGACCGACTGCAGCCCCGCCGGAATCCGCAGGTAGAGATAGCGGTCCTCGGGAGCCGTGTAGCGGAAACTGAAGGTCGGCGCGTTATCGCGCGGATTGGGGATCAGCGACAGCGGCACCGGCGTCGCCTCGGCCAGCACCGCCTCGGTCACTTCGCGAGGGCTGCTCCAGTCTTCTCCTTGGCTCTGGCGGTTGTATTTCGGCAGCAGGACCGCCTGCAACTTGGGCAGAAGTTCGCTTTCGGCGATGAAATCGGTGAATTCCAGGGTCAGCACCTGTTCCGGCTCCTGCTGTTCGTTGCGCACGATGCTGGTGGCGGCCCGGCTCACCTTGAGGTAGCTGTAGCGATCCGGAATCAGCAATGGCTGCTTCAGCTCGTCGGCGGTCGGCTTGCCGCCGACGGCCGAAGCGATGCCGGCGGGAATAGCCAGCCACAGGGTGTTGGGCTGCTCCGGCAGGGTCAGCGCGGCGCTGTGGACATAAGCCTCGCGCCGGTTCTTGTCGTAACCGAGGGTGAAGGTCACCGGTTGCGGCGCGGTTTTGATATCGGCGCCGGACGGGCGCATCCCCAGGCGCAGCTTTTTTTCCAGGCTTTGCGGATCGACCGGATGGGTGAATTCGAGGGTCGCCACTCCCTTGCGTGATTGCGGGTCGGCCGGGTCCTGATAAAAAACGAATTCCTTCACGGCGACCCGGAACGCCGGGGTGGTGAAGCTTTCGTTGCGGCTTTGCAGGCGGATTTCCGGAGCGAAGATGGCGGGATCGAAATCGACCCGATATTCCGTGCCGGCCGGCCAGTCCGTTTCCGGCTGAAAGACCAGGGTCCCTTCATCCCACCAGGACCAGGTGCCGGGCAGGGCAGGGGAGAGCCGCACGCCGCTGTCGAGTTTTTTGTCCACCAGATCGAGGCGCGCCACCGACGGTGCGAGGGAAGAGTCCTCTTCGTCTTCCGGCGAAGGGGTGGCGGCAAAGGTGATACGCAGCGGTTCCGGGCGCGGCACCTCGGCGTTGGGCGTGATGTCGGGCGCCTGGATGCGGGCGGCCAGCATCCGGGGCTGGGGCAGGCTCCGGTAATACCAGTAGCCGCCGCAACCGGCCGAGACGGCAAACACCAGCAGTAGAAGGTATCCCCAAAACCGCCGTGGGTGTTCTCTTCGCCGGCGGCCGAGACTCGCCAGCCAGGGCGGTGCCTGCCAGTTCGGGCGACCGAAAAAAGTCTGAAAAATCGTGCCGATAAATGTCAGCAGCTGTTTCATGGGAAGCCCTCCCGGAGACCGGAATCCGCGACAGCCGACCTTGATGGCCGGAGCAAAGAAACTCTCCCTCCCCGGGATTGCGGGAATACCGGCAAAGGATTGAAATCAGGCCCAGATTTTATCACGGATTAGAAATCGCGTCAGGGTTTTCCGGGGAAAAATTCCGGATTCATGCCTCATCGATGGGCATTGCCGCCGGGAGTTCCCCCTTGTCCTTCGAGTTGATTCATGTTAATGGGTCAGTGTTTTTGCGATCGATATCGATGAAAAATGTCGCCATGTAAAACGCAGCGATGGTTAGAGTGGGGTGTGGGAGATCATTACCTCGAAGAGGGGCGGATCGGTTTTATGGGATTTAAACTCGACGAAATCGTACCTTGGGGACGCTCCCATGAGGAGTACGTCGACATGTTCGACCTCTCGGAAACCGATCTCCAGGGGTGCATTCTCGGCTGTGGCGACGGACCGGCCGGATTCAATGCCACGCTGACCGAACGGGGGGGGCAGGTCATTTCTGTCGATCCCATCTACGCGTTCGACGCCGGGCAAATCGAAAGCCGCATCGCTGAAACATACGACAGGGTCATGGCCCAGATGCGGAACAATCGGGACGACTACCTGTGGAATCCGATCGCGTCGGTGGAAGATCTCGGGCGTATTCGTTTGTCCGCGATGAACACCTTTCTTCGGGATTTCGAGGTCGGAAAACGCGAGGGTCGATACCTCGCCGGAGAACTGCCGTCGCTGCCCTTCCGCAACGAGACCTTCGACCTTGCTTTGTCGTCTCATTTCCTGTTCCTGTACAGCGACCATCTATCGGCGGAATTTCACCTCCGGGCCCTTCGGGAAATGCTGCGCGTAGCTCGTGAAGTCCGGGTATTTCCCTTGCTCACGCTCGACGGTAAACCCTCGCCCCATCTCGGCTTCGTTGCCAAACATCTTGCGGGCCGGGGGTTCGGGGTCGGGACCCGACCCGTACCTTACGAATTCCAGCGAGGTGCCAATGAAATGTTAGTTATCCAGCCCGTCCCGCCAGCTCCGCCTTGAAGGGGGAGTAAATCCCAGGCCCCGGTCGAGATTGATGTTGGCGAGCATTTCCAGTACCGCGTCGATGCCGGGGGAGAGGGCAAAGCCAGATCTGGAAAATAGAAACCGGCCCGGATGTAGGCATCGACCGGATTAACCCCGGCCGCCCCGACCTCGACCACCACTTCTCCCGGCCCCGGACTTTGTTCCGGAAAAACCATATCATCTTGAAATAGGGAAACAACCTGGTCAAAATTAGGATAAAGTAAGGGACGGGGTTGCCTGCCCCTTACCTGTCCTTTTGCATGAATGACCCCCCTTTTGCCGGAAATGAGGAGAGCTCGATGGGGAACAAAAACGATCAATACAAACGCGGCAACCCTCAGGATCAACACAAGCGCCGCGCCGCCGACCGCTCCGACCCGAAAAAAACCATTGGAAACAAGGAATACGAAGCGGCCCTGGCCGGGTTGCAGATCGAACTGGTCAAGTTGCAGGAATGGATCAAGCACGAAAAGCTGAAGGTGGTGGTGATTTTCGAGGGCCGCGACGCCGCCGGCAAGGGCGGGGCCATCAAACGGATTACCGAATCCCTCAATCCGCGTGTGGTGCGGGTGGCGGCGTTGCCCGCACCGACCGAGCGGGAACGGAGCCAGTGGTATTTTCAGCGCTATGTCCAGCACCTGCCGGCCGGCGGCGAGATGGTTTTGTTCGACCGCAGCTGGTATAACCGCGCCGGGGTGGAAAAGGTGATGGGTTTCTGCAGCGACGAGGAACACGCCGAATTCCTGCGCACCTGCCCCGAGTTCGAGCGGATGCTGGTGCGCAGCGGCATCATTTTGGTCAAATACTGGTTTTCGGTCAGCAACGAGGAACAGGAGCGCCGTTTTCAGCAGCGCATCCATCATCCGACCAAAAGCTGGAAGCTCAGCCCCATGGACCTCGAATCCCGCTCCCGCTGGGTCGAGTACTCCATCGCCAAAGACCAGATGTTTGCTTCCACCGATATCAAACAGGCGCCCTGGTACGTGGTCGACGGGGACGTCAAGAAACGTGCCCGGCTCAACGTCATCTCCCATCTGCTGAGCCTGATCCCTTACCGGGATTTAACCCCGGAGCCGATCGAATTGCCGCCGCGCCAGGAAGAAATCGGTTACGTGCGCCCGCCGATTTCCGACCAGACCTTTATCCCGGAGATCTACTGAAGGCCGGCCGAAAACCGGTTTAAACATCGCCGGAAAATCCTGATCTGTCCGAGGGGGAAGGAGGACCAATGAAAAGGACGAGGTTTTCGAGTGCCGCCATTTTTCTGGGGCTGATCCTGTCTTTCCCGGTCGTCATGCCCGCCTCCGGAGTCCCGGTCCCGACCTCGGTCCCGGCGGCGTCGGGACCGAGGTCCGCCGATGACAACCGGCCTCCGGTCAGGGTTTACATGCCGGACGGCCAGCTGAAATCGCACACCGTCCGGGTGTACCTGTCGCAAAACATCCACGCCGGGCAGAATCCCCGGCTCCGGCTGCTGCGCAGCCACGCCGTGACCAGGAAGGCCATCGACGAAGCCAACCTGCTGGAGCCGGGGCTGGTGGCGCCGGGGCAGGAGTGGGTCGAATCCGTGGACGGCGCCCGGGTCCGTCAGACCGGGACGCTGCTGTTGTTCGATCTGAGTGAAATGTCCTTCAGATTTAAGGCGATGCAGCGGGTGCTGCCGGTGGTGTCCTGGATGGAAGGCGGCTCCGAGCGGGTCGCGGTCGGCGCCAGTGAAGTCAATGTGGCCGATATCGTCGCCACCCTTTGCTACACCCTGGCGACCTTGGGATTGTCTCTTCTGCTGGTGATCTGGATGGCGAGGAAAGTCGGCAACCATCCGCTGCATTTTCTCGCCGGGGCCGACGGCCACCTTTCCCTGGCCCGGACCCAGGTCGCCTGTTGGACGGTGGCGGTGGGGGGCGTCGTTCTCGGCTACGGTTTCATCCGCCTGCATATCCCGGACATCCCGGATTCGCTTCTGGTTCTGATGGGGGCTTCCCTCACCACCGGCGGGGTCGGATCCTTCAAGGACGTCCAGAAACAGCGGGCGGCGGTTGTAGCGTGTCCGCCGCCGATTCCAGTCGATTTGCAGCTGGCCGACCTGGTGCGGGTTTTTACCCAGGGGCAGCCCCCCGAACTGTCCCTGGCCAAAGCGCAGATGCTGTTCTGGACCCTGCTTTTGCTCGTTCTTTTCATCGCCAAAAGCATTCTCGACGGCGCCATCTGGGAAGTTCCCTGGCCGCTGGTGGCACTCCTGGGGTTCAGCCAGGCCGGATACCTGGCTTCGAAGTTGAACCCGCAAAACCAGTGATGGTTCGGCGACCCGCGAAAACGGAATTTGCAGCACTGCGGAAAGGCGAGAGGGACAAGCCGTTCATCCCTTTGGATTTACGACTTGTTTTATCCTCGGGTGTTCTGCTATTCTCCCGGGCCATGGATCTTCGAATCGCGATTAAAAAATGTCCCCTGTTTGCCGGCGTGACCGATGCCGACCTGGACCAGCTGTGTCGAATCGGCAAGATGCGCGAGACGGCCAGGGGCGAACTCCTCTTTTCCGACGGCGAAGTCGCCGAAGGTTTTTACATTGTCGCCACCGGCAAGGTGAAGGTCTACAAACTTTCCCCCGAAGGGAAGGAGCGGATTCTGCACATCGTCCATCCCGGCGGCACCTTTGCCGAAGCGGCCATTTTCGGCAGCGGCATGTATCCGGCCTATGCCCAGCCCCTGGAAACCTCGCATCTGGTTTTTTTCCCGAAACGGGAATTTCTTTCCCTGCTGCGCGAACACTCGCAGATATCCATCAACATGATTGCCGGCCTGTCCCGTTTTCTGCGTCAGTTCGCCACCCAGATCGAGGAGCTGACCTTCAAGGATGTCCCCGCGCGCCTGGCCCGGTACCTGCTGGAGTTGGCCGGCGACGAAGCCGAACTGGTCGAACTGCCGATTTCCAAATCGCAGCTCGCCTCCAAACTCGGCACGGTCAGCGAAACCCTGTCCCGCACCCTCCGCAAGCTGGCCGATGACGCCATCATCGAGGTGCGCGGCAAGGTGATCGTGTTTCTTGATCGCGACCGCCTGGAAGATCTCTCCTTCAGCTTTAAAGAATAGTTCCAAGTCCTCATATTTTCGAATGAAAGGGCTCCTGTCACGCAGGGGCCTTTTGCTTTTTCGAATTGACCCCGGTCAAGGCCCGGTGCGGTATTTCCCCTTATGATGATGTTCGGTTGGATGTTTCATCCAGAGAGTTTGACTGGGGAAGAGCGTATAATGAGAAATATGAACGCGACCAAAAACCCGACACCTCAACCGACCCGGAGCGAACTGAAGGATCTCCTTGTGCTCGCCAGGTTTACGTCGGTTTACTGCCGGGCCCAGCATCGAGATGAACCGGCAGCGCGCGACGACGATGAATTGGCCCGGCTCGGAATCAGTTCGAGTCGATTTCCCCTGTGCGGCGAATGCCGGGATTTTCTGGCCTACGCCATTCGGCGCCGGTTGCGCTGTCCCCTCGATCCCAAGCCGACCTGCAAGCATTGCAGCGTGCATTGTTATCGCCCGGGGCACCGGGAGAAGGTGCGGGAGATCATGCGGTTTTCCGGCAGGCGCCTGATTCTGCGGGGGCGACTCGATCTGCTCTGGCATTATTTTTTTTGATTTTTACAAAGGCTTGATCCCGGTCAAGGATGATGACAGGGAATTCGGTTAGATTGACAGCATGACCCGGACAACTTCGACCGCTAATCGACATAGAGGAGCAAACCCCATGATCAGAGAAATCGTAAAAATCGACGAAGATAAATGCAACGGCTGCGGCGAGTGCGTTCCCGGTTGTGCCGAAGGCGCCATTCGGATCGTTAACGGCAAGGCCCGGCTGGTGGCCGACAACCTCTGCGACGGTCTGGGCGCCTGCCTGGGGCACTGTCCCATGGGCGCGATCACCGTCGAAAAACGGCGGGCGGACGAATTCGACGAAGCCGCGGTCGAGCAGCTCAGGCCCCTGTCTCCACCGGCCACGGCCCGGTAGGCTGCCCTTCTGCCCAGGTGCGCAGCT